>JAICLE010000002.1 GCA_025927545.1 Gemmatimonadales bacterium
CAGGCGCACCAGCTACCGGCGCGTCGGCCCGGGCGTGGTGCGCGTCGTCGCGTGGGCCGACCCCAGCCGTCCGGGGTTCAGCAAGATCACCCTGGAGACCACATACCGGCCCGTGGCCGACCCGTCGCTCCCGGACCGCGAGCTGGATCGCCAGGTGCCGCGGGACCATCCGGTGGCGGTGAAGATGCGGGCGGCACTGGCGAGTCTGGTGAAGCAGTACGGCGGGCCGCCGGCCCCCTCGGCCGAGCCACGCGCAGTGCCGGAAGCGGACGGGGAGTCCGGCGCGCCGCCGGAAGAGGAGTCACCGACGGATGAGGCGCCTCCGCCAGCGCAGGAGGTGCCCTGAAGGGAGTCGCTTCAGACCACGTACGCCTGCACCCACTCCTCGAGCTTGCCGAGGTTCAGCACCGCGTCCTTGCACGGCCCCGAGGGCAGCGTCATCGTGAGGCCGAGGACGGGAATCTTCCCCGCCACGTCGTGCAGCCCGCTCACCATGTCCCGCTCGCATGCCACCGCCACCACGGCGCGCGGCCGGCGCTCCCGGATGACCCGGCGCGCGAGCTGCCCGCGCGTGGCCACGAACACGGGGACACCATATTTGCCGGCGATCCCCAGCACGCCGTCCAGCGTATCCTTCGAGAGGCAGCGGGGGATCAGCAGCAGCAGCTCGCCCTTGCCGACCTTACGCCCGCGGAGCAGCGCCAGGGTGTTGTACACCTTCACGGATGCGTTCTCGACCCAATCCCTGCGCCCGAACCGCCCCGCCACCCGCGACGTGAGCCGCATCAGCCGGAGAAAAGGCCCGCGCTCGGCGAGGCGCTCGGGCAGCAGCGCACGGCCGGAGGAGTATGAGAGGAGGAGCACGCCCCACCACACGGCCAGCACGAGCGAGAGCAGGAGGAGCGCCGTCCAGAGCGCGCGCGGAAGCCAGGAAGCCAGGCCGGCGAGACGGGGAGCAAAGAGAAAGAGCCCGGCCGCGACTGCTCCGAGGCCGAGCACGATCGCCAGCGCGGACCACAGAAAGAAGAGCGTCGGAGAGGAATCGTAGTTCCCCTGGTTCGGCAGCGGCCGACCGTCCCACTCGTCCCACTCATGGCCGAGCCGGCGGTCCACGTCGATGTGGATGAGCTGCGCGCGGGAGCTGTCCGACATACCGGCACAAGATAGTTACCTTTGGCCCATGCTGCCTCCCCCGCCGATCCGGGGCCTCTTTCGAACCGACCATCGCGCGCGTGCCGCCTACGCCGAAGGCGCCGGGATCTTCCGGATCCTGCCGGCGGCCGTGTGCGTGCCGCGGGACCGCGAAGACGTCGCGTCGCTCGCCCACTGGGCGTCGGCGCACCGCGTGGCGCTCGTGCCGCGCGGCGCCGGCAGCGCGATGGGGGGCGGCAACGTGGGGGACGGGATCGTGGTCGACCTCACCGCCCTGCCCCGGCAGCTGGTGGTGGACGGGCCGGGTCGCCGCGCGCGGGCCAGCGCGAGCGTCACTCTGGCGGAGCTCAACATCGCCGCGGATCGCGCGGGACTGCGCCTGCCGCCCGATCCCTCGAGCGGCCGCTGGGCCACGCTCGGCGGCATGCTCTCCACCAACGCGGCGGGCGCGCGTACGGTACGGTACGGCAGCGTTCGCCCGTGGGTCGAGGCAGTGGAGCTCGTTACCGCCGACGGCCAGGTGACCGAGCTCCGCCGCGGCCGGCCGGCCGAGCCCCGCGCGCTCGCCCTCGATCGGTTCGAAGCGGGCGCCGCGCCCGCGATCCGCGCCGCCGCCGAGATCGTGCGCGCCCGGTTCCCGCGCACCCGCAAGAACGCCTCGGGTTACGCGCTGGACGCCTGGCTCGCATCGGGCGATCTGGTTGATCTCGTGATCGGCGCTGAAGGCACGCTCGGCTTCGTCACCGCGGCCGAGTGGCGGCTCGACCCGTTGCCCGCGGCCCGGGCGGGCCTCCGCGTCGCGCTTCCGACGCTCGATGTTCTGGGCGATGCCGTGGCCGCGCTGCTGGAGCACGAGCCGTCCGCCGTCGAGCTGCTCGACCGCACCTTCCTCGAGCTGGTCGGCGAGACTGGCGCCGAGGCGGTGCTGCTGGTCGAGCTGGAGCGGGATGAGCCGGCCGCCGCCCGCTCGGCGGTCCAGCGGGCGGCGCGCGCCGTGGCGCCCTGGGCCACGGGCGTGGACACCGGGCTCACGCCGGCGGCGGCCGAGCGCCTCTGGGCGCTGCGCCACGCGGCGAGCCCGATCCTGGCGGGCCTGCCCGAGACACGCCGCTCCCTTCAGGTCATCGAGGACGGCTGCGTGCCACTGCCGCGGATGGGCGAGTACATCCGGGTGATCCGCGAGGCGGCGGCGGCGCGGGAGCTCGCGGTGGTGATCTTCGGTCACGCGGGCGACGGCCACATCCACGTGAACCTTCTGCCCGAGGTCGGTCGCGCGGGGTGGGAAGAAGCCGTGGCCGGGCTGCTCGATGTGGTCACCGGCGCGCTGGTCCGGCTCGGCGGCACGCCGTCGGGGGAACACGGCGATGGCCGACTCCGGGCCGGCCTCCTCTCGCGGATCTACGGCTCGGAGATCCTCCGGCTCTTCGAGAGCCTCAAGCACGCCTTCGACCCGCTCGGCATCCTCAATCCCGGCGTTATTCTTCCTTCCGGCGAGCCGCCGGTGAGCCGCCTCAAGGTGGGCGACCATGCCCTCGCGCTCCCGGACGATATCGCGCGCGGGCTCCGGCGGATCGAACAGCGTGGCGGCTATGCGCGGAACCGGCTGGAGCTGGCGGACGAACGGACCGTCGTGGCGTGAGGCGCGAGTCGTGAGTCGCGGGGCATGGAGCCCACGACCCGACCTGCAACCTGCGATTCCACGACGCACGATTCACGACTCACCACCCCAAGATCCCCATGGACATCATCCGCGAGCCCCGAGTCACCCTCATCGCGCGCCCACAGTTTCTCGAGCCCAGCCACCTGCCGGTCCAGTGGAAGGGCGAGGCGAGTGATGGCGAGCGGATCGCCGAGTTCGCCGGGCGGCTCTGCTACATGAGCCAGCACAACCCCGCCGGCCGCACCACGGGCGAGTACCTGCGGAACATCCTCAAGCAGGGCCACGGCTCGGTGTTCGAGCACGCGACGTACGTGATGCTCATCGAGGGCATATCGCGGAGCTGCAGCCACGAGCTGGTGCGGCACCGGGCCGGCTGGGGCTTCTCCCAGCTCTCCCAGCGCTACGTGGACGAGTCCCACGCCGCGTTCGTGATGCCGCCCGCCATCCTGGGGGACGCCGAGTTGGAGGCCGAGTGGACTCGGCAGGTGCAGGCGGCCCAGGCCGCCTACGTGGCGGCGGTGGAGCACCTGATGACCCGCTACGAGTGGGTGGAACACACGGTGCACCGCCGGAAGATGGCGCGCGAAGCGGCGCGTAGCGTCCTCCCCAACGCCACCGAGGTGAAGATCGTGGCCAGTGCCAACGTCCGCGCCTGGCGCACCATGCTCGAGCTTCGCCTGGGCGAAGGTGCCGAGCTGGAGATTCGCCGGATGGCCATCGCCTGCCTCCGCGTGCTCCAGCGCGAAGCGCCGTCGCTGTTCGACGACGTGGAGCTCTTTCGCTCGACCGACGGCAGCGAGGCGGGACGGGTCGGGTATCACAAGGTCTAGTCATGGTCGTGAGTCACGAGTCACGAGTCACGAGCCATGACTTTCTGCCCAAAAACTATTGTGCTCCCGAAACCTTTTCCTTACTTTAGTTTCGTCGAAGCACCTAACTCGTCGCGGCTCGTCTCTCGTGGACGGCCTTTTTTGTAGAGGGGCGCTCTTGGCAGTTCGGATCGGACTCGCCTTCAATCTCAAGCCAGATGCACCGGCGGATGCAGCGGCCGGGGCCACGACCGACTCCTCTTCTCCGGACGAGCCCGACAGGCGGGCACTCCGCGACGACCTCCCCCAACCCGATCTCTACGCCGAGTGGGACGAGCCCGCCACCATCGATGCGGTGGAGCGAGCGCTGAGCTCTGTCGGCCGGGTCTACCGGCTCGAAGCCAACGCGAGCTTTCCCGCCCGGCTCGCGCTCACCCGACCCGATTTCGTCTTCAACATCGCCGAGGGTCTCTACGGCCCGAACCGCGAGGGGCACGTCCCCGCCATCTGCGAGTTTCTCGGCGTTCCATGCCACGCGTCCGATCCGCTGACGCTCGGCCTCAGCCTCGACAAGCGGCGCGCCAAGGAAGTGATGACGTACCACGGCGTGCCCACGGCGCCGTTCGTCCTCGCCCGGAGTCCCGACGACGCGCGAAAGGTCCAGCTCCCCTTCCCGCTCTTCGTCAAGCCGGCCTTCGAGGGCTCGGGCAAGGGCGTCAGCGTCCGGAGCGTCTGCAAGACCCGGAGCCAGCTCGTGAAGCAGGTCTCGAAGCTGCTCGCCACGTATGCCGAGCCCGTGCTCATCGAGACCTACCTCGCGGGGCCCGAGTTCACGGTCGCGGTGATCGGCAACGGCAGCGAGGCGCGCTGCCTGCCCATCGTCGGCATGGACTTTGAAACGCTGCCGAAGGGTGCACCGCCGATCTACGGCTACGAAGCCAAGTGGCTGTGGGACTCGCCGAGTCATCCGCTGGAGATTTTCGACTGCCCGGCCAGGATCCCCGAAGCGCTGGCCGAGGATGTTCGCGCTGCCGCGCTGGCGGCGTATCACGCGCTGGACTGCCGCGACTGGTGCCGCATCGATATCCGCTGCGACGCAGCCAATCGCCCCATGGTCGTCGAATTGAATCCGCTCCCGGGCATTTTGCCCGACCCGCGGGACAATTCCTGCTTCCCAAAGGCCGCACGGGCCGCCGGGATGAGCTACGACGAGCTGATCCGCACCGTCGCCGACATCGCCTGGCGTCGGATCAGCGGCCGTTCCCTTCTGGCGGAGGTGGCGTGATGAAAGTGGCGATCCTGTTCGATGCCGGCAGCGACGAGTGGAGCCCGCAGGACGTGGCGGCGGTCGTGGGCAACGTCCACGAGGTCCGCGCCGTCCTCCGGCGGCGTGGGCACGAGGTGGAGCTGCTCCCCGTCCGCCTGGGCGATTTCCGCTGGCTCAGCCGGGTCCGCCGGGTCGATCTCGTGTTCAATCTTTGCGAGGGGATCAACGGCCACGCCCGGTACGAAGATCTGGTCGTCGGAACCCTCGAGCTCGCAGGGGTCGCGTTCACCGGCTGCCGCACCTGGCCCACCACCATCTGCCATCGGAAGCACGTCGCCAACACGCTGCTCTCGGCGGCCGGGCTCCCGGTCCCCGCGTTCATGCTGGCGCAGGCCAACAAGACCCCGGCCGAATTCCCGCTCCCGGCCATCGTGAAGCCCTCGGCCGAGGACGCGAGCGTCGGGATCGACAACGGCGCGGTGTGCACCTCCAAGCGGGCGCTCAAGAAGCGGGTCGCCCTCATGCTCGAGCAGTTCGACGAGGTGCTGGTGCAGGAGTACGTGGCCGGCCGGGAGTTCAACGTGGGCTTCGTCGGCAAGCGGATGCTGCCGGTGGCCGAGATCCGCTTCGACGGCATGCCCGATGGCACGTGGCCCATCGTGAGCTACGCCGCCAAGTGGATTCCGGGAAGCCCCGAGGACGAAGGTACCGTGCCCATCTGCCCCGCCGAGGTGCCGGACGAGCTCGCCGCCCGACTCGGCGAGGTGGCCCGGCAGGCGTGGCTCCACATGGCAGGTGGCGAGGGGTACGGACGGGTGGACCTCCGGGTCAACGAGGACGGCCAGCCGTACGTGCTCGAGGTGAACCCCTGCCCCGACCTCTCGAGCAATGCCGGGCTGGCCCGTATGGGCCGAGCCTTCGGCTGGACTTACGACGACCTCGTCATGCAGATCGTCGACGAGGCCCTCATGCGCTCCCAGAGCCACAGCGCCGCCGCCGCCCTGGTCAGCGGGGTGTCGGCCGCGTGAGCGGCACCCTCACCCTGGCGTCGCTCCGGAACCTCACCGCGGCCGACCGCGGCCGCATCGAGGAGATCAGCCGTGCCGTCGGGCTCTTCCGCGAAGACGAGATCGCGGTGGCCCTTGAAGTGTTCGACGGCGCCGTGGCCGGTTCGCCCGACTACCTGGCACTCGGCGCCGAGCACGACGGCCGCCTCGCCGGCTGGATCTGCTGGGGCCCTACCCCCTGTACCCTCGGCACCTACGATCTCTACTGGATGGCGGTCGATCCGGCGCTCCACGGCGCCGGGATCGGCTCCGCCCTGGTACGGGCCATGGAGCGCCGGCTGGCCGGCACGGCCCGGCTCATCGTCGTGGAAACGGCCGGCCGGCCGGAGTACGCGCCCACCCGCGCCTTCTACGAAGCCCGCGGGTACCGGTTCACGTCCCGCATTCCGGATTTTTACGCGCCGGGGGATGACCAGGTGGTGTTTCTGAAGGTCGTCAGTCGTGAGTCATGAGTCGTGAGCCGCCCGCGGACGAGCTGCGACCCATGATCCACGACTGACGACGCACGACTTACGACGGAACGGGGTGCCCCCCATGGAAACCTGGCAGGAAGTTCTCAAGACCAACTCGATCCGGTCGCTCGAGGCCCTCGCAACCAAATTCGGGCCCGAGCACTTCCCCGACCTCGACCGCCTCCGGCAGGCCGCGGAGAATTTCGAGTTCCGGATCTCACCGGCCATGGTGGACCTGATCAAGTCCCCCGACGATCCGATCTGGCGGCAGTACGTCCCCACGGTGGACGAGCTCGATGTCGTGGATGGCATCGTGGACTCGCTCAACGAGGATGCCGACAGTCCCGTCCCCAACATTACGCACCGCTATCCCGACCGGGCGCTGTTCCTCGTGAGTCCGGTGTGCGCCAGCTACTGCCGCTTCTGCACCCGGCGCCGGAAGGTGGGCGATCCCGAGAAGATCCCGATGTCCCAGTTCGAGAGTGCTTTCCAGTACCTCGAGCAGCACACCGAGATCCGGGACGTCATCATGTCGGGCGGTGATCCGCTGCTCCTCAACGACCGCCGGCTCGAGGCCATCCTCACCCGGCTCCGCGCCATCCCGCACCTCGAGATCATCCGGATCGGGAGCCGGGTACCGTGCCATCTCCCCGAGCGCATCACGCCCGAGCTCTGCGCCATGCTGAAGCGGTACCACCCGCTCTTCATCAACACGCACTTCAACCACCCCGACGAGCTCACCCCGGCCGCGGTCAAGGGGCTCGGCATGCTGGCCGATGCCGGCATCCCGATGGGGTGCCAGACAGTGCTGCTCAAGGGCGTGAACGACGACCCGGCCGTCATGAAGCTGCTGATGCAGCGGCTGCTGATGGCGCGGGTGAGGCCCTACTACATCTATATGGCCGACCAGGTAGCCGGTGCCGAGCATTTCCGGACCAGCATCCAGGCCGGGATCAAGATCATGGAGGCGCTCCGGGGCTGGACCAGCGGCCTGGCCAACCCGTACTTCGTCATCGACGCGCCGGGCGGCGGCGGCAAGATCCCGCTGCTCCCGGAGTACGTGGTGAGCATGAGCGATGAGGAGGTCGTGTTGCGGAACTTCCGCGGGCAGCAGTACGTGTACCGGCAGCCGCGGGAGGAGGCGGGAGTGATCACGCTCAAGAATGGGCGGAAGCCGCGCTCGAGGCCGGGGCGGAAGACGGCGTAGGTGAAGTCGGCGCGCCCTCACGACGCCACCGCCTGCTCCTTCCCGTTCTCCGCCGCCACCCTCGCCGTCACCTCCGGCGGCGCCTCCGCGTACCCGTGAAATTTCTCCCGGTGGGTGCCGCGGCCGTGGGTAATCGAGTGTAGCGTGGTGGAGTAGCGGTACAGCTCGGCTTCCGGCACGATCGCGCGCACCTTGGTGAGCCGGCCGTCCGGCTCGGTGCCCAGAATCTGGCCGCGCCGCGCGCTCAGATCGCCCATCACCTCCCCCAGCAGCTCATCGGGCGCCCAGGCGGTCACCTCGACCAGCGGCTCCAGCAGGACCGGGTGCGCCTTGGCGGCCACGTTCCGGAATGCCAGAATCCCCGCCATCTTGAACGACATCTCGTTCGAATCCACATCGTGATACGAGCCGTCGTAGCACTCCACCCGGAAGTCCACCATGGGGTACCCCGCCACGACGCCCCGCTCGGCCGACTCCTGGACCCCGCGGTCGACGGCCGGGATGTATTTGTTGGGGATCACGCCGCCCACGATGCTGTCCACGAACTCGTACCCCGCGCCGCGCGGCCGGGGTGAGATCCGGATCCAGCAGTCGCCGTACTGGCCGCGCCCGCCGCTCTGCTTCTTGTGCTTGCCCTGCCCCTCCGCCTTGCCCTTCAGCGTCTCGCGGTACGCAACGCGGGGGCGCGCCAGCTCGGCGTGCACCCCGTATTTCCGCTCGAGCCGCTGCAGGATCGTCTCGAAGTGTCGCTCGCCCATCCCGTGGATCAGCGTCTGACCGAGCTCGGAGTTGTACTCGAAGTGGAAGGTAGGGTCCTCCTCATGCAGCTTGTGGAGGCCCGCGGCGAGTTTGTCCTCCTCACCGCGCTGCTTCACGACGACGGCCGAGGTGGTCTCCGCCTCCGGCAGCGGGATCGGCGGGAGGCGCACCGGCGCGTCACGGCGGCAGAAGGTGTCGCCGGTGTGGGTGTCCTTGAGCTTGGCCACCGAGCCGATGTCCCCGGCGCAGAGCTGCGCTACCTCGATGCGCTCCTTGCCCTGCTGGATCGACAGATGATTCAGCTTCTCGGGCACCTCGTGCTCGGCGTTCCAGACCTCGTCGCCGTTGCGGAGCTCGCCGGCGAAGAGCCGGAACAGGCTCACGTCGCCCACGTGGGGCTCGGAGATGGTCTTGAACACACGGCCGAGAAGCGGGGTGTCGGCGGGGGGCGCGAGCTCGGCGGGTGACGGGAACAGCTCGACCATTTTCCGCAGCAGGGTGCGGAGTCCGTAGGTCAGCGGCGCGCTTCCGCAGAACAGGGGGACGATCTGTCCGGCCAGCATCGCCTGCTTCACCGCGCCGATGAATTGCTCCCGGGGGATCTCCTCGCCGGTCAGATAGCGCTCGATCAGGTCGTCGTCGGTCGAGGCAACCGCCTCGGTCAGGTGTTCGCTGTATTCGCGGTAGCGCCCCTGGAACTCCGGAGGGATGGGGACGACATCGCCCTCGCCCTTGAGTGCGCCCTTGGTGTACTGGTGGCAGTGACCGGAGAAGAGATTGATGATCCCGTGGAAGTCCGGGCCGTCGCCGATCGGAATTTCGACCGGCACGACCCTCGGCGTCAGATGCGCCTTCAAATCCATGAAAACCCGCTCGAAATCCGCATGCTCCTTGTCCATGAGGGAGACGAACAGGACACGGGGCAGATGAAGTTGATCGAGGACTTCCCAGGCCTTCTCGGTGCCCACCTCGACCCCGCTGGTGCCGCTCACCACGACCACGGCGGCATCGGCGGCGTGCAGACCGGTGACGACCTCGCCGAAGTAGTCGAGGTATCCGGGGGTATCGATGAGATTGAGCTTGGTATCCATCCACTCCGCGAAGCCCAGCGCCAGGTTGATCGAGTGCTGCCGGGCGATCTCGTCGGGGGAGTAATCGGTGAGGGTCGTGCCTTCCTTGATGCCGCCATGGCGGCGGCTGCTGCCGGACACCCAGGCCAGGGCGTCTACGAGCGACGTCTTCCCGCTGGCTCCGTGGCCGACGAACGCCACGTTCCGGATGTTGTTGGAGCCATAGACCTTCATGGCCTCCACCTCCTTCGGAGAGTTGGATTTTCAAGGTGGAGTGCGCGGAAGAAGTTGTCAAATCGGGCTGGCGCGACCCGGGATAGGGCTGTACCATAGTGCCGCATACCGCCGATCCCCCCACAATTGGAGGACCACGTGCCACGCCCGTCGCGTTTCCGCCTGGCTGTCCCGCTGGTATTGGCACTGACTCTCGCCGGCCCCGCCGCCGCGCAGGGAGTCGAGACTCCGCACATCCCCCTCCGGACCGTAATCGACCAGCTCAACTCCACGCGAGCCTCGTACGCCGAAGCGTTCAACGCCAAGAACGCGGCCGCGGTAGCGGCCATGTATCTGGATGAGGCCATCGTCATCCAGCCCGACGGCACCGAGCTCATGGGCGCCAAGGCCATCCGCGAGGTCATGGAGAAGGACGCCCCGAACTGGCCGCACATGGTGCTCACGTCCGACACGGTCCGGGTGTACGGCGGCACCGCGCTCGATTTCGGCACGGCGAAGATGCATCCGAAGGATGGGGGCGAGAACGTGAGTCACTACCTGGCCGTCCTGCGGCGGGGATTGCGGGGCTGGAAGATCGCCTCGGTCGCACAGGTGCCGGTCACCGGAAAGAGCGGCGAGTAGCCGAGCGGGCACCTCGGCGCTTGCGACGCTGCATGGCGAGCTGGTTCCGGACAAATGGGGCCAGCCGCTCCAGTTGCCCGAAGGGCGTGAGCCGCGCGCCCGGACTGCGAAGTGCCGCCTTGAGCGCTTCGACGGGCATGGTGTAGTTTCCTGGCGCTTCCAGGCGGAACCCGAAGCCTCCCGGTCGCGTCACCTCCCGGGGAAACGGCAGCGGGTCTGTGCCGGGCAGCACTCGAATGCCGCGCCGCTCGGCCTGCACGAAATGACGGGGTGTGCTCCAGAAGAACGGCCGCCCCGCGCCGTCGCCCAGAAAGAAGCCATCGCCCGGCTGAGCCGCCTCGATGAGCTCCGTCACGAGACGGCCGCGGCCGAAGAGCCATTTCCCGGCACCCCACGGGATCACCCGCAAGGCGCCGAGCCGCTCGCCCTCAGCCAGAATCTCCCGGACGGGGAGCCGATCGGGAACGCTGGCACGCGTGGCCAGCAGCAGGACTTCGAGCCCCTCTCGAGCCACCACCTGCCGGCCTGAGACGAGCAGCAGCCGCTCCGCTCCGCGGCTGGCCAGCAACGCGCTCGGATCGGGCGTGGCGGCCAGCGTCCAGGAACCCAGCGGCAGCTCGGCCGCGCCCGCGGCCACGGCTGCCAGGCGGCCGAACCAGTCCACGCCGGCCGACTCGGTGAGCAGCAGCACGCCGGGCGTGGGGCTCCATCCGTGCTCCCGCGCCGCTCGTTCGAAATTGCCTGCCGCATGCTCGAGGAAACGCTGCGGCGCGTAGCAATCGTGCAGGTGCACGTGGGCGTCAATCAGCAGTGCTCCGGCCCCCTCGAGCTCCTGGACCACGTCACCCTCCCTGATTCGATGGCGGTTCAGGCCGCCGGATGGGCGGGCTCAGCGGTACCCGGCCGCCTGCAGGTGGAACAGCTCGGCGTAGAGACCGCCCTGGGCCACCAGCGCCTCGTGCGTCCCCTGCTCCACCAGCTCGCCGCCCTGAAGCACCAGAATGCGGTCGGCCATACGGACGGTGCTGAACCGGTGGGAGATGAGCACCGCCATGCGGCCCGCCGTCAGCTCCGAGAATCGGAGGAATACCTCGTACTCGGCTCGGGCATCGAGTGCCGCGGTCGGCTCGTCCAGGATGAGGAGCTGCGCGTCGCGCATGTACGCCCGGGCAAGGGCCACCTTCTGCCACTCCCCGCCCGAGAGGTCCACGCCGTTGTCGAACCGGCGCCCCAGCATCTGGTCGTAGCGCCCCGCCAGCCTGGCGGCCACCGTGTCGGCCAGGCTTCGCTGCGCGGCGGTCTCGATCCGGGGCTCGTCCTCCCGCGCCGCGATGTTGCCGACGGCGATGTTCTCCCGGAGCACGAAGTCGTACCGCACAAAGTCCTGGAAAATGACGCCCACGTTCCGCCGCACGCTGTCGACGTCGTACTCGCGGAGATCCACGCCGTCGAGCAGGATCCGCCCCTCCACCGGATCGTAGAGGCGGGCCAGCAGCTTCACCAGCGTGGTCTTCCCCGCCCCGTTCTCGCCGACCAGCGCGATCCGCTCGCCCGGCGCGAGCGAGAAGTCGAGCCCGCGCACCGCCCACCGCTCGGAACCCGGGTAGCGAAACCCGACGTTCTCGAAGACCACCCCGGTCCGGATCGGCACCGGGACCTGCCGGGCGCCGGGATTTCGCTGGATCCGCGGCTCGACGGCGAGAAAGCTGAAGAGGTCGTCCAGGTAGAGGCTCTGCTCGAACACCTGCGAGAGTGACAGCAGCACCCGTTGGATCAGGTCGCGGCTCTGGCGGAACGATCCCGCGAGGAAGGTGAGCACGCCGATGGTGAAGAGCCCCGCCGGCGAGCGGTAGCCGATCACCGTCAGGTAGATGATCACGCCGTACGCCCCGTAGTATCCCAGCGTCCCGACTGCCGCGAGCAGCGTGGAGACGAAGCTCCGCCGGATGGCCAGCCGCTTGTTGGCCTCGTAGAAATCGTTGCTCAGACGGTCGTAGCGGTCGACCAGAAAGTCGGACAGCCCGAAGAGCTTGAGCTCCTTGGCCGAGATGTCGCTCGCGCCGATGTAGCGCAGATAGTCGAGCTGGCGGCGCTCCGGCGTCCAGGAGTAGAGGAGCGAGTAGCCCAGCGAGGCGAAGTGGGTCTCGCCGAGGAGTGAAGGAAGCACCGCCAGGAGCAGCAGCACCAGAAGCCACGGCACGTACACCGCGAGCGCCGCCGCAAGCGTCGCGAGAGTGATCGCGTCCTGCACCGACGAGAGCAGCATGGTGAAGAGGCCGATCCGGCCCACGGTCTGCCGCCGCGCCCGCTCCAGCTTGTCATACAGCTCGGCGTCCTCGAACTGCTCGAGGTCGAGCGTGGCGGCATGGCGCATCAGCTCGACGCTCGTCTCGTTGGCAAAGAGATCGCCCAGCAGGCTCTCGAGCAGGGCGGAGACCCGCGCCAGGCCTTCGCCGGCGAGCGCGATGGCCAGCTCGACGACGACCAGCTCGCCCAGCCGGGCCCAGTCGACGGCCGCGCCGCGCCCCGCCACGCCCATCGCGAGTACCACCTCGTCCACGATGAGCTTCCCGATCCAGAGCACCGCGAGCGGCACCAGCGACCGCACCACGCGGAGCACCAGGATGCCCACCACGTAGCGCGGCTCGGTCCGCCACACCAGGCCCAGCAGGCGGGGCACGTGTCGCACCGCCTGGAGCCGGGCGCGCCAGCCCGGCGGCGGCTCGATGGGCTTACGAGAGCCTCGGTTGGGCCGTACAATCGGATGCTGCAGCGGAAGCGCCATGCCCGGAAAGCTAATCGCCGGAGACCGAGCCCATGCCCCACGTCGACTGGCCCACGCTGTGGGCCAACCTGAGCCACTTCGGCGCGCTGGACAGCGCCACGCATCCCGTCTCACTGCTGGAGAAGGTGGTCCGGCCCATCCTCGTCTACATGATCCTGGTGCTCGGGCTTCGGACCGTCGGCAAGCGCCTGCTGGCCCAGCTCAACCCGTTCGATTTCGTGGTGCTGCTGACCCTGTCCAACACCGTGCAGAACGCCATCATCGGGAACGACACGTCGCTGACCGGCGGAATAGTCGGCGCCGCCGCCCTGCTGGGCGTCAACGCGCTGCTCGTGCGCCTGTTCTATCGTGGCCCGTCGAAGCAGTTGCTGTTTCACACCGATCGGGACGTTTGCCTGGTGGCCGCGGGCCAGGTGAACGAGGACGAGATGCGCCGACTTCGCATCAACGCCGCCGAGCTCACCGCCAAGGCCCACGAGCGCGGGTTCGATACCCTGGACGAGGTGGACAGCGCCACGCTGTATCCGAACGGCACCATCTACTTCCGGGGCCGGCCGGGGGAAACCGACGCCGCCCGCCACGCCGAGCTGCTCCAGCGTCTCGACGCGCTCAGCACGGAGGTGGCGTCACTCCGGCGGTAGCGCGTTAGATTGCCGCCATGACAGAGATCGCCACCGCGCTCGTCACGGGCGCCACGCAGGGAATCGGCCGGGCGACCGCATTCGCGCTCGGGCGCGCGGGATACCGCATCGCCGTATGCGCCCGGACGGCGGGCGACCTCGACGCGCTCGTCACGGACCTCGCGGCCGGGGGGATCGACGCCGCGGGCGCGGCCGCGGACGTGGGCGATCCCACCCAGGTGGCGCGCGCGGTGGAGCGACTCACCCGTGCGCTGGGCGAGGTCGGCCTGCTGGTCAACAATGCCGGGGTCATGATCGCCCGGCCGTTCGAGCAGCTGACTCTGGAGGACTGGGACACCACGATGTCCACCAACCTCCGAAGCCTCTTCCTCGTGACCCGGGCCGTGCTTCCGGCCATGCGCCGCCGCCGCGGAGGAACGATCGTGAACGTGGCCAGCCTCGCCGGGCGAAACGGGTTCGCCGGCGGCGCCGCATACTGCGCGTCCAAGCACGCCGTGCTCGGCTTCAGCCGCGCGCTGATGCAGGAGTTGCGGAAGGAGGGCATCCGGGTCATCGCCATCTGCCCCGGGTCGGTGGATACCGGGATGCTCCACGACCAGCCGATGCTCAAGTCGAACCCGGAGCGCATCCTGCAGCCCGGTGACGTGGCCGACGCCATCCTGCACGCCGTCCAGCTCCCCGAGCGCGCCCTGGTAAGCGAGCTCGACATCCGCCCCACCAACCCCTAGCGGTGCAGGGCGGGCTGGTGACCACGTGGGCCTGCCGGCGCACGCCCTCGGCAGGTCGCTACCTGATCTTCTTCCACCCGGGCAGATAGGGCGGCGGCAGAAGCGCCGTCCGGCGCAGCAGCTCCAGGTGCGCAGCGATCACGTCCGCGAGTTGCTGCGCCGGACGCAGGTGCACCTCGCGGAGGATCGCTGGATGCCGCGCGGTCAGCACCATGGCGCCGTGCACCCGTCCCGCCACCCGCAGCGGCACGACCAGGCGCGCCTCACCCTCGGCCAGCAGGAAGGAATTCGGGATCTCGCCCTGGAGCACCGCGGCAAGGGCGGTCCCACCCACCGGCACCAGCGGCAGGTCGGGCAGTGCTCGGCTTTCCCCCGGCTGCAACAACACCACGCGGTCGCCCTCGCTCAGCCGGAGGGCGAAGTGCATCGCGTCGAACGGCAGGAACCGCGCAGCCAGATCGGCCACCCGCCGGGTCGTCTGGGCGAATTCGATGCCGGTGGCGAGCTGCTCGGCGGCATCCAACGCGCTCACTGGTTCGGGTCCGGTCGGAACTCGCGGTGCCGCCGCGGCAGGCGTGGCGGCCGAGACCAGGAGGGAGACCTGGGCCGCAATCAGGCCGGCGACCCGCGCCAGCAGCGCGGCGTCGGCATCGTCGTAGAAGTCCGCGCTCACGCTGCCAGCCAGGAGATAGGCCTCGAGTCCCCTCGCCCCGTGCACCCGGGCCCCGACCACCGCGCGCGGCTCCGCTCCCGCCGGCTCCTCCACCGTGAAATAGCCGCGAGGCCAGCGAGAGTCCTGGTACGTATCGGCGATGACGAGCCGGTCGGCACCGTCGAAGAGCGCGTCGAGGTCGAGGTACTCCAGCCCGATCTCCAGCGAAGGGTCCCCCCAGAGCGGCCCACCGGTGTGCTCGCCCAGGCGGTACACCCGTGTGCCCGCAGCATCGGCCACGAGCAGTTCGAGGAGGTCGTGGGGGAGCACGGGCTCGAGTGCCCGGCCCAGCTCGGCGACGTAGAGCTGCGGAGTTCCCGACTGGGTGCCCGCGAACGCCACGGCGTCCACCAGCGCCTCGAGATGCGCGACTTCCGGGGCGGTGTCGGCCGTCGCGCCCCACTGGCGCGCCAGGCGACCGAGCATCGGCGCCAGCCGCTGAGCCACCACCTCGAGAGTCATGAGCCGGGTGTCGTCGTAGCGGGAGGGCTCCAGCGCGGCCGCGAGCAGAAGGCCCACGTCTCGCCGTCCCGAGCGGATCGGGGTGCACGCCACGGACTTGTAGCCCGCGCGCCGGATGGTCGCCTCGAAAATCGCCAGTTGGCCGGGCTGGGCCTGGGGCGCGGCGAGCGGCACGACCAGGCTGTCCTGTGTCAGCGCCTCGGGGCCGAGCAGCGCGACGCCACCGCTCCACGGGTACAGCCACAAGCCCAGCAGATCGTGGGGTAAGTCGGCGGAGAGGGCGTTCGACAGTGCCGCATGCCAGGTTGCGAGCGCGTCCGGATCGCTCAGCGCCTGCTCGACCCGGAGAAGCGGAACGAGCGGCTCCCCCGCGGGAGCCGGGCTGCCTTGGTCGGGGTCGCTGGCGCTGTCGCTGAACTGCATGCCCGTTGGCGGGGGCAGGACGTATGCCGCCCTTGGAGGCAGAGCATCTCTGCGTCCGCCAGCCACTTAGCCGACTTGTCCCCACAAATGTGGTAGCCGCGCCCACGGGGCTCGTGGCGTCCTGCCCGCTGGAAGTGCAGAATTCGGCCGCCGTTGGCATACCCCCGTGCCCTATGGGACTCCGGGTCGGCACCCGGCGGCGGGCCTCGCCGGGTACCCAGCCACGGCGCTCCATGAGACGCGCACAGGTGCTCGTGGCTCGGCTCGGCTTCGGCACCATCGGAAGAGACGGAGCGCTCCGGGGCGATGTACGGAACTGCTGGAACTGGTGTTTCGGTCTACTCGGCGACGTGTCCCGTCACCTGCCCACCAATTCGCGATGCATGTCCCGCCCCAGCGTCCGCATCGCGCCCAGCACGACGACCCCGCCGACGATCACCACCAGCGGCAACAGCAGAATCGCGCGATCGAGGCCGAACCGGTCGCTCAGGCTGCCGACGAGCGGCAACGCGATGGCGTCGCCGGCGAGGTGGATGAAGAGCAGATAGGCGCCAGCCACTGTCGCGCTGATGCGCGCGGGCACGACGTCGAAGATCACCGCCGTCATCGGTCCCGTGTACCAGGATAGGCAGAAGAATGCGATCGCGAACACCGCCTGAAACAGCACCGGGTCGCGGATGGTGAGCAGCCAGAGCGCCAGCGGGCCGCCCAGCAGCAGCCCGAGCGCGACGACGATCACCCGCGCCGTCTCCCAGCGCCGCCGAAGCCAGTCCGCGAGCACGCCGCCGAACAGTGTCCCCGCGGTCCCCGAGATCAACCCCCATTTTCCCAGGAGGGCCGCCGCCTCGGCGGCGCTCAAGTCGAGCTCGCGGGAGACGAACGTCGGGCCCCAGCCCACGATGCCGTTCAGGCCGAACGAAATCATCGCGCCGGCGAGAAAGACGTAGACCAGCGTCGGCGTCCGGAGCACCGTGCGGCCCGCCCGCGCAATCTCATCGAACGCGCCGCTGATGCCGCTGCCGAACGAGGTATCCGCCGCCACGTCCGCCGGCGTGCGCCGGACCCAGCGGAAGATCGTGAGCGCTAGCCCGAGCCCGAGCGCGGCGCTGAAGACGGCGAGATCCACCTTGGAGCCGGCGCCGTACTGGCGGTCGAGCCAGTACGCCGCCGCGCCGCCCAGGACAACCGCCGCGAGCAGCGGCCACAGATTTCGCACCAGCGGCCGCACCCCGAGCTCGAAGTCACGCAGGAACGAGCGCACGGTCAGGTGTGCCGGGGCCCGCGTCGGATCCACGAGGCGGGACACGAGCAGCGCCAGGACGAAGCCGGGCACACCGACCGTCATGAACGCCACGCGCCAGCCGTAGACGCCCTCGAGATGGCCGCCCAGCAGGAGTCCGAGCACGCCGCCCAGCGCGATGCCGGACGAGAGAATACCCATCGCCACGGCGCGGCCACGTGCCGGGAAGTAGTCGGCCACGAGCGACGCTGCCGCGGGTCCGTAGGCCGCCTCCCCCACGCCGACGACGGCTCGGCAGGTGAAGAGCTGGCCGAAGCTGTTGACCAGTCCGCTCAGAAACGTGAACGCGCTCCAGACCGCTACTCCACCGGCGATCACGGCCCGGCGCGAGCGCAAGTCGCTGAGCACGCCGAACGGCAGGGCCGAGACCGAGAAGACGAAGATGTAGGCGGAGCCCAGCCAGCCGAGCTGCGAGTCGGTCAGCGCAAGATCGCGCTTGATCGGATCGAAGAGGGCGTAGATGACGTTGCGGTCGACGTAGTTGAGGAGATTGATGAGCGCGAGCAGGCCGAGTGCGTACCAGCTGGAGGCCCGGGTGGGCGGCGGGGTCACCGCCGTGCCGCCGTCTCGGCTCCCCCGGCGCCCGGGTGCATGTGGCTGAGCGACTCCGCCGCGCGCTCGTCACGGTAGGCCAGGGCCGCCCGGTATTCGTGCACCAGCCGGTCCATCATCGCCCGGCGCTTCCCGTACAGCCGCTTGAGCGGACGGGCGGCGTGCTTCTCCATGGCATACGCCGTGAGCAAAGGCAGGGCGATCGAGTTGTCGGTGTACACCACGACGGTCCCGGGCAGCTGGGAGGGGTCGATCTTGCCCCAGCTCACCGCCTCCGCGGGCGTGGCACCGCTGAGACCGCCGGTATCGGGACGGGCGTCCGTCATCTGCAGGAAGTAGTCGTGGCCCCGCTCGTCGATGCCCAGGACCTCCTGGATCTGCGGCTCGGTCTGCAGCATGAAATTCTTGGGACTCCCGCCGCCGACGATCAGCACGCCGCTCCTGCCGCCGGTACGCTTGGCCTCGAGCACGATGCTCGCGGTCTCGTTCACGTCGGCGCTGACGTCGAACCGGAGCTTGCTGCCGGCCAGTGCCTGCTCCGCCACGTTCATTCCGATCGAGCTGTCGCCCGGCGAGCTGGTGTACAGCGGTACCTCGAGCTCGTGTGCCGCGGCCAGCACCGATCGGCGCGAGAGGCCGAGAGCCCGCTCGCGCTCGCGCACGTACCCGCCGAGGAGGTAGTGGTATTCCGCCGAGCTCATGGGGCGCTGGAATTCGGGCCGGGCGGATACCTCCCGGATGAACGCATCGGTCGAGAGCAGCACGCTGTAGTCGAAGAAGATGTCGTAGATCCGCACTACGCCCTTGTCGCGGAGCTCGACGTCGTCCGCGGTCGGCGTGCCGCGGTGCATCGCGAGGCCGAGCGCGAAGTGCGCGTCGTGGTAGAGATTGGCACCGGTCGAGATGACCCAGTCCACGAATCCTGCCTCCATGAGCGGGATGAGACAGCTCATCCCGAGCCCCGCCGGCGTCATGGCGCCGGTGAGGGTCATTCCCACCGTGGTGCCCGCCTCGAGCATGCGCTGGGTGAAGAGCTGGCAGCCCTCACGCAGCCGGCCGGCGTTGTAGGCCAGGAACGCGTTGTCGATCAGCGTGGCGACGGTCTCGCCGCCCGCGATGGGTGCGGGCTCGATGCGCTGGCCCCGCAGATACTGGTCGGAAGGTCTGGTCATCTGCTCATCCCATGATGCGGGCCGCGGCGTCTTCCGGCTTTGCCGCCCGCGCCTCGATGACGATCCGCGCCGCCTCCGCCGGATCGTCGGTGACGCGGAAGAGGAGGAGGTCGGTCGGATTGATCTTGCGCTCCTCCGCCACCGTGCGGGTGAGCCACTCCACCAGGCCGGCCCAGTACGCGCTGCCGAATAATATCACTGGAAAATGCTTCACCTTCCCGGTCTGGATGAGCGTGAGCGCCTCGAACAGCTCATCCAACGTGCCGTACCCGCCCGGAAAGACGAGGAACGCGGTGGCGTACTTCACGAACATCGTCTTGCGCACGAAGAAGAACTTGAAGTTGAGGCTGCGGCTGAGGTAGGCGTTGGATCCCTGCTCGAAGGGCAGCTCGATATTGCACCCGATCGAGAGGCCGCCCCCCTCCCTGGCGCCACGGTTGGCCGCCTCCATGATGCCGGGGCCACCGCCCGTAATGACGGGAATGCCGGCCTGCGCCAGCAGCTTCGCCGTCTGCACGGCTTTCGCGTACAGCGGGTCCGTGGGCGTCGTCCGCGCGGAGCCGAAGACCGTCACCCCTTCGTACACGTCGGCGAGATGATCGAACCCCCACACGAATTCGCCCATGATGCGGAGCACGCGCCAGGAATCCGATTTCTGGAATAGCTGTTCCGGCCGCTGTGGAGACGGGCTCTCCAGGAGCTGCTCGTCCTCGGTAGGCAGCTTGTTGTCGTCCAGCCGGCGGTAGGGACTGTTGGTCACGGGTGAGTCGCTCGATGAAGAGGGCGCGGACGCGCTGGCAGCGCTCCGAGGGAGAAACTGTTGGGATAGATGGCGTGGCGGAAGCTCGGCAACTCCGCCCGGCGTTCCCGGGCGGCGCCGGGCATGGAGCACAATATAGGTTGAGAGCTATACTTCGCCCATGTCGTGGACCTCCTTGACGCTCCGGCTGCTGAGTCGCGGTCTCACCAACCCGCGGCTCGGGATAGACCTGTGCAGGACCGCCTGGGCCTTCCGCCGCCGGCGGTGGTGGTCGCGGCCGCCGTTCCTCCCGTTGCCCGACCGGGAGTACCTGCGGTGGCGAATGTATACCGCTTACGTGGACGAAGCCGCGGTACCACCGGCCCAGGACGTGATCCGCTTCGCACGGTGGCGGCGCGAGACGATGGGACTGTGAGCATGAGCCCACCGCATGTGCTGATTCTCGGCGGCGGGTTCGCGGGCATCTACGCGGCCAAGGCGCTCAGAAAGGCGCCCGTGCAGGTGACGGTCCTGGACCGCCGCAACCATCATCTGTTCCAGCCCATGCTCTATCAGGTGGCGACCGCCGGGCTGAACCCGAGCGACATCGCCTCGCCGATCCGGTCAATCCTTCGCGGCTCCGACAACACCGAGGTGCTGCTCGCCGAGGCCGAGGCCATCGACGTGGCGCAGCGCGAGGTGCGCCTCGGCGACGGCACCGCCATCTCCTATGACTACCTGATCGTCGGGACGGGGGCGCGGCACTCGTATTTCGGCCGCGACGAGTGGGAGCCGCTCGCCCCGGGGCTCAAGAGCCTCGAGGATGCACTCGAGATCCGCCGCCGCGTGCTGCTCGCCTTCGAGCGCGCCGAGCGGGAGAAGGATCCGGTCCGGCGCCACGCCTTTCTCACCTTCGTGATCGTGGGCGGCGGGCCGACCGGCGTCGAGATGGCGGGTGCCGTCGCCGAGATCCGGCGCTACGCGCTGCGGCGCGACTTCCGGCACATCGACCCCGCGGAGGCCACCGTCATGCTGCTCGAGGGCGGCCCACGCCTCCTGCCTTCCTACCCGGAAAGCCTGAGTACCGAGGCCAAACGCGAGCTGCGGCGGCTGGGCGTCGAGGTGCGCACCGAAACGCTCGTGACCGACATCCGCCCGGGATGGGTGTGCGCCGCGGGCTGGACGATCCCCACGCAGACGGTCGTCTGGGCCGCCGGCAACACCGCGAGCCCGCTGCTCAAGAGCCTGGGCACGCCGCTCGACCGGATGGGGCGCGCCATCGTCGAGCCGGATTGCACCATTCCGGGGCATCCCGAGGTGTTCGTTCTGGGCGATGCCGCCCACTTCGAACCCCCGGGCGGCGGGACGCTGCCCGGCATTTCTCCCGTCGCCATCCAGATGGGCGAATACGCCGCGCGAACCATCGAGGGCGACCTCGCCGGACGCCCGCGGCGCGCCTTCAGCTACTGGGACAAGGGGCAGCTCGCGGTCATCGGCCGCGGGCGTGCGGTGGCGGATATCTGGAAGCTCCACTTCGGCGGCTTTCTGGCCTGGCTCGTCTGGATCTTCGTGCACGTCTTTTTTCTCATCGGCTTCCGAAACCGGGTACTGGTGCTGCTGCAGTGGGCCTGGTCCTACGTCACCTACCGCCGAGGGGCGCGGCTGATCACGGAAGAAGTCCGGCCGCCCGTCGCGTCGTCGTGAATCTCGCGGCCGACATCAAGGCGCGCGCCGAGGCGCTCGGCTTCCTGGCTTGCGGCATCACCGATCCGGGGCCGCCGCCGCATGCCGACCGACTGGATGCATGGCTTGCCAGAGGCTACGCCGGCACCATGCGGTACCTCCACCGTCAGGCCAGGCGCCGGAAAGACCCGCGCCTCAGTGTCCCCGAGTCGCTCGCCGTCGTGGTCCTGCTGGAGAACTACTACTCGCCCGACGACGCCGGCGCCCCCGAGTTACCACGAATCGCCAGATACGCCCGGGGCGAGGACTACCACCACGTCACCATGCGGCGGCTGCAGACACTGGCCACGTTTCTGCTGGAGCACGGCGCCGGGGTGGCGCGGCCGTACGTCGATGCGGGCCCGATCCCCGAGCGCGAGCTGGCCCGGCGCGCCGGCCTGGGCTGGATCGGGAAGAACACGATGCTCATCCGCCCTGGCGTGGGCTCGTACTTCTTTATCGGATCGATCTTCACGGATCTACCGCTCGAGCCGGACACTCCATTCACGGCCGACCACTGCGGCACCTGCACCCGCTGCCTGGATGCCTGTCCCACCGGGGCCTTCGTCGAGCCGCACGTGCTCGACGCCACCCGCTGCATCTCCTATCTCACGATCGAGCAGCGCGGGCCGATTCCGGAGCCGCTCGTCGACCGGATGGAGGGGTTCGCCTTCGGCTGCGACATCTGCAACGACGTCTGTCCCTGGAACCAGCGGTTCGCCCAGCCGACAACCGTGGCCGAACTGCGTCCCCGGCACTCCCTGGCGGGCGTCGACGAGGGGTTCTTCGACAGCATGGAGGAGGACGAGTTCCGGCAGCGCTACGGCGGCACGGCGTTCGAGCGCCCCGGACTCGCCGGGATGCGCCGGAACGTCCGGGCGGCGTTCGCGTCGGTCCACCGCTACGAACGGGAATCATGAGAGCGGAGCTCCGGTGGTTTCGCCGCCTGTTCGAGTACGATGGATGGGCCAACGGGGCCGCGCTGGTCTCGCTCCGCGAGGGGCCGGCGCCGCCCAAGGCGGAGAGATGGATGGCCCACATCGTGGCCTCCGAGCGAATCTGGATGGCCCGGCTCCGGCAGGAGCCCTCGTCGCTGCCGGTCTGGCCGGACCTCGATCTGGAGGCTTGTGCCGGGGAGATCACCGAGCTGCAGGGCGAATGGGAACGCTGCCTCGAATCCCTGGCCGACGAGGATCTCGAAGACGGCGTGGCGTACCGCAACAGCCTCGGCCAGTTCTGGACCAGCACCGTCGGGGACATCCTCACCCACGTGGTGCTCCACTCCACGTACCACCGAGGTCAAATCGCCGCCGCGGTTCGTGAGGCGGGCGGCACCCCGGCGTATACCGACTTCATCCACGCGGTGCGGTCGGGCCTGATCGAATGACTCCGCAGGGATCGCTCGGACCGCTGCTGGTGGGGCTGGGAATCGTCCTCGCGCTCGTGGGGCTGCTGGTCTGGTCGGGCGCGCTCGCCTGGTTCGGCCGGCTGCCGGGCGATATCCGGATCGAGCGGGAGTCGGTGCGGGTGTACATCCCCATCATCAGCATGCTGATCGCATCGGTGGTGTTGAGCCTGGTGTTGTACATCGTGCGCCGCATGTTCTAGCTTGCACCCTCATGGACCGACTTCCGGCCGCTCCCGCGATCGTCCCCGAGGTGGGCACCATCGACCCGCGACGGCTCCAGCGCCTTCGCCGCGTCGGCTACCTGCTCGACAATGCCATCGCCATCCCGGGCACCCGGTTCCGTCTAGGGCTGGATTCGTTGATCGGCCTGGTGCCGGGGGTCGGCGACTTCGCTGGAGGTCTGCTCTCGCTCTACATCATCGTCGCGGCGCACCGCATGGGCGTGCCGCGCTCGGTGCTGGCGCGCATGGGCTGGAACGTGGCGGTCGACACCCTCGTGGGCGCAGTACCCCTCCTCGGCGATCTGTTCGACATCGGCTTCAAGTCCAACCTGCGGAATCTGGCGCTGCTCGACGGGTTCGCCCGGCAGCCCGGCGAGGTCAGGCGTTCCAGCCGCCGCCTGCTCTGGGTCGTCATTCTGGGAATTGTCGTGGTTGCCGCCGGTGCGATCGCGCTGTCCGTTCTGCTCCTCCGGCTGATGTCCGCACAGCTCCGCTCGGGGCTCTTCCAGTGACCGCGCCCGCACCGGCGGTGTACAGTATCGCCATTTTCGTGAACGACCTCGTTCAGGCGCTCGAGTTCTACGGCGACAAGCTGGCGTTGCCGCTGGCCAGGCAGGGGTCGTTCGGCGCGGAATTCTTCGGTGAGGGAACGCGTATCGGCGTGCACCCGGCCGTCCATCCCGACGCACGCGCGCTGGTGGGTCGGCACACCGGGATCACGCTGTTCGTGCCGGATCTCCTCCACTACTGCGGTGAGCTGCACCAGCGGGGCGTGCGCTTCGTTACCGAGCCGACGCAGCAGGCGTGGGGCATCATGGCGATGGTGGCAGACCCCGACGGCAACGTGCTCGCGCTGTGGGAGGATCGGCTGCCGGAAGATGCGGAGCACTCGCCGCTGGACCAGGCCGACGGGACAGCCTGAGGAGCCTCAGGCGGGGTCCTGGGGCGGGCGGTACGGTGACACCCCGAGCGCGGCCCGGTTGCCGCGGTACGAGTCCTCCACGATCTGGCACTGCTGCTCCATGCCATAGGCCTCGAACGGCTTTCCCGCCTCCAGCCGATAGCTGTAGGGGCTCGCTCCGACGCCGAGCGTGCGATGAAGCAGGTCCTGTAGTTGTGCGGCCGCGCCACGGCTGAAATAGCGCCATCGGCCCCACGCCTGATACTGTCCGCAGTGGGTGAGCTCGTGCGCTAGAATCGCCAGGTCCCCGGCACAGCGGTCCGGCAAGAAGACGTGATTGCCGAGCGCGACAGCGCGGCCTCCGCTGGCCCAGAGCACGGCCCGGCGGAGCGCGCCGGCGCCCCCCGGCCGCCATGCCCGGTGCAGCCGCACGCGGCCGCAGTCCACCCCCGCCACCAAGTCGCCCAGCCGGGCGCACTCCTCGGTCGTCAGCCGGTCCACCGGTCCCCCGACGCGCTCATTTGCCGAGAAACTCCCCGATCGGCGACAGCGACTCGATGTGGTCGCAGAAGATCTTGAGCGTGGCGAGCAGCGGCACCGCGATGAACGCCCCGCCCACGCCCCAGAGCCACCACCAGAAGACGAGACCCACCAGAATCGCCACCGGGTTGAGCGTGAGCCGGCGCCCGAGCACCATCGGAGAAATGAGATTGGCCTGGATCAGGTTCACGGCCAGGTAGGCGCCCGGCACCAGCAGGGCGTGCCCGACGCTCTCGAAGTTGACCAGGCCGGCCATCGTCAGCAGCGCGATCATGACAGTGGCGCCGACATAGGGGACGAACTCCGCCAGCGCCGCCAGCGATCCCCAAAGCACGGCATTCGGCATCCCGATCAGCGTCATCACCAGCGTCACCACGACACCGAGTCCGAGGTTGACGAGCGCGACGGTGAAGAGATACGTCGAGATCGAGGCCTCCGTCTCCCTTGCGATCGCCACCGCCTTCTTCTTGTCCCGTAGCAGCGGCAGCACCTTGATCAGCTTCTGCAGGAAGAGGTCGCCCGCGGCAAGCAGGAAATAGAGCAGGATGACGGTTTCCATCGCTCCCGTGAGCAGGCTCTGCGTGGTGCCGAAGAGCCGTTCGCTGAGCCTCGGCCCTCGCACGACCACCTCCTGCGGACCGCCTTTCTCCACCTGCGTCGCCGCTTCGACCTGCTCCGCGGTCCGGGTGACCTGCTCCACCGGGCGCCGGAGCACTTTGAGCCGCGACTGCACCCTGGCGATGCTCTCCGGCGCCCGTCCCATCCAGTCCCGGGCGGGCTCGGCCAGGCTGTAGACGCCCGCCCCCAGCGCGCCCAGCAGCACCAGAACGACCAGCGCGGCGCCGAGCGGCTCGGGGATCCGGACTCGCTTGAGCAGGCGAATGATCGGGCTGAGCAGGAAATCGAGCAGGATGGCGAGAACGATGGGCAGGAGAAACGCCCGGGCAAAATAGAGCGTGTACAGGACCGCGAGCACCAGCAGTCCGGTGATCGCGATCGAGCGCACCTCGACGTGGTCGCGAAGCGCCGCACCGAGCTTTCGGAGGTCCGGTTGCTCGACCGCCCCGCCTTCCGCCGGGGGCCCGGCCGGAACCGGCACGTCCGGCCGGAACGCCTCGCCCGGCGCCGAATCGTCGGTGCTCCGAGTGACCATGCGCTGACTCGAAGTGAGGGAATCGCCCTTGTCTGCCCGTCCCGGCAGGGGCTAAGGTTACGCGGCGGACGCCTACTGGGCTGTGCGCCAGCGCACCGGCGCCCTCACTGGGAGAACCATGTCGCGAGCCTGGCAAACCATCGTGTCGATCTGGGTCTGGCTCGTGCTCGTGGCCTGCACCTTGATCTGGTTGCCGCTCATGGCCCTGCTCCGCCTGGCCACGGCGCCGTTCGACCGAGGCCATTACGCCGTCGGCTACCTGTTTCGGCAGATCCCGGTGATCGTGGCGGCGGTCAATCCGCTCTGGCGCTTCCGCCGCACCGGCACCATGCCGGCCGACCCGCGACATCCCTACGTGGTGGTGTCCAACCACGAGTCGTTCGTGGATATCCTGCTCATCAGCCACCTGCCCTGGGAAATGAAGTGGCTGTCCAAGGCTGAGCTGTTCCGGGTGCCGGTACTCGGTTGGCTCATGCAGCTTGCGGGCGACATTCCGGTGAAACGCGGCGTCGGCCCGAGCGCCGTGGATGCAATGGCCAGGTGCCGCGAGGTGCTGGCGAACCGGGTATCGGTGATGATCTTCCCGGAGGGGACGCGGTCCACGACCGCCGATCTCCTTCCGTTCAAGGACGGCGCCTTCCGCCTGGCCATTGATGCGAGCGTGCCGATCCTTCCGCTGGTGGTGCACGGCACCGCTACGGCGCTCCCCAAGCACGATTGGCGCTTCGCCCGCTCGAGGGCCGAGGTACGGGTGCTCGAGCCCGTCGAGACCACCGGGCTCACGCCGGCGGATGTGCCGGCGCTCAAGGAGCGGGTGCGCGACCTGATCATCCGGACCCGGAGGGAGATCGCGGCGCCGGCAGGCCGGCCATCGGAGTGAGCCCCGAAGTCCGCTACCCCCTCCCCAGATCCTCCGGCGCCCGCACCCGTCCCACTGCTCCGGCCAGCGCGAGCAGCGTCAGCAGGTAGGGCAGCATCAGGAAGAGCTGGTAGGGTACCGCCAGCCCGAGCGACTGGAACACGTACTGCAGCGCCGTGGCCGCTCCGAACAGGAGCGAGGCCACCAGCACCCCCACCGGGTGCCAGCGGCCGAGCACCACGATGGCGATCGCTACGTATCCGCGCCCTGCCGTCATCTGCTCTGCGAAGGTGCCCACCTGCGCCAGGACCAGTGTGGCCCCCGCCAACCCTCCGAAGCCGCCGCCGACGATGGTCGCTCCCGTTCTCACTACCTGAGTGCGCACGCCCGCGGCCCGCGCGAGCGCCGCACCCTCGCCGGTGGCCCGGAGCGCGAGCCCCAGGCGCGTGCGGAAGAGCACCCACCAGACGATCGGCAACGCCATGAACGCCAGATACGTCGGCGCGGGTTGGTCGAACAGCGCGGGTCCGAGGAGCGGGATGCGCGAGAGTCCGGGAAGTGGAATCGCGGCGAGCGTCGGGAGTGCGAGACCCGCGCCGGCCGCCCCGTACGCCTGGCGATAGATCGTGCCGGTGAGGCCGACGGCTCCGAGCGAAATCGCGGTCCCCGCGATGATCTGATCGGCGCCCGCGCCGATCGCCACGGCCGCGAACACCGCCGCGAGGGCCATCCCCGCCACGATGGCCGCCGCGACGCCGGTCCACGCCCCGGCCGCGCTGGCGCCGAGCGTGGCCGCGAGGGCACCCGAAAGCATCATGCCCTCGAGTCCGAGGTTGATCACCCCGGCCCGCTCGGCGACCGTCTCTCCGGTGGCGGCCAGGAGCAGCGGCGTCGCCACCCGGACCGCCGCCGCCAGAAATCCACTCGCGACCGCCGACTCGATCATGACCCCGCCCGCGCAGCGGCGGTCCGGCGCGCCGCGGCCTCGGCGAGCAGCACGACGATGATCACGACCGCCTCGACGACGTATACGGCTACCGCGGGTACGCCCGCATCGCGCTGCATGGCCCCGGCGCCGGCTTCGAGCGCCCCGAAGAGAAGACCGGTCACGAGCACGCCGAGCGGATCGAGTCGCGCCAGCAGGGCGACTGCGATGGCGGTGAATCCGTAGCCGGGCGAGAGGTGCTGGTAGAGCGCGTAGGACACGCCGCTGACCTCGACACCGCCGGCGAGCCCGGCCAGGGCTCCCGAGCCGAGAAGGGCGAGCGCGGCCATGCGGCGGGCGTTGATGCGCCCACCGATCTCCGCCGCTCGCGGGCCCAGGCCGACCGCCTTGAGCCGGAATCCCCAGAGCGTACGGTTGAAGAGGTACCAGAGGGCCACCGCGGCGAGCACCGCCAGCACGATTCCCCCGTGAAGCCGGGTGCCGGGTAGGAGGGGCAGGCGTGCGGCCACGGCAATCTCATCGCTCTGCGGGTAGATGTGCTGTGCCTCCTGCAGCGGTCCCTGTACCATGAGGCTGACGAGCGACTCTGCGACGAAGCTGAGAAGGAGAGTGCTGATCACCTCGAGGACGCCGAATCGCAGCTTGAGCCACACCGGCAGGAGGATCCACACCGCGCCCGCCAGCGTGGCCGTGACCAGCACCAGACCCACCGCCAGCACCGCGGGCTGCCTCCCGACGTGCAGGCCCACCCATGTCGCGGCGATGGCCCCGGCGTAGAACTGGCCCTCGGCCCCAATGTTGAACGCGCCGCCCCGGAACGCGAGCGCGATCCCGAGGCCGATGACCACCAGCGGGACGGTGCGAACGAGCGTGGCCGAGGTGAGCGCGTACCAGGAGCCCATAGCCCCCTGCCACAGCGCCCCCAACGCCGCCGCCGCGTCGTACCCGGCGGCCTGCAGCCCCGCCGCGAGGACGGCGAGACCGGTCATCAGGGCGATGGCGCCCGTTCTAGCGCCCACCCGTCACCATGAGCTCGCCAATGCGTGTCCGCGTGGCGCCCGCGGGCACGTCGATCAGCACGCCGCGCGCGGCCACGAGCACCCGGTGTGCCAGCGAGAGCACCTCATCCAGGTCGCTCGAGTACATCAGCACGGCCGCTCCGTCTGCTGCGGCCGCCCGGAGGCGTCCGTGGATCGCCTCCGCTGCACGGAGGTCGAGCCCGCGAGTGGGGTTCTCCACGACGACCACCCGTGGGCCGCCGGCGAGCTCTCGTGCCACCAGCAGCTTCTGCTGGTTCCCGCCGCTCAGCGCCGAGACACGCGCGTCGGGCCCCGGCGCCACGATCCCGAACTCCCGAACCATCGTGGCTGTCCGGGAGCGCGCGACGCCCCAGTCAACGCGGCCGCGCTGCAGCCACGGCTCGTCGGTTCGTGAACCGAGCACGATGTTTTCGGTCAGCGTGAGCTCGAGGATGAGCCCTTCGGTCGAGCGGTCCTCCGGGACGTAACCGAGCGGGGACGCCACGGATAGCTTCCCGCCGAGGGGAGCGATGCGTCCGGCCACGGCGCGGAGCAGCTCACGCTGGCCGCTCCCTTCGACCCCCGCGATTCCCACGATCTCGCCGGCGCCGACACTCAGCGAAGCATGCCGCATGGCGATGCCCTCGCCGCCATCACGCGGGAGCTCGACATCTTCGAGCCGCACCAGGGCCTGCTCTACGGTGGGGAGCTCTTTCCGGCCTGACCGTGGTCCGGCCCCGGGAAGAGTGGAAGGAAGGTGATCGCCTCCATCGCCGATCATCGCTCCGGCCAGCGTGACCGCTGTCTGCCCCGCCACCGGCCCCGTGAATACGACATCACCCTGCCGCAGCACCGTCACCCGATCCGCCGCACTTAGCGCCTCATCGAGCTTGTGCGTGATGAGCACTGCCGCGCCCCCGCTTGTGGTGAACGCGTGGACGACGCGGAGCAGTTCGTCCGCTTCCGCGGGCGCCAGCACCGCAGTCGGCTCGTCCAGGAGCAGAATGCGCGCATCGGACGCCAGCGACTTTACAATCTCGAGCCGCTGCTTGAGCGAGACGCTGAGATCGCCGGCCCGGGCGTTCGGATCGAGCGGCAGGCCCAGGCGCTCGCTCAGCTCCCGGACACGCTCGCGCAGGGCGCGGGTGCGCACCTGCCATCCAGAGGCGAGCGCGACGTTCTCCGCGACGGACAACGCTGGAAGCGAGGTGAAGTGCTGGTGCACCATGCCGATCCCCAGGGCGCGGGCCGCCCGTGGCGAGGCGATCGCCCGCCGCGTCCCAGCTACCTCCACTACGCCGGCATCCGGCCGCACAAGCCCGTAGGCCACATGCATGAGGGTGGTCTTGCCCGCTCCGTTCTCCCCCAGCAGCGCGTGCAGCTCGCCGGGCATCAGCGTGAAATCGGCCCCGCGCAGTGCCTGCACGGAGCCGAATCGCTTGCTGATGCCATGTAGCGCGAGAGCGGAAGGCGCAGTCACATGCCGGTAGGGTGGTCGTGAAACTCCCACTCGAGACCGAACCGCTCCGCGAGATGAGAGGCGAGCGCCTGGACACCCAGCGTCTCGGTGGCGTAGTGCCCCGCGAAGATGACGTTGAGCCCCCACTCCATCGCGTCGAAGTAGGTGTGATGCGCGCCTTCGCCCGTGATGAAGGTGTCGAGGCCGGCGTCGCGCGCCGCGCCGACCATGCCGCCCGCTCCGCCGGTAATGATTCCGACGCGCGCCACGCGCTCGGGCCCGCCCGCGATGAGACGTGCGCCTGGCTCGGCGGTGCCGAGCGCGTGATTCACGTCGGCGAGCAGCGCGTCTCGCGGCACCAGACGGGCCGGCGCATTCCCCCAGACTCCGATCGGCACCCCCTTGTAGTCGCCGAACCACCCTTCCACCGCGAGCCCCAGCCGCTCGGCGAGCACGACGTTGTTGCCGACGGCCGGATGCAGGTCGAGCGGGATGTGCGCGGAGTAGAGGGCGATATCGTGCTCCAGCAGCGCTGCCATCCGTCGATAGCGCCGGCCCGCGACCGGGATGTTCCCGTCCCAGAGCAGCCCGTGGTGCACCAGCACGAGCGGCGGCGCATCATCCTCGCCCGCGCGGTTCGCGATCACACCGTCGATCGTGGCCTGCGATGCATCGACCGCCGCGACGATCCCGCCGATCAGGCCGCGGTTCTCCACCTGCAGCCCGTTGACGGCGTTCCGCTCATCCGGAATCGAGCGCACGCGGAGGTAACCGTCCAGATAGTCGACCAGCTCGGCCAGGGGGACGGCGGTCGCGCTCTCCGGTCCCTCCCGGTTCACCACGGAGGCACAGCGGACATGGAGGAGGCTACGGATGTGCTCATCTCTCCTTGCGTCTCCATCGCCTGCATCGACGCCGGCCGCGGCGCCGCGACCAGCGTCCCTGCCGCGAGCGAGTCCGACGCCGCTTTCATCCGCGCGGCGAGCCGAGCCGGCACCATGCGACGGAGCGCGGGGTTTGCCACATAGCGCACGACGCCGCTCGCGAGCCCGAACGCTTCCACCTTGGGGGTGAACGAACCGTTCTTCACCTCCTTCGCCACGAGCAGAAAGGCGCGCGGCAAATCGATGACCGCACTTCCTAGAACGTGCTCGGGGGCCAGCGCCGCCTGGTCCGCGTTGGCGCCGAACACATACACCCCCGGCGACTCCTTGGCTGCCTGAAATACGCCGAGCGCGGCCGCATCAGCATTGTGATGGAGCATGTCCGCGCCGACGCGGATCAATGCCAGCGCCGCCTCACGTCCCGCCGCGGCATCGTCGAAGCTGTTCAGGTAGATCTTCCGACTCTGTACCCGGGGGTTGACTGCCATCGCACCGTTCACCCATCCCTGGTACGCGGCCTCGATCGGCGGCAGCTCGATTCCGCCGATGAACCCCAGCACGTTCGTCCGCGTGAGCCCACCGGCCACCATCCCGGCCAAGTAGCTGGCCTCCTCCAGCCGGAAGATCAGCGGCGCTACGTTGCCGTGAGCGCGCGACCCGGAGGTCACGATGAAGACCGTCCTGCTGTACTCCGCCGACACCCGCTCGGCCGGGCCCTGAAACTCGAACCCGTGGGCAAAGACCAGATCGTAGCCCTGCTCCGCGTACGTCCGGAGCGCCTCGTCCTGTTCGGCCGGCGTGCGTGCCTCCACGTGGCTAATCGCGAGACCGAGCGAATCGTGGATCCGCTGCAGGCCGGCGTAGGCGCCCGAGTTCCACGCGGCGTCAGCCACACTCCCGGGCGTGATAAGTCCGACCCGCATGGCCGGCACGGAGGCGGTGTGGGAGCACGCCGCCAGCCACACTATGCCGACAGCATGAAGCCACTTAGCTGACAAAGCCCGTATTTTCCACAACTTAGCCTTGCTTATCAACTCTTGTGGGAATCCTGGCTGGCTGGCGCGCCACCGGCGTCCATCTTGACCTCACCGCTCACCTTGGCCCCTTCGACCACTGCGATCCTGGGGGTATGGATGTCCCCCGCCACCACGGCCGTTGCCTGGAGCTCCACGCGCTCGCGCGCGACGATGGTGCCGCTCACCTGCCCGGCGACGACGGCCTCCTGGGTATGCAGATCGCCTTCGATGACGGCGCCAGCCGCCACCAGGACCTGGCCCCCGACGCGCACGGTACCTCGCACCCGGCCCTCCACGCGGACCACACCTTCCGTTTCCAGGTCGCCGATGACCGTCATATCACTGGCGATGATGGAGAAGGGGATCTGGTCGGTGCGCCGGCGGCGGAGCTCGTTTCCCTGCTCGTCCCGCGCCGGGTTGGTGAAGAAGCCCATCAGGTTCCCTCCTTGATCATGGTCCGGGGATCCACCGAGATCCCTTTCCGCCGGATTTCGAAGTGCAGGTGAGGTGCGGTCGAGCGCCCGCTGTTCCCGCTGAGGCCGATCACCTGACCGGGGGCAACTGAGGCGCCGGGTGCCACCAGGATCCGGGAGAGGTGACCGTACATCGTCTGGTAGTCGTCGGGGTGATCGAGCAGTACGAAGGAGCCGTACTCGGGGTCCTCCCCGAGTTGGCGCACGCTCCCTCCGCCCGACGCCCGCACGATGCTCCCCACCGCGACGGCGATGTCGAGGCCGGGGTGCGCCTCGTCGTCGGTGCCGGTCTCGACCTGCCCACGGGTGATGTATCCCGCCTCGTCCAGCGGCCACCGTCGCGGGATCGAGAGCCCGACCGACGGTCCGCGCGGTGCGTCCGCCACTCGCGCAAGCACCGCCGGAGCGACGGGCAGCGCTGCGCCGAGTGTGATAGGATCGCGGACGATGTCGCCACCGATCATCTCACGTACCTGTGCGTACCGTGACTCGACGCTGTCCAGTGCCGCGCTGAGTTGCCGGACCTTGGCGTTGTCCGCTTCGAGCCGGGCCACTCTGCGCTCGAGCCCCGGAACCCGCGCCGCGGCGCGAGCGAGCGGGCCATACAGTGCTGCCGCGAATACGACGCCCACGACCGCCGCACCCAGGAACGCGAGACCGGCCCGGATGATCCACAGCGGCATACGATACGTCTGCGACCGAGTCGTGCCGTCCGGCTGGACGACGATGGTCACCGCGCGCGCCGCGCGCCTCATCCCTCGAATGGCCGGCCGAGGATCAGTTCCAGCACGCGGGCAAGATCTTCGTTCGAGTAGTAGCTGACGGTGAGCAAGCCTCGACCGCGCCGCCGCGCGGTGACCCGGACGTCGGTACCGAGGCGCTTGCGGAGCGCATCCTCGACGCGGCGCACGTCGGCGGTGACGGCGCGCTGCGCCGGACGGGTGCGCTTGAGCGCGGGCGCGGCGACCGTCACACCCGTGCCGGCCCCATCGCCTCGGACCCGTGCTTCCACCTCGCGCACCGACCAGCCTTCCTCGGCTGCCTGACGTGCGAGCGCGATCATCTCCGCGGGCTCGGCGAGCGCAAGCAGGGCGCGAGCATGCCCCTCCGAGAGCTTGCGCTCGTGCACCAGCGCCTGCACCTCCGAGGGGAGCTGCAGCAGCCGTAGCAGATTGGCCACCGTCGCTCGATTGCGTCCGACGAGCCGCGCGATCTCCGCCTGAGGCACTTGAAACTCCGCGCCCAGCCGCCGGTAGCCGGCTGCCTCGTCGATCGACGAGAGATTGTCGCGCTGAAGATTCTCGACCAGAGCGAGCGTCAGCAGGGTTCGGTCATCGACGTCTTTCACCACGGCGGGGATCTTGGCCCAACCGAGTTGAGTCGCGGCACGCCAGCGGCGCTCACCCGCGATGAGCTCATAGCCGCCGCCTCGCGGACGGACGACGATAGGCTGCAGGAGGCCTGAAGCCTGAATGGAGGCCACCAGCTCCTCGAGGGGCCCCTCGTCCACCTGCGCACGGGGCTGATAGGGATTGGGCCTGATGCTCGAGGTCGCGAGCTCACGCAGGGCGCCTGATGCCTCCGCCTGCTCCCGGGAGACGGGACCGAGCAACGCCTCGAGGCCACGGCCCAGCCGCTTGGTCTCGCTCATGTGGCCACCTCCGGCAACGGTTCGGAGGGCTCGGGCATCGCGGCATTCTCCACGCGTCGCAACAGCTCCTGTGCCACCGCGAGATAGCTCTTCGCGCCAACCGATTGTACATCATAGAGAAGGATCGGCTTGCCGAAGCTCGGTGCCTCGGCGAGCCGCACGTTTCGCGGGATCGGCGTGACGAACATCTTGGCGCCGAAGTACTCCTTGGCATCCTCCGCCACCTGCCGGCAGAGGTTGAGGCGGGAGTCGTACATCGTCAGCAACACCCCGCTGATGGCGAGGCCGGGGTTGAAGTTCTGCTGAACGAGACGGACGGTGTTGAGCAACTGGGAGATCCCCTCGAGTCCATAGTACTCGCACTGGATCGGGATCAGCACGGTGTTGGCCGCGGCAAGCACGTTGAGCGTGAGCAGACCGAGCGAGGGCGGGCAGTCTACGACGATGTAGTCGTAGTCTTCGTGCAGCGTGTCGAGCACTCCGCGGAGCGCGGCCTCGCGATTCTCACGCTCTACCGGTTGCAGCTCGGCGCCGACGAGATCCTGCGTGGCGGGAAGGACAGAGAGGTGGGGCAGCCCCGGCACCGGCAGGATGATCTCGCGAGGCGCTCGGCCTTCGACCACCGAGTCGTAGAGCGACAGCTCGAGCTCGTGCTTGACGATGCCAACCCCACTTGTCGCGTTCCCTTGCGGGTCAGCATCGACGAGGAGCGTGCGCCGCTCGGCGATGGCTAGGGACGCGGCAAGGTTGACGGCGGTCGTAGTCTTCCCGACGCCGCCCTTCTGGTTGGCGATGGCTACGATATGGGCCATGAACCCACCGTCGTTGTAAGTTGTTTTATAACAATCACTTGCGTGGCAAATGCCGGCTATGCAGGGGGCCGCATCGCGGGGTGATTGGGCAATATAGGCGGTAGGACAGGCGGCGCCAACTCTCGCGACGTTTCACGTGAAACGCGCCAAGAGTTCAAGCTGCAGTTTCACGTGAAACACTTAGACCGCCGCGATCAGCTTATCGGCCGCGCCGCAGGCTCACTACTTCCATAACCAGGTTCTGCAGATCGCTAGGGGACACCCCTGGAACTCGGCCCGCTTGTCCGAGGGACGTCGGGCGCACGCTGTCGAGCTTCTCCCGAGCCTCAAACGAGAGGCTATGAAGTCGCCGGTAGTCGAGACCGGCCGGCAGTATGAATCCGTCCATTTGCGCGATGCGTGATGCGGCCTTGCGCTCTCGCGCAAGGTATCCGGAGTATTTGAGCTCGATCTCCGCCCATTCCGCGGCCTCGTGATCCACCCTCCCGCCCGCCGCTGCAAGCAGTTCCAGCAAGGGAACTCCGGGTCGACGGGCCAACTCCCCGACACACCGGCGATCCAGCACGGGCGCGGAGCCGACTGCCTGCAGCACCTGATTGGCAGGATCGGAGTCAATCCAGGTCGACTCCGCGACAGTGAGAGCCTCCACCTCCATCTCCAGGCGTTGCTCGGCGTTCTTGAATTCGGCGTCGCTCAGCAGCCGCAACCGCTCGGCTAACGGCAGAAGGCGTCGCAGGGCGTTGTCCTGCCGCAGGAGTAGGCGGAACTCGGATCGGGACGTAAACAGGCGATAGGGCTCGTCCACGCCGCGGCTCACCAGGTCGTCGACCAGCACGCCGATCATCGCAGAGTCGCGCGCCAGAGTGACGCACTCTCTGTCGAATGCACACGCAGCCGCGTTCAACCCGGCGACCACTCCTTGGCCGGCCGCCTCCTCATAGCCCGTGCTGCCGTTGACCTGGCCGGCAAGGAAGAGCCCAGGTACGCCGCGAACCTCGAGGGTCGGCATCAGTTGCGTCGGCGGGAAGTAATCGTACTCGATGGCATAGCCTGGGCGGGTCATCGCGGCCCGCTCGAGCCCTGGGACGGAATGCAGCAGTTCGAGTTGGACCCCCGGCGGCAGCGAGGTGGAGAGCCCGTTGACGTACATCTCGGCCGTATCCAGTCCCTCCGGTTCCAGAAAGATCTGATGACCATCCGCTGCCGGGAACTTGACGATCTTGTCCTCGATCGATGGGCAGTATCTTGGCCCTCGCCCGCTGATCGCGCCGCCGTAGAGGGCTGACTCGTGCAGGTGCTGCTCGATGATTTCACGGAGCCGAGAATTTGATCGGGTGAGGTAGCACGGCCGCTGTTCCGGATGGGCCTCGCGCTGGTGGAAGGAAAACCAGAAGGGGGCGGTGTCGCCCTCCTGCCGGTCAAGCCGACGCAGGTCCACCGAACGCCCGTCAATCCGCGGTGGCGTACCTGTCTTGAATCGCCGTGTCTTAAGTCCAATCTCCTCAAGGGCTTGAACTATCTCTACCGTGGGACTCTCACCAGCTCGTCCTGCCGGTATCCGAGTGTCTAGCCCGAGATGGATCCGACCCCGAAGGAACGTCCCCGCCGTCAGGACGACAGCACGCGCCAGGTAACGCCGGCCGTCCACTGTCTCGACACCAGCGACGAGCCCCGCGTTCATCAGAAAGCTTGAGGCAGTGCCTTGGGCACAGGATAGGAGAGCGTTACGTTCCAGAAGTGAACGAACGGCCCGACGATACAGTCCGCGATCACACTGGGCGCGGGGAGACCAGACGGCAGGACCCTTGGACCGATTGAGCATGCGGAACTGAATGCGCGCCAGGTCAGTGGCGCGCCCCATGATCCCGCCGAGTGCGTCCACTTCCCGAACCACCGTACCCTTGGCAATCCCGCCGATCGCGGGATTGCATGACATCTGACCGATGGTTTCGAGGTTCTGCGTGAGGAGCAGCGTGCGCGCACCCGAGCGCGCGGACAGGGCGGCCGCCTCCGTGCCAGCGTGCCCCCCGCCGATGATCAGGACGTCGTAGCGAAGACTCATGTCACGGAATCTACGGCGAACAAGGCGGGAGACGAGCCTCCCGCCGAAGAGCTCAGCTTACCCGATCGCGTCCACCAGACGGCGGATGCTCGCCACATCGTTTGAGGGAACGAGCAAGTCGCGATGCTCCGGCCGAATGCCGAACCTGTTGCACTGCCGCAGGAACTCTTCCTTGGACGTGCCGCCCGCCAGAGCGTCGTGGACACCCACGTCGTGCAACTCCACGCCCCGCTCGTCCTGGCTGTGGAAGCGGCCCACATACGTCCGCGAGCCGAGTGTCTCCAGCACGATGGTGACGCCGTGCAGCTCCTGATGGCCGGGGTGAAACACGTGTCCGGTCACGGTATCGCCACTCAAACCGCGACCGCGAAATGGCGGTCGAACGCCGCCTTCAGATCGGCCGCGACGTCCTGCGGCGCGCGCCCCTCGATCTGATGCCGATGAACGAAGTGCACCACCTCGCCGTCCCTCAGCAGGGCGATCGACGGGCTGCTCGGCTGGTATTCCGCGAAGTACTGCCGCGCGCGCGCCGTGGCCTCGACATCCTGGCCGGCGAACACGGTGACGACCTGCTGCGGCCGGACTCCATGCTGCAGCGCGAAGTGCAGGGCCGGGCGCGCGTTCCCCGCCGCACAACCGCAGACGGAGTTGACGAACACCAGCATCGTGCCCTTCTGATCGCCGAGGGTGGCGTCGACCTCCGCCGAGCTGGTGAGCTCACGGGCTCCCATACGGGTCATTTCTTCGCGCATCGGGGCCACGAGCGCAGGGGGATACGGCATTTGCAAGTGCTCCTTCAGGTGGTGGTCTTGATGCCTTCGTCGAGCGCCGCCCTCAGGGTGTGCCATGAGAGGCTGGCGCACTTCACACGAATGGGAAACTGCGACACTCCGGAGAACACGGCGAGCTTTCCCAGAGTTTCCGCCTGGTCGGGGGGAAGGGTTCCGGTCACGAGCCGGTGGAACCGCTCGAACAGGCGGGTGGCTTCTTCCCGCGTCTTTCCCTTGACCATGCTCGTCATGAGCGACGCGGAGGCCCGCGAAATGGCGCATCCCGAGCCCTGAAAGCTCACGTCCTCGAGTACACCGCCGTCCATCCGGACCCACACCGTCAACTGGTCGCCACAGAGCGGATTGTGCCCGTCAGCGTGGCGGTCGGCATTGGGCATCGGCCGAAAGTTGCGCGGCGAGCGGTTGTGCTCCAGGATGACGTTCTGGTACAGCTCGCTCAGGCTTGGCATCAGGCGAACAACGTCCTCACCCGGCCCAGACCGCGGATGAGCACGTCGATCTCCTCCGGGGTGTTGTAGAACGCGAAGGATGCGCGCACTGTGGCCGGGACCCCGAACCGACTCATGACCGGCTGGGCGCAGTGATGGCCCGCCCGGACCGCGACGCCCTCATCGTCGAGCACGGCCGCGACGTCGTGCGGATGGACGCCTTCGACCACGAACGAGAGCACGGCGGCCTTGTGGCGCGCGGTGCCGACGAGACGAATGCCGTCCAGACCGCTCACCCGATCTGTGGCATACGCCAGCAGTTCGTCCTCCCGCGCCCCGATCGGCGCGAGCCCCACGGCGGCCACGTAGTCGAGCGCGGCGCCCAGTCCGATCACCTGGGCGATCTTCGGCGTTCCGGCCTCGAATCGCGCCGGCGGTGGGGCAAACGTGCTCGCTTCGAGGGTGACGGCCTCGATCATGTCGCCGCCGCCCTGCCAGGGCGGCATCCGCTCGAGCAGCGCCGCCCGCCCGTACAACACACCGACGCCCGTCGGGCCGTAGACCTTGTGTCCCGAGAAGGCGAAGAAGTCGCAGTTCAGCTCCTGGACGTCGACGGCCAGGTGCGGCACCGACTGGGCACCGTCCACCAGAGTCACCAGGCCGTGCTGGCGCGCATGGGCCACCAGCGCGCGCACTGGATTGACCGTGCCGAGCGCGTTGGAGACGTGCGCGATCGCAAGGAGCCGGGTGCGATCGGTGAGCAGGCGATCGAACGCGTCGAGGTCGAGTTCACCGGCGTCCGAGATGGGCACGGCCCGTACGACCGCTCCCGTCTGAGCGGCAAGGAGCTGCCAAGGCACGAGATTGGAGTGGTGCTCCATCGCCGTAACGAGAAGCTCGTCGCCCGCCCGCACGGCGCTTCGGCCCCAGCTCTGGGCCACCAGGTTGACCGCCTCCGTCGTCCCGCTTGTGAAGACGATCTCGTCGGAGCTCGACGCATTGAGGAATCGGGCCACGCCCGCGCGCACCGCCTCGTACGCCAACGTGGCACGCTCGCTCAGGAAGTGGACGCCGCGATGGATATTGGCGTTCTCGGTCGCATAGAAGCGGCCTACGGCATCGATCACGGAGCGGGGCTTCTGGCTGGTGGCGGCGTTGTCCAGGTAGACGAGCGGCTTCCCGCGTATCCGCTGTGAGAGGATCGGGAAATCCTTCCGCAGTTGCTCGACATCGAGCTCGGGGGCGGCGGTGACCGTCATGCGCGGATCAGCGGCTCCCCAGCCGCTCGAACACCAGGCGGTCGAGCTCCTCTCGCACGGGAACCAGTGCCACCTCCCCGGCCACCTCCGCCGCGAAGGCGTAGGTCAGCAGGCGCTCGGCGGCGCTGGTCGAGAGACCGCGGCTCCGGGCGTAAAACCGGGCCAGATCGTCGAGGCGGCCAACGGTCGCGCCGTGGGTGCACTTGACGTCGTCCGCGAAGATCTCGAGCTGAGGCTTGGTATCGACCCGGGCACCGTCGCTCAGGAGCAGGTTGCGGTTCGTCTGCTTGGCGTCGGTCTTCTGGGCTTCGGGCTGAACGAAAACCTTGCCGTTGAACACCGCACGGGAGCGGCCGTCGAGAATGCCCTTGTACACCTCCCAGCTCCGACAATTGGGCCGGTCGTGGTAAATGGCCGTGTGATTGTCCACCACCTGCTCGCCGCGGGTGAGATACAGCCCGTACATCAGGGACTCGATGTTCTCGTCGTTCAGCCGGACGTGCAGGTTGTGCCGCGCCAGCGCTCCGCCCATCGCGAAGGAGAACGAACGGTAGTGGCTGTCGCGCGCCTGATCCACCTGGGTAAGCCCCACGTGGAACGCAGCCTCGCTCTCGCGCTGGATTCGCGTGTGCTCCAGCCACGCGCCGGCCGCCACCGCAACCTCGGTGACGGGATTGGTCCAGTAGCTCCGGCCCGGCGCCAGAGTCACGTAGCTCTCGATGACCGAGGCACGGGCGCCACGTTCCACCACGATCAGGTTGCGGGGATGCGCCACCGTTCCCGCGGCCTCCGCCGTGCTGACCTGGAGCAGGTGCACCGGCATGTCGAGATCTACCCCGGCACCCACCAGCACCACACCGCCCTCACGCATCAGGGCGGTATTGAGGGCGGTGAACGGGCTCCCGTCCACCGGTGCGTGCCGGGCGAGGTGGCACTCGATGCTCGCGCCGTCTGACCGAAGGGCTTCGGCGAGACTGGCGACCCGGACCCCGCCGGGCAGCGGACCCACCGAGCTCAGGGCATCGTGAAACACACCGTTCACGAAGACGAGCGTGGTCCAGTCGGGATGGCCGAAGATGAACGAGTCGAGCTGCTCGCGGCCGAGCTCGCCGCTGGTGCCGCTGGCCGCGCGCCAGCTCCCCTGGACGATCGGGCCGATCGGGGTGAAGCGCCACTCCTCATCCCGGGCGGTCGGGAACCCGCTGCGCGCGAACCGCTCCATCGCGGCCTGCCGGATCGGCTCGAGCCACTCGGGGCCATCCGCGGTGGCCGTGCCGGCCCTTGCCTCGAACTCCTGCACGAACGGCTCCGTCATGACGCCACTCCCACCGCCTCCTCGAGCCACTCGTAGCCTCGAGCCTCGAGCTCCAGCGCCAACTCCTTGCCGCCGGACTTCACGATCCGCCCGTTCGACAGCACGTGCACATAGTCGGGAACGATGTAATTGAGCAGCCGCTGATAGTGCGTCACCACGATGGTCGCGCTGTCGGGGCGCCGGAGTTTGTTGACCCCGGAGGCGACGATCCGGAGCGCATCGATGTCGAGACCCGAATCAGTTTCGTCCAGGATGGCGAGCTTCGGCTCGAGCACGGCCATCTGCAGAATCTCATTGCGCTTCTTTTCGCCGCCCGAAAAGCCGGCGTTGACCGCCCGGCTCATGATCTCCGGCTCCCACTCCACGAGCTTGAGCTTGTCTTCGAGGATATCGAGGAAATCCATCGAGTCCACCTCCTCGAGCCCGTGCGACTTCCTGATCTCGTTGTACGCGGCGCGAAGGAAGTAGGCGTTGGTGACGCCGGGGATCTCGACCGGATACTGGAAGGCGAGGAAGACCCCCGCCTGGGCGCGCTCTTCGGGCTCGAGCTCCAGCAGATCCCGGCCCTGATAGAGCACCGACCCCCCGGTGACCTGGTACGCCGGATGGCCGGCAAGCACCTGCGCCAGCGTACTCTTACCGGACCCGTTGGGCCCCATGACGGCGTGAACCTCTCCCGCCCTGACGGTGAGGTCGATGCCCTTGAGGATCTCCGTGTCGCCGGCGGTGGCGCGAAGGCCTTTGATTTCCAGCACGTCCGTGACTCCGTTCGATGGTGAGATTATCCCACACTGCCTTCCAGACTTACTCCCAGCAGCTTCTGCGCTTCCACCGCGAATTCCATCGGCAGTTCCTTGAACACTTCCTTGCAGAAGCCGTTCACGATGATGGAGATGGCGTTCTCGGTATTGAGACCGCGCTGCTTGAGGTAGAAAATCTGGTCCTCGCCGATCTTCGAGGTCGAGGCCTCGTGCTCGGTGGAGGAGGAAGAGTTCTGCACCTCGATGTAGGGAAAGGTGTGCGCGCCGCAGCGGTTTCCGATCAGCATCGAGTCGCACTGGGTGTAGTTGCGCGCCCCCTCCGCCTTGGGAAGCACCTTCACCTGCCCGCGGTAGCTGTTCTGGCCCCGGCCGGCAGAGATGCCCTTGGAGACAATCGTGCTGCGGGTGTTCTTCCCCATGTGGATCATCTTGGTGCCGGTGTCGGCCTGCTGGCGGCCGTTCACCACCGCGACCGAGTAAAACTCGCCCACCGAGTTGTCGCCCTGAAGCAGCACACTCGGGTACTTCCAGGTGATGGCGGAGCCGGTTTCGACCTGGGTCCAGGAGATCTTGGCGTTGGCCGCCGCCTTACCGCGCTTGGTGACGAAATTGAAGATCCCGCCCCGCCCTTCTTCATCCCCGGCATACCAGTTCTGAACCGTCGAGTACTTGATGGTGGCACCCTCGAGCGCCACCAGCTCGACGACCGCCGCGTGCAACTGGTTCTCGTCCCGCTTGGGCGCCGTGCATCCCTCCAGATAGCTCACCGAGGCGCCTTCGTCGGCGATGATGAGGGTGCGCTCGAACTGCCCGGTCTCCGCCGTGTTGATGCGGAAGTAGGTGGAGAGGTCCATGGGACACTTGACGCCCTTGGGCACGTAGACGAACGACCCATCGCTGAACACGGCGGCATTGAGCGCGGCGAAGAAGTTATCGCTCAGCGGCACCACCGAGCCCAGGTACTTCTGGACCAGCTCGGGGTGCTCGCGCACGGCCTCGCCGAACGAGCAGAAAATGATGCCCTGCTCGGCGAGTTTGGCCTTATACGTGGTTCCCACCGAGACACTGTCGAAGATGGCGTCCACCGCGACTCCGGCCAGGAGCTTCTGCTCCCGGAGCGGGATGCCCAGCTTGGTGTAGGCGTCGAGCAGCTTGGGATCCACGTCGTCGATGCTGCCGAGTGGAGTCTTCGTACGGGGCGCGGAGTAATAGCTGATGGACTGATAATCCACCGGCGTGTACGTGATGTTGGGCCAATGATGAGGCTCGCTCATCTTTTGCCAACCCCGCAACGCCTTGAGCCGCCATTCCAGGAGCCACGCCGGCTCCTGTTTCTTCATGGAAATGAGCCGGACGATGTCTTCGTTCAGCCCCTTCGGCGCGACATCGGACTCGATGTCGGTGACGAAGCCGTACTTGTATTCCTTGTTGACCAAGCTTTCGACGGTGGAGCTCATGAGTTCTCCTGCACGGTGGTGAACCGCACGTGGTATTCGCAGGTGCTGCACCCGCTCAACAGGTGCTCCCGCCGGTCGACTTCGGCGCCCAGCACTCGAGCCAGAAAACGAGCTTCGGCGGCGCAGATCTCTGGAAAGCGCTCGGCCACGGCGGGGATGGCACAGTTGTGTTCCGTAAGCGTACCCGCGCCCCCGCTGGCCGTCACTTCGGCCATATAGCCCTCTTCCGAGAGCACGCGGCCGACAGCCTGCAACCGCTCGGCAGGCGTGCATCCGGCCAGCTCCCCCTCGAGCCGCCGGGCGAGCCCTCCGAAGTGTGATTCCAGCACTGCCACCGCTGCCCCCCGGCCATCCCGCTCGACGATGTGGTCGAGCACGGCAGCAAGGGTAGCCTCGTATCGCCTGGGGAAGAGTGCCTCACCTGCGGCGCTCAGCCGGTAGGCGAACGCCGGTGCCCCCACCCCACGGTACTCCCGCTCGTATTCAACCAGCCCTTCGGCCTCGAGTTCCTTGAGGTGGTGCCGGGCCGCGTTCAGCGACACACCGAGCCGGCCTGCAAGCTCTTTTGCCGTAAGCCGATTGGCCCGCTTGAGCTGCGTCAGAACAGCGCCACGAGGGCCGCGCTGTCCCAGCGGGCCAGCGACACCGACAAGCGGAATAGGGGCAGCGCCCATAGGCCAGAATCTTAAGTGAAACAGTCGGAATTGTCAATTCGTGCAATATTCTTGGTGCGAAGCCGTAAGCTATTTACCAGTATGCCGTTGCGTGCGCAAAACGAGGCAATGTCCGATGGGACCGTGAAACTCCCATATAGTAGTTGCTGGTGGTACTTCATGAGCTCGCCGAAGAGCGAACTCACTCCCTGGCAGGCGTACCGCGGCCTTCCCATATTGGTCGGTAGCGTCTGCTCATGGCGGTCAACACGTTTCGAGGCTCTGTTCACATGACCATCCATCGAATCCGTCTGCTGGGCGATCCCGTTCTCCGGGCCAGGAGCGAGCCCATCACCAAGCCGAGGTCGACCGCAGTCCGGGTAATCCTGGACGATATGCGCGAGACGTTGCGCGACTGGCAGGCGCGCTTCGGCACTGGCCGGGGGATCGCGGCGCCCCAGATCGGCGCGCCGGTGCGGATGGTCTACTGCGAGTTGGACCAGCCATGGGCGCTCATCAACCCCGAGATCGTCGACATCGGCAACCAGGATTTCGAAGTGTGGGACGATTGTTTCTCCTTCCCCAACCTGCTCGTCCGTGTGTCGCGCGCGCACCGGCTCCGGGTGCGGTACCAGGACACCAAAGGCGAGTGGCACGAGGACGACCTGGAAGGAGACCGCGCCGAGCTGATACAGCACGAACTCGATCACCTTGACGGCGTGTTGGCGGTGGATCGACCGCACGGGTTGGATCCGTTCTGCCTGCGAGAGGAATGGCACCGCCTCCACGGCCCGGACGGCCGATATGGTCCACCCGAGGACCGCAGCACCAGCTATGCGACCCCACTCCCGGGGCTCCTCTAGCGAACCCGGCACTCCTGCCGGCGGCGCTCATTCCGGCCCGGACCCGGCTCCGCAGTCGCAGCGCGCGCAGGCACGGCGAGAGCAAGCGGCCCCTTGCGCCACCCCACGCACCTTCGTATACCTACTCGAAGATGCGCTCGCACACGGCGCGCGACTCAGCAACTCCGGAGGACCAGCGGCAATGACGTACGTGATCACCGAAGCATGCATCGGGGTGAAGGACCGCGCCTGTGTCGACGTGTGTCCGGTAGACTGCATCTACGAGGGCGAGGACCAACTGTACATCCACCCCGACGAGTGCATCGATTGCGGCGCGTGCGAGCCGGAGTGCCCCGTGACGGCGATCTTCCCGGAAGAAGACGTCCCGCCGAACATGACCTCCTACATCGAGAAGAACCGCGAGGTCTTCAACAGTGACACCCCGCCGGGGCGGCCACAACGGTAAGCCCCGAGCAGCGAGCAGACAAAAAAGGGGGCCCCGGCATCGGGGCCCCCTCTACGTCAGGCCACCAGTAAGCTGAAGGAGAGCGGCCCCGGGACCGTACTGCGTGGCCGCGACCCCGGAGCCCTAGGTGGTGGGACTGCTGTCCGACGGGGACGGACGGGAATCCGTCGCGCCGCCGAAATCACAACGTGGCCCGTCCCGCAAAGGTTTCAGCCCACCACCCGCAGGAACTCGAGCAGTGCGGCAGACGTCTCGGCGGGCCGCTCGACGGGTGTAACGTGTCCCGCTCCCGGCACCACGACCAGCCGCGCATGGGGGATCCCGGCGGCCAGCCGTCGCGCGGAATCGGGCGGCGTGAGTACGTCCTGCTCGCCGACCATCACCAGCACCGGCATTTCCCCCAGCGCAGGGAGGACGTCGCTGCTGTCGCGGCGATCGCGCATGGCGGCAAGCGCGCCCACGATCCCCGCCACCGGAGTGGCGGCCATCATGCGGCGCAGGCGCTCGGCGAGCTCGGGCGCCCGTTCCGCCGTGCCGGGCGCTAGCAGCTTGGGCAGCATCGACTCGGCGATTGCCGCGCCGCCGCCCTCTCGCGCGGTAGCCGCCGCCGCGTCACGCGCGCGCCGCGCCTCCGCACCATCGGCTTCCGCGCGGGTATCCATGAGAACCACGCCGCGCACCCGGTGCCGCCAGCCTCGCAGGAACTCGAAAATGACATACCCGCCCATTGACAGCCCGCAGAGCACCACATCCTCGATGCCGAGAACGTCGAGGAGCGCCGCGATATCCGCGGCGTAGATCCCCATACTGTATCCCAGATCCGGCGCATCGGATCGGCCCATCCCGCGAAGGTCGAGGGCGATGCGCCGATAACCGTCCAGGGCATCGATCTGATCGCGCCAAATGGTGTGGTCGAAGGGATAGCCGTGAACGAACAGCACGGCCGGCCCCTCCCCCCGGACTTCAACGGCCAAACTGACACCGTTCACCGTGAGACGCTGCATGTCGCCCCGCTCGGGCGGCGCGCGCATGAAAGCGCCGAACTCAGCCGGCACCGGCATCGGCCGGCCGTCGCGGTCGATGCAGACAAAAACGAACTCCGCGGTGGCGAGGAGCGCATCGTCCTTGAGCCGACGCGCGGTCTGCCGCATGGTGAAGCTGGTCCGGCCGTGGTGAGTAAGAGCCTGGTGAAAGCGCAGCACGTCCCCGGGAAACGCGGCGGCATGGTAGTCGATGATCGCCTTCCGGACTGCCGGCCAGGCGCCTGCCCGGGTGAAGACGTCCATGCCGGGTCCCCGGATAAGCATTTCCCAGCGCGCGCGCTCGAACAGAGTCAGAAAGGAGGCCTGGTTGAGATGCCCGAATGCGTCGCACTCGTCGGGATAGACGGGGAGATCGATCACGGAGGAGGGCGTCATGGGGTCAAGATAGACGTACGGGCCGGGGAAGACGGAGAGGACGGGACGGCTGAGCAAAAGCGAAGGCAGGTTGCTACACTTCCGTCAACCCGAACGGAGAGCACCTCTCCGTCTTCTCGTCCCATCGTCCCCTCCCTCGATGAAACCAGCCACCGACTACATCCGCCACACCGCGAAGCTCGCCCGCAAGCTGCAGATGGACGCGGCGATGGGCGGGATGCCACAGCCCGACGCTGACTTCTACAAGGCATTATCCAAGGCGCTGGACGAGATCGCGGCGGGGCTCGAACAGTTGTCGAAAACCGAGTGAGCCCCGGCGTAGCGTTGATCCAGTCGCAGGCGGAGCTGGAAGCGCTGTTCGCGCGACTCCGAGGCGCGCCCCTGCTCGCAGTGGATACGGAGGCGGCGAGCTTTCACCGATTCACCGACCGGGTCTACCTGCTGCAGATCAGCTCCCGCGAGGAGACGGCGGTCGTGGACCCGCTCGCGGTGGAGAACCTGGCCCCGCTGGGACAAGTGCTCGCGGATCCGGCGGTGGAGACGGTGTTCCACGACGCCGACTACGATCTGCGGCTGCTCGACCGGGAGTACGGCTACCATGCCTCGAGCCTGTTCGACACCCGCATCGCCGCACAGCTCCTCAACGAGCCTGGAGTAGGACTCGCAGCCTTGCTCGAGAAGTACCTCGGCGTCAGGCTCGACAAGCGTTTTCAGCGCGCCGACTGGTCCGCACGGCCGCTCTCGCCCGCGATGCTCGACTACGCGGCAGCGGACACCCGCTTCCTTCCCGAGCTGCGCGACATACTGCGGACGCAGCTCGAGGCTCGCGGCCGGCTGGCCTGGGCGCAGGAAGAGTTCGCGCTGCTTCACGACCTGCACTGGAGCCCGGCCGACGGGGAGCCAGGCTATCTGCGGCTCAAGGGCGCGAAGGCGCTCAAGGCGCGCGAGCTGGCTATCCTGCGGGAGCTATATGCCTGGCGAGAGGGTGTGGCGCAGCGGAACGACCGGGCCACCTTCCGGATCCTCAACAACGAACCGATGCTCGCCATGGCCAAGACGCCCCCGAGCAACCTGGCCGCGCTCAAGGCAATTCCCGGGGTCGGCGGCGAACAGGCCGAGCGGCGGGGCCGCGAGATCCTGGAGGCTGTCCGGCGCGGCCTCGCGCTTCCGGATGCGGAGCTGCCCCGAGTCGAGCGGGCACCGCGCCGAGTCTACGATCCCGCGCTGGAGGCGCGGCTCGACCGGCTCAAGACCGTCCGAAATCAGCTCGCCACCAAGCTCGAGCTCGCACCGGGCGTGCTGTGCCCGAACGGGACCCTGGAGGCGATCGCCCGGCTGAATCCGAGGACGCTCGAGGAACTGGAGGCGGTGCCGGGGTTGAGGGCCTGGCAGCGGGGTGAGATCGGGGCGGACCTGCTGGCGGCGGTAGCGGAGACCGGAACCAAGGGAACCGGCGCGGGAACCTGACTTCCCTCCGGCGACTTACGACGAACCGCTCAGAACCCGAGAAACGCGCGCACCCGAGGGTCCATCTTGTCCGGCGTCCAGTAGGGATCCCACACCAGCTCGACCTCAACTCCCTGGACGCCTTCCAGATCGGACACGACTGCCTTCACGTCGTCAGTGATCTCGGTGCCGGCCGGGCACCCCGGCGAGGTGAGTGTCATCCGGATGTGCACCTCGCCGGCGGCGCTCACCTCGATATCGTAGACCAGGCCGATGTCGATGATATTGAGGTTGAGCTCCGGATCCTTCACGGTCCGGAGTGCCTTCCGGACCGTCTCAGGCGTGGGCGCTGCGGGACCTGCCGTCGCGTCAGTCATGCCCGAAAGTTAACAGCGTGTCCCCTGGAGTGGAGCACGATCCAGCTCCCGCTAACAGCGGGAGACCAACTCCTGAGCGCAGCCGTGCGGCACCAACCGGATGGCGGCGTCAGACAGCGCCGCCCGCACGACCTTCAACTCCTTGAGCGAGTCGCGAGTCCTCGGGTCGAAGGCGCGATTGGTCAGAAACACGAGGTAGAGGTCGCGCGAGGGGTCGATCCAGAGCTCCGTCCCGGTGAAGCCGGTGTGACCGTACGCGGCGTCGCTGATCAGGGTCCCGAAGACGCTGGGCTCGTCGCCTTCCAGCTCGGGGGTGTCCCAGCCAAGGAGGCGTGAGCCGCTGTTGGGTCCCTTGACGAGAAACCGGCGGATGGTCGCCGGGCTCACCCACTGCTCCCTGGGTCCGGCTCCGGCGCGGAGCCACACTGTCGCATACCGGGCCAGGTCCATGCCGGTCGAGAACACTCCGGCGTGCCCGGCCACCCCGCCCATCGCAACGGCGTTCTGGTCGTTGACCTGGCCGGGGACGGGATGCCCGCGCCAGATGCCGCTAGGCACGATCCGCGGCCGGAGCGAGGCGGGCGGCCTGTACATCGTGCTGCTCAGGCCAAGCGGAATGAAGACTTCGCGCCGCGCGAGCTGGTCAAGCGGCACGCCGGAGATCTTCTCGACCACGAGTCCCAGCAGGAGCGCGTTGAGGTCGCTGTATTCGGCGCTGTCGCCCGGCGCGCGGACCAGCGGCTGGGCGTACAGCAGATCGATCATGCGCGCCCGGCTTCGGTGTGCCCTGGTGTAAAACGGGACATAGCTCCGAAGACCGCTCGTATGATCGAGCAGCATGCGCACGGTCACCCGGTTCTTGGGGCCCCCGGAGAACCGGGGCAGATAGCGGTGGACCGGCGCGTCGAGCTGCAGCTTGTTCCGATCCACGAGCCGCATCGCCGCGCTGGTCGTAGCCACGATCTTGGTGATCGAGGCGATGTCCCACATTGTCGAATCCGGATCGGGGACGCGCGAGGCCGGGCTCCAGGTGTAGTGGCCATACCCGCGGGCATAGAGAACCGAGTCCCGCCGGCCGATGACCACCACGGCCCCGGGATACAGGCCACGCTGGATGCCGTCCCGGACCGTCGCATCGACCTCGGCGAACGATTGGGCAACGGCGGCCGTGGCACCGAGCATCACGGCGAGCATTCCCCCGAGGACCCCGGCGGGCCTGGGGATCGTGATGACCATGCGCAGCTCCACCTTGCGGAATGCGGTCGCGCGGGAGCGGTCCGGGACCGGTGGGTTGGGCGAGCGGAACCTGGGGTGCGGACCGGCAACGATCGTGCCCACCACCACGGCACGGCCTAGCGGCCGCGGCCTGCCACCAGATCGCGTACGGGGCCGGGAGGCAGGCGGTAGAGCACCGCAGCGGTGCGCCGGTCGCGGTCGGAAAGGACCCCGGTGCGCGTGGCGGGGAACATCACGTCGTTGGAGTCCGCCGAGTGCGGCAGTCCGATCGCGTGCCCTGTCTCGTGCACCGCGACCGAGAGGAGGGCGTCGTCCGGCAGAATGACGCCGGTGTTGGTGCGAAGCGCGAGCGAAACCAGCGCCCGCCGCACCCGTCCCGACTGGTCCCAGGTGAGGTCGGTCTGCCCGGCGCGATCGAAGTCGAAGTGATCGATCCACCGCACCAGGATGTCGGCCTGACTGGTGTCCCGGACGAGGGCGAAACGCAGCCCGATGCCCAGACCTTCCCACCGATCGAGCGCGGTCCGCACATACCCGGCCATCCGCGGGTCGTAATCCGGCGGCCCCCCCTCCATGATTGCGACCCGGATGGGCAAGCCCCAGCGGTCGGGCCAGCGCCGCACCACGGAGTCGGTGCTCAGTATGAGCGAGTCGAGGTAGGTGGACCCCGCCTCGCGGGACAGCGCCTCGCGCGCAGCCAGCCGGGCCAGGCGAGTCGCGCCCGCCTCGCCAGCTCCGCCCGCCGGTGCTCGGGCGGCATCTGTCGGCCGCCGCCTGAGATCCGGTGTGGCGCTCCGAGTCTCGCTGGCCACCTGGTCGCTGCCCGATGGCCCGCGGTTGAGCGCACGGGACACCCGATCGGCGAGTACCAGCACGAGCAGCCCGAGAGTGAGCAGAGGAAGGAAACGCCGCATGACCTCAATATGGATGCGGCTCCGCTCCCGCCGCCAGCGGTGCCGCGTTCTGCTGGCGCAGCGCCCCCTGGTGGTCTAAGCTTTTGCCACCGCCGAGGCGGGCCGGACTCCGGGAGGGCTTCTGAACCTGATGGACCGATATGCCCGGGCGCTGGTGCGCCGGCCCTGGGCAGTGCTCGTGGTGTGGGCGGTCATCGGCGCCGTGGCGGCCGTCCAGGCTCCCAAGACGCCGTCCCGGCTGAACATCCGGGGCGGAAGCACCCATCACACCGAGGCCTCGATCACGGAGGCGTTGCTGGCTGAGCGTTTCAGCCGGCCCATCGGCGAGTTCTTTGCGGTCACGATGCACTCTCCCGAGCGCCTCGACGAACCGGAGCCGAGGGCGGCGCTCGACAGCCTGCTCGCCGCCCTCGGGCGCCAGCCCTATGTTCGGGGAGTCATCTCCTACCGCAGCACCGGCGACACCACCTTCCTGAGCGGCGATCGCCGGGGCACCTTCGCCATCGTGGCGCTCGAGGCGACACCCGGCGACAGCGCGGGCGCGCTGGTGATGCCCGTCCGGCGCCTCGTGCGCGAGACGATGGGACGCGTCCCCGGCGGCGAGCGCTACCGTGTCCGGATTACGGGCCGGGCACCACTCGACCTGGACGTCCGCACCGTGGTGACGCGCGACAGCGCGGAGGGCGAGGAGCGGCTGCTGCCGCTCACGCTGATCATCCTGGTCCTCGCGTTCGGTGCGCTGGTGGCGGCGGCGCTCCCCCTCATCGTGGGGGTGCTGGCGATCGCGGTGTCGCTTACCATCATCGGCGGCCTCGCGCGGTTCACGCCGATGTCGGTCTTCGTGCTCAACATGACCACCATGATCGGCCTGGGCGTCGGGATCGACTACTCCCTGCTGGTCGTCACCCGTTTCCGTGAGGAGCTGGCGCGTGGGACCCGGCGGCGTCAGGCCGCGGCCAATACGATGGCGACCGCGGGGCGGGCCGTGATCACGTCGGGGCTCACGGTATTCGTGGGCTTCGGCGCGCTGCTGCTCACTCCCCTGATCGAAACGCGGAGCGTCGGCATCGGCGGCCTGGTGGTGGTGGCGGTCGCGGTGACCCTCTCGATCACGCTGCTCCCCGCCCTGTTGGCCGTGCTCGGCCGAGAGATCGACCGGCCCCGCTGGCTCGCGCGCCGGCTCACCTGGTACCATGCACCGCAGGTCTGGGAGAAGTGGGCCCGGACGCTGAGCCGGCACCCGGTTCGCGCGCTGGCCTATGGCGGCGTCATCATCGCGATCCTCACGCTCCCCGTCTTCTACATCAGGATCGGGCTGCCCTCGCGACACTGGTGGCCCGCCGGCACCGAGGCCGGTGAGGGGCTCGACGCGCTGTCCGCGATGGGCGTAGCCGGTTTCATCCAGCCGGTGCGCGTCCTGGTGCAGTTGCCGGAGGGCCGGAGCGCGACCGACGCGGCGGCGCTCCGTGGCCTCATGACGCTGGCAGATTCGCTCGGGGCCGACCCCCGGGTGCGCGAGATCCGGAGCCTAGTCAACCTGGAGCCGCACGGCAGCCTGCTCGGCTACTCCGTGCTCTACAGCGACCTCCCTGCGGCCCGCGCCCGGTTCCCCGATTTCCTGGACGCCTACCTGAGCACCGACCGGCGGCTCACGCTGATGGACGTCATCCTCGCCGACACCACGTCGCTCACGACCGCGACCGACGTGGTGCTGCACGCGCGCCAGCTCGCGCGGGCGCAGCTCCGCGGCACGAAGGGCATGACGATCACCGTCGGCGGCTATTCGGCGGCAGCGCTCGATTTCCAGGAGGATCTGCTGGCGCGCTTTCCGCTCCTGGTCGCGCTGATTCTCGGCGCTACCGGCGTGATGCTCGCGGTGGCGTTCAGATCGGTGCTCGTGCCGCTCAAGGCCATCGTCATGAACACGCTCTCGGTGAGCGCCACGTTCGGGCTGCTCGTGCTCGTCTTCCAGTACGGCGTGGGGGCGCGGCTCTTCGGGCTGGATGGACCGACGTCGGCGATTTTCGTCGCCGTGCCGGTCCTGGTGTTCGCCGTGGTGTTCGGGCTCAGCATGGACTACGAGGTCTTCCTGTTGAGCCGGATCAAGGAAGCGTTCGACCGGAGCGGGAGGAACACGGAGGCCACGATGGAGGGGTTGAGCGCCACAGCCTCGGTCATCACCTCGGCGGCACTCGTCATGATTCTGGTGTTCGGCATCTTCGCCTTCGCGCGCTCGCTACCCATGCAGCTCATGGGGTTCGGGCTCGCGGTGGCGGTGCTGCTGGACGCGACGGTGATCCGGAGGGTGCTGGTGCCGGCGTTCATGCAGGCGATGGGCCGGTGGAACTGGTGGCCGGGGGTGCGGCGGCGAAGGACGAAGGAGCCGGGGCTCTAGGCTTACCGCGCCTGACCGCTGCCCACCGCGTGCGCCGCGAGCTCGTTCAGCCCGGTTGCGAACGTCACCGCCAGCCAGCCGATGATCCCGAGCAGCGCCAGCGCCAGGGCGATGCCGACCACGGCGAGGCGCTGCCCGTCATCGCGCCGGGCGGTCGTCCGTACCTCCAGGGCGGCCGCCGGGCTCCGGAGCCGAGCGTACGCTTCGCGGCGGCGTTCCCGTTCATCCTCGTCATCAGGGAGACTCCGCGCAAGCGACGTGAGCGACGGCAGCTCCGGGAGCGCGAGGCCGTCGAGCGATGGGGGCCGATAACGGAGCCGCGCCGCCCAGGCCGCCCGGATTTCGGGGTGCATTCCCACCGGCTGCGAGCTCTGCCGCACGGCGTCGAACACCGGGGTGGTGGGTGTGACCAGCCCGGCTTCGAGGGCGTCGAGGACGGCTTCGACGTCGGCGAACTCGAAGTCTCCGGCATCGGGGTCGCTGCAGACGAACCGTGCGCCGCTCATCGCTTGGCGTCCAGCCAGTCGGGCCCCACGCCGATCTCCACCACGAGCGGCACCCGGAGCTGCACTACCTGCTCCATGTGCGTGCGCACCAGCACTCGCAGCGCGTCCATCTCCTGGGGCGGCCCCTCGAAGACCAGCTCATCGTGCACCTGCAGCAGCATCCGGCTCTCGAGCTTCTGCTCGCGGAGCGCGGCATGGATCCGGATCATGGCGAGCTTGATGAGATCGGCGGCTGAGCCCTGGAGCGGCGAGTTCTGCGCGTTGCGCTCGCCGTAGGCCCGCATGTTGAAGTTGCGGTCACGGATCTCGGGGATATAGCGCCGGCGCTGGAACAGGGTCTCGACATAGCCCTGCTCACGCGCGAGACGCACCTGCGCGTCCAGGAAGGCGCGCACCCCCGCGAAGCGCTCGAAGTAGCGGGCGATGAACGTCCTGGCGTCCTCCTGCGAGATGCCGAGCTGCCGGCTGAGCGCGAACGGCCCCTGCCCGTAGATGGTCGCGAAGTTGATCGTCTTCGCGCGCGCGCGCATGTCGGGCGTGACCTGCTCGAGAGGGACCGCGAAGATCAAGGCGGCGGTCTGCCGGTGAATGTCGCCACCCTGGTGGAATGCTTCGATGAAGGCCGGATCGCCCGAGAGGTGGGCCATGAGCCGCAGCTCGATCTGCGAGTAGTCGGCGACGAGGAAGCTCCAGCCGGCGCGGGGCACGAAGCCCCGGCGGATCGCCTCGCCGCGTGGCGTGCGCACCGGGATGTTCTGCAGGTTGGGCTCCGAGGAGCTGAGCCGCCCGGTGGCCGCACCGGTCTGGTTGAAGCTGGTGTGGATGCGTCCCGTGTGGCGGTTCACGCGCTCCGGCAGCGTATCCACGTAGGTGCTCTTGAGCTTCTGCAGCTCGCGGTATTCGAGAATCAGGCGCGGCAGTTCGTGGCCCATTGCCGCAAGTTGTTCGAGGACGTCGGCGTCGGTGCTGGGCCCGGTCTTGGTGCGCTTCAGGATCGGGAGCTGCTGCTTCTCGAACAGAATGGCCGCGAGCTGGCGGGGCGAGTTCAGATTGAGCGCCTCGCCGGCGACGGTGGCGATCTCGGCCTCGAGCCGGGCCAGCTCGACGCCGAGCTCCGCGCTCAGGCGGGCGAACACCTCGGGATCGATCGAGATCCCGTCCCATTCCATGTCGGTCAGTACCGGGATGAGCGGCATCTCGATGTCGCGGAGCAGCGGCTCCATCGCCATCTCCCGCAGCGCGGGCGCGAGCCGCTCGCGGAGCGCCAGCACGGTGCCGCTGTCGGCGCCGCAGTACGCCGCCGCTGCCGCGATGGGCACCTCGGCGAACGGGATCTCCGCCTTCCCCTTCCCCGCCACGTCGGCGTACGTCTGCATGCCGCGTCCCAGGTGCTCGAGGCAGAGCGTGTCGATGGCGTGCGACCGGCGGCCGGGATCGAGGACGAAGCTGGCGAGCATCGAGTCATACGCCACGCCGGCGAGCTCTACCCCGGCGCGGCGGAGCACCTGCCAGTCGTACTTGATGTTGTGGCCGGCTTTCGGAGCCGCCGGGTCCTCGAGCAGCGCGAACAGCGGCGCGCAGGCAAAGTCGGTGATCGGCGGGAGATTCCTGACCGGCTCGGGTGCGGCGAGCTCACCCGCCGGCGGGCGATGGCCGAACGGCAGGTACCAGACCTCGCCCGGGCTCGCCGCCAGCGAAAGACCGACCAATTCTGCATCGTGCGGCTCGAGCGAGCTGGTCTCGGTGTCGAGCGCCATGATCGGCGCGGCGCGCAGGCGCTCGACCAGCGCGGGAAGCTCGTCGGGGTCGTCAACGATCGTGACCTCGGGCGCCGGACCTTCGTCGAGGGCGAGCCAGTCGGCGGCCGTGGCCGGGAGGGTGGCGCTGGCCGCGGCTACGAGTGCGCCCCCGTCGTCCGGAACGGCACCTTGGGACCACGAGTCGGGCACCACCGAGGCCACCCGGCCGGTTTCCAGGCCTGCGTCGGCCTCCGCGGCTGCATCCCCAACCGCGGCCGGCCCCCCCTGCCCGCCCAACCGCCTCGCCAGCGAAAAGAACTCCAGCTCCGTCAGCAACCGGATCAGTGACTCGCGGTCGGGCTCCTGGAGCACGAGATCGCCGACATCGAGCTCAACCGGCACATCGCGCTTGATCGTGACGAGCTCCTGGGAAAGCCGCGCCGCATCGGCCTGCGCGAGGAGCGCCTCCCGGCTGCGCTTGGCCGTGACTTCGCCGGCGCGGGACAGAATCGTCTCCAGGTCGCCGTACTCGGCGAGCAACTTCTGGGCGCCCTTCTCGCCGATGCCCTTTACGCCGGGCACGTTGTCCGAGCTGTCGCCCACGAGCGCGAGAAAGTCCACCACCTGGTGCGGCGGGACGCCCAGCCGTTCGGCGGCGTTCGCCTCGTTGACCCATATCTCGTCGACGGCAGCCGGCCCACCGCGGCCCGGGTTCAGGAGAGTGATCCCGGGGCCGATGAGCTGGTAGAAGTCCTTGTCGCCCGAGACGATCACGGCCTGGAGCCCTCGCCCGGCGGCGGCGTGGGCCAGGGTTCCGATCACGTCGTCGGCCTCGTATCCCCTGACGGCGACGAGCGGGATCCGAAAGGCCTCGAGCAGCGTGCAGATCCGCTCGACCGCGGTGTCGAAATCGGCCTGCAGCGACTCGTCGAGCTTCGCGCGGGTGGACTTGTACTCGGGGTAGCGCTCCTGCCGGAAGGAGGTGCCGGCGTCGTTGACCCAGCACACGTAGTCGGGCCGGTACTTCTCACGCAGGCGGACCAGGAAGTTCACGACGCCCCAAGCCGCGGAGGTGTTCTCTCCACGGGCGGTGCGGAGCGGCCGCGAGATCATCGCGTAGAAGGCGCGATAGATCAGGGCGTAGCCGTCGATGAGGAAGAGCTGGGGGGGCGTGTGGTTGGGCATCGGTTGGAAGATAAGGTGGGAAGGCGGAAGGACGGAAAGACGGAAGGGCCGCCGCTACGTCTTTCAGTATTTCCGTCCTTCCGCCTTTCCGCCCTTCCGCCTCTCTAGCCCTCCTGTCTTCGAACCCGTGACAGGGTCCGCTCGAAGTCCGCGCGGCTGTTGGGCACCAGCCTGAGACGGCCGAAGCCGCTCTCGTCGCGGAAGAAGAGGTCGAGCCGATAGGTGATGTACGACCAGCGGACCACGCGGTCGGCGGTGGTGCCGGGGCTGTTTTCGACGGCCTCGTCGGGGGGACCGAGGGTGATGAACACTTCGCCGCGGTCGGTGCGCCAGCCGGGCACGCCCTCGTCGGTGAATCGCTGATTGGCCTGCGCGATCCGGCCGAAATACTGGTTGAGCGCCTCGTTCTCGGGCGTGACGGGGTTGGGATCGGTGGCCGCGTAGAACTCTCGCCACAGCCGGGCACGCTCGGACGCGGGCGCCTTCCGCATCGCGCTCACCTGGCTGTCGTGCCCGAAGTACCGCAGCAGATCGAGCATCTCGTCGAAGTTGGTCACGACCCACGCCTGGGTGAACGAGACCAGCGCCGACACACTGCGCTCGCTACTCCCCTGCCCGACCACCAGCTTCAGCTCGCCGAGGGACACGCTGTCGGGCGAGAGCCGGATGACCTGGCTCTCGACCTGCCGGTCGCCGCGGAAGCGGAGCTCGTCCTGGTAGATGACGTGCTGTCGCTCGTCCATCACCTTGAACGGCACGGTTGTCGGGTGCGCGAAGCCGTAACCCTCCATATACGCGAGCAGCGTGTCGCTTCCGTAGCCCACCGACCCGCGCGGGTTGAGCACGATGTTGAGCGGATCCGACCGGCTTCCCCGCCCCGTCGCCTGGTACGCCAGAATCGGCGCGCTCACGCTTCCGGGCCCGAAGCTCGGCGCCGTGTAGTCGGCCTCTGCCCGGCTCTCGGAGGTCGAGCCCACGTCCCGCACGGTGACGCTCACGTGGTAGGTGCCCGGGAGGAGCCGCAGGACCTGCTGGAACAGGATGCTCTCGTCGCTTCGCAGGGTTTCCTTGAACGTGGGCACGCGCACGACTTCCTCACGCGCCACGTCCAGCGAGGGCGCACCCTCGCGCCGGAACGACAGGCTCACCCGATACCGCGCGACGAAGACGTTGCCTTCGCGCTGGAATGCGAGTGCCCGGTTCTCGAGCGAGAGTCCCAGGATGCCGACGACCGAGTCGGCCGGCCCGGCGGCGAATGCCACCGTGCCGACGAACGGGAGCGGCTCGGCGGCAGCCAGACGCCCGAGCCGTTGGTAGTATTGTGTGCTGTTCAGGACGTGGGTCAGCGATTCAGTCGGCGTGGGCTGGTCACCGCTGCCGACGCGGCTCCAACTGCCACAGCCAAGGGCCGCAGCACCCAGTGCCGCCGAAAGCACAAGCCGACGCATCGAAGACTCCCCGCTCGAGACAGCCGCGCCCGCATCACGCGGGCGCGGCGGAAGGTTAAGGGCGCCGGAGAGCGGGCGTCAAGCAGCCCAACTTGCTGCCCGTCCGGAAACACGGTAGCTTGGCGCTTCAATGAACGCCGACAACCTGGTTGGACGCACTGTGGCCGGCTACCACCTCGCCGAGTACATCGGCGAGGGCGGCACGGCCACGGTCTATCGCGCGGAGCACCCCGAGCGCGGGCGGGCCGCGGTGAAGATCCTGCGGCCCCGGCTGGCGCAGGACCCGGTTGCCGTGAAGCGCTTCCTGCGCGAGGCGGAGTACGGCGCCAGGGTGAAGCATCCGAACATCGTCCAGACCTACGACTTCGGCGCCACGGACGGGTTGCACTACCTGGCGCTCGAGTGGGCCCAGGGCGAGCCGCTGGCCGAGTTCATCAACCGCTCGGGCCGGCTGGCGCCGCCGCTGGTGGCGACGATCGTGGAGCAGCTGGGCGCCGCGCTCGGCTGCGCCCACAAGGCCGGGATCATCCACCGGGACCTCAAGCCCGCCAACATCATGTACGATCCCGCCACGCAGACGGCCAAGCTGCTGGATTTCGGCATCGCGCGGGATTCGGAATTGAGTCCCGAGGAGCGGCTGACGCGGGCCGGCTTCTTCGTGGGCACGCTCCAGTACGTGGCGCCCGAAACCCTGAGCGGTGAACTGGTGAGCGGGCAGGCCGATGTCTACAGCCTGGCGACGATCGCCTACTACATGCTGACGCTGGAGCTGCCGTTCACCGGGAAGAGCCCACGGGAGTTGTTTCAGCAACTACTCAGTCAGCCACCGGTCCCGCTCAACCAAGCGGTGAAAGGCCTCCGGTTTCCGACGGCCATCGAAGCGGCGGTGATGCATGGGTTGGAGCGGGATCTGGCCAAGCGCTCCAAGACCGTGGACGAATTCGCCACCGAGTTGTGCACGGCAGTGAGGCAGGGCGGGGGGAGGCGGGGCTTTCTGGCCTCGCTATTCGGCAAGGGCGGGGAGTGAGCGACGCGGATCAACTCCGCCGGCTCCTGCTGGCGCGGTCGGTTCGTCGTGGTGACTTCGTGCTCTCCTCAGGTCAGCGTTCCTCCTACTACATAGATTGCCGCCTCACCACGATGAGCGCCGAAGGAATGGTGCTGATCGGGCGCATGGGGGTGACCGCAGTCCGGGCAGCGGGCTGGCGGCCGCGTGCGGTCGGTGGCCTTACCATGGGCGCCGACCCGGTGGCGTATGCCATCGCCGCGGCGAGCTGGGGGTCGGACCTGGTGATCGACGCATTCAGCGTGAGGAAGGAAGCCAAGGGGCATGGGACGGGGCGGGTGATCGAGGGAAACTTCGAGGCGGGGGAAGAGGTCGTGGTCGTGGAGGATGTGATCACGACTGGGGCCTCCGCCCAGCGGGCGATCTCCGCGATCCGGGGCTCGGGAGGCAGGGTAGCGGGAGTGCTGGCTGTGGTGGACCGCGAAGAAGGGGGAAGGGAAGTGATCGAGAGTGACGGCACAATAGTAGTAGCGTTGATAACTTCGGCAGCACTGGGGCTGCATTAACCCCGCTGATCCTCCCGCCGCAGAAACAGCCCCCACTATTCCTATCGCCACGCCCCAGTGAGCTGCCCGCACATCCAATTCCTGATTCGACACCAGCAAGGTTACTATCCCCTTGCACAGCTCCGTCACTCCCCTCCCTCCCAGGAGCCAAGCCCATGTCGGTGGGCGCCGGTTTTCTCGACCAGGTAAATCAGGCCTTCGACCGGGCGGCCGGGTTCACCGATCACGACCCCACACTGCTCGCCAACATCAAGGCGTGCAAGAACCTCTTCTACACCAGCTTCCCCGTCAAGCGCGACGACGGCAGGATCGAAGTGATGCACGCCTGGCGGGCCCAGCACAGCCACCACAAGCTGCCGTGCAAGGGCGGCATCCGGTACTCCGAGGCCGTGGACGACGAGGAAGTGCAGGCGCTCGCCGCGCTCATGACCTACAAGTGCGCGCTGGTAGACGTGCCCTTCGGCGGCGCCAAGGGCGGCATCAAGCTCAATCCGAAAAAGTACTCGCCCGCGGAGCTGGAGCGGGTCACCCGCCGCTACGTTTTCGAGCTGGTCCGCAAGAATTTCATGGGACCCGGGCTGGACGTCCCGGCGCCCGACGTGGGCACGAGCGCACGCGAGATGGCATGGATCGCCGATACCTACACGCAGCTCCGCCCCGGCGAGCTGGACGCGCTCGGCTGCGTCACGGCAAAGCCGGTGAGCGCGGGCGGCATCCGCGGGCGCACCGAGGCCACGGGCCGGGGCGTGTTCTATGGCACGCGCGAGGTGTGCAACGTCGTGGAGGACATGAAGGCGCTTGGCCTCACGCGCGGCATCGAGGGCAAGCGGGTGGTGGTGCAGGGGCTGGGAAACGTCGGCTACCATGCAGCCAGGTTCTTCCAGGAAGCCGGCGCCGTGCTGGTCGGGATCTCGGAATCCGAGGGCGCCATCGCCAGCCCGAAAGGTCTCGACGTGGAGCGGGTGATGGCGCACCGACGGGAGCACCGGAAGATTCTCGACTTCCCCGGCGCCACCAACCTGGCCCGCCGGGAAGATGCGCTCGAGCTCGACTGCGACATTCTCATTCCCGCCGCGCTGGAGCGGCAGATCACGGCGGAGAACGCGCCGCGAATCAAGGCGAAGCTCGTGATCGAGGCCGCGAACGGGCCCACCACCGGCGAGGCGGACGAGATCCTCGGTGAGCGTGGGATCCTGGTGGTCCCCGACGCCTACGTCAACGCCGGCGGCGTCACGGTTTCCTATTTCGAATGGGTCAAGAACCTGGGGCACGTCCGGTTCGGCCGGATGCAGAAGCGCTTCGAGCAGGGCGCCTATGGCCGACTGCTGGAAGCGGTGGAAGAGGTGACGGGACGGAAGTTCACCCCGACGGAGATCGAGCGCGTGACCCACGGCGCAAGCGAGGAGGACCTGGTCAATTCGGGCCTCGAGGAGACGATGAGCAGCGCCTACCACCCGATCCGCGAGCAATGGAAGCAGCGGCAGGGCGCCGTGAACCTCCGCACCGCGGCCATGATCGTTGCGATCGACAAGGTCGCGCTGAGCTACGTGCAACTCGGGATCTTTCCGTAGGAGCCGGTGAGCGCCCGGCGAGTCACCAGGAGGCGGCATGAGGACAGGAATTCGATGGAGCGGAGCGGCCAGCATCATGGTCGGCATGGCCGTGGCGGCGTGCAATCGCGCGCCGGGGCAGGGGTCCACCGCGGCCAGTCAGGATGCGAGCGCCACGCGGGTGCGCCCGGCCTTCTCGCACGAGCTGCCCCGGCTGAACGGAGAGCACCTCTCCGCGAAGCTGGTCGAGGTCAGCTATGGGCCGGGCGGATCGTCGCCGCCGCACAGCCACCCGTGTCCGGTGATCGGCTATGTGCTCGACGGTGCCATCCGGTCGCAGGTTCGCGGCCAGCCGGAATCCACGTACCGGGCCGGCGAGAGCTTCTACGAGGCGCCTAACGGGGTGCACCAGGTCTCCGCCAACGCCAGCCGGACTGCACCGGCGCGGCTGCTGGCGTATTTCGTCTGCGATCGGGACGCGCCGCTCACCACGCCGGCGGACACTGGCGCTGAAGGCAGCCGCCGGCCGTGACCCGACCCGCACCCGCTGGTTCCCCACCCGGGGCGCCACCGGCAATCGATTCTCAGGAGATAACGTGAAAGCACGACTCGACTACGCGAAAGTCGCTCCGGGCGTCTACGACGCCATGCGGGGGCTCGAGGACTACCTGCACCACTGCGGGCTCGAAACACCGCTGATTCACCTGGTGAAGTTCCGGGCCTCGCAGATCAACGGCTGTGCCTACTGCCTGGACATGCACTCGAAGGACCTGCGCGCGATCGGCGAGACCGAGCAGCGACTCTACTCGCTGGACGCCTGGCGCGAGTGTCCCTACTACACCGAGCGTGAGCGCGCCGCGCTGGCGTGGACGGAGGCGGTGACCCTGATCGCCCAGGACCGGGTGCCGGATGCAGTATACGAGGAGGTCCGGCCGCACCTGAACGAGAAGGAACTGGCGGACCTGACGCTCGCGGTGGCGACGATCAACGCGTGGAATCGGCTGTGCATCGCCGGCCGCGTCGAGCCGGGGCACTATCGGCCGGCCGTGCTGGCGGCGGTGTAGCGCGGGCGAGCGGCTTCCGTGCCCAACCCGCCATAGCATCGACCTCACCGCCATGCCGACCAACTCGCCGGACGCTCCGGGCCCGGAGCGCGACCGCGCCGCCCTGCTGGACCGGCGTCGGCAGCTCGAGCGCGCCTCCCGGCCGCTGGAGCCTGGCACCACCCGTCGCAAGCAGCTTCGGAACGCGGTGGTCGCCTCCTCCGAGCGGTTCCTGCGGCGGATCGAGACACTCCAGGCGTACGTCGAGACGGACGAGAAGGGTGCCGGGCTGCTCCGCTCACCCATCTCGGAGCACGGCATCCCGCTTGATGCCGCGCTCGAGTTGCTCGAGCGCGAGGTCGTCCGGCCCGGCGGGAACCCGGCCTCGGGCGGTCACCTGGCGTACATCCCCGGCGGCGGCCTCTACCACTCGGCGCTGGGCGACTTCCTCGCCGCCATAAGCAACAAGTACGCGGGCGTCTTCTTTACCGGCCCCGGCGCGGTCCGGATGGAGAACATGCTGGTCCGCTGGGTGGCCGATCTCGTCGGCTATCCCGCGGCCGCCGGGGGCAACATCGCATCGGGCGGGAGCATCGCCACACTGGCGGCGGTCGTCACGGCGCGCGACGCGCACGCGCTCAAGGCCGCGGACTTCGCCGCGGCGGTGGTGTACCTCACGACGCAGGCGCATTACTGCATCGAGAAGGCGCTGCGGATCGCGGGGCTCGGCCAGGCGCAAGTGCGGCACGTCGCGATGGACGAGCGCTTCCGGATGCGGCCCGAGGCACTGGCCCGGGCGATCACCACGGACCGGCAGGCGGGGCTCAGGCCGTGGCTGGTCATCGCGGCGGCGGGCACCACCGATACCGGTGCGGCGGATCCGCTCGCGGCCATCGCCGACGTCGCCGAGCGGGAGCGCTGCTGGTTCCACGTAGACGCGGCATATGGTGGCTTCTTCCTCCTGACCACGGAGGGCCGCCGGGCGCTCGCGGGGATCGAGCGCTCCGACTCAGCGGTGCTCGATCCGCACAAGGGGCTGTTCCTGCCCTATGGGTCGGGGATCCTGGTCGTCCGCGACGCCGCGGCGCTCGCGGACGCGCACCACTACTTCGGCAACTACATGCAGGACGCCATGCGTGAGCCGGGCGAGGTCTCTCCTGCGGACCTGTCGCCCGAGCTCACGAAGCATTTCCGCGGCCTCCGCATGTGGCTCCCTCTGATCCTGCTGGGGACGCGGCCCTTCCGCGCGGCCCTCCAGGAGAAGCTGCTGCTGGCCCGTTACTTCTACCACGAAGTCCAGGCCCTCGGATTCGAGGTCGGGCCGGTGCCCGACCTCTCCATCGTGACATTTCGGTGGGTCCCGCCCGGCGGGGGGGCGAGCCTCGAGCGGGTCAACGCGATGAACCAGATGATCGTGGACGGCGTGCGCCGGGACGGCCGCATATTCCTGTCATCGACCATGCTCGACGGCCGCTTCATGATCCGGATGGTGGCGCTCTCGTTCCGGACGCACCGGCGAACGATCGACCTGGCGCTCCGGATTCTCCGCGATCAAGTAGCCGCCATCCCGACCTGACGGCGTCGTGCACCGGTCGTATCTTCGACCGTGCGCGGCATTGCCTACATCACCAACCAGAGAGTGTCATGTCCCAACCCGAAGAGCGGCTCCGTCCGCACCCAAGCGAGCGCCTGTCCGGACCGGCGGTGTTGCTCAACCTGCCGGAATTCACGCAGGCACTGTACGCCGAACCGCATCCATCCAAGCAGGGCCACCGCCAGGTCAGCCTGGTCCACCGGGGGCCGCTCCGCCTGGTGCTGTTCGCCCTCGAGGCGGGTGGCGAGCTGCCGGAGCACCGGGCACCCGGCCACGTGGTGATACACTGCCTGCGCGGACAGATCGAGGTGGAGGCGGCGGGCGCGCGCGAGCGGATGGGAGCCAACGAGGCGCTGGTGCTCGACCCAGACGTGCCGCACACCGTGAAGGCGCTCATCCAGAGCGAGATGCTGCTCACCGTCTGTCTCGACGCGAAGCCGCAGCGTCCCCCGGAGACGCGCTGAGCCGCCGGCTGCTCGAGCCCGCCGTGCCGCGTGTGGCGCCTTTCGCTTCGCGCCAACTGCAGGTGGTACCCAGCGGGCGCCGGGTCCTGCTCGAGATCGCCGCGCCCCGGCGGCGCCGCGCCGGCGATTGGACGTGCGCGTACCGTATCGAAGGCCTGGGGCCCGACCGGACCGGCACCGCGCTCGGGGAAGACGGCATCGACGCGCTCCAATCGGCACTCGCGGCCGTGCGGCGGGAGCTCGAACCGTTCGGTGGGCGCCTCACGTGGCAGGGCGAGCCGGGTGAGCTCGGACTGCCGCACCTCGTGCCCGACTATTTCGGCGGAGAGTTCCGCCGGCGGCTGGAGCGGGTGGTCCAAGCGGAGATCGAGCGCGAGGCCCGACGGATGAAGGAGCTGGCTGTCCCTGGGGGGGACCGGCCCTGACGCGGGGGATCCTGCCGGACGCCGCTACGTGATCGGCTCCAGTCCCGCCAGGATCGATTCACGGCGCGGCTCGAGGAACGGGGGGAGCGCGACCGAGTCGCCGAGCCGCGCGGGATCCTCGTCCACCGCGAACCCCGGCCCATCGGTGGCGATCTCGAACAGCACCCCGGCCGGCTCCCGGAAATAGAGGCTCCGGAAGTAATACCGGTCCACTTCGCCGCTGTTGGGGACCCCGTGTGACTCGAGTCGCTCGCGCCACTGGTGGTATTCCGCCTCGTTGGGCGTCCGGAAGGCAACGTGGTGCACGCCGCCCGCGCCGAGCCGGGCAGGGGCGAGGTCCGGCTGCACGGCTACGTGGAGCTCCGCGTGGGGGCCGCCGGCCCCCATCCCGTAGACGTGCACCGCATGCTCGGCGTACTCGGGGTGCGCGTACTGGCGGATCGGGTGCAGGCCCATGACCCGCGTCAGCACCGCGTCGGTTCCGCGGAGGGCCGTCACGCTCAGCACGATGGGCCCTAGGCCGCGCACCTGGTGCTCGGCGGGCACGGGGCTCCGGTCCCACGGCGTGGGCGCGTCCCCCAGGCCGCCGTCGTCGAGCAGCGACAGACGCTGCCCCTCGGGATCCTCGAAGTCCAGCGTGAGGCGGCCGTCGCGCTCGGCCACCGAAGCGCCCGGCACCTTCAGCTCCGTGAAGCGCCGCGCCCACCAGTCGAGGCTCGCGGCACCACTCACGCGGAGGTGCGTGCGGACGATGCTGTGGCTTCCCCGACGTTCGCGCGGCATCTTCCAATCGAAGAACGTCAGGTCGGTACCCGGCGTCCCTACCGCGTCCGCATAGAACAGGTGATACGCGCTGACGTCGTCCTGGTTCACGCTGCGCTTCACCAGGCGCATGCCCAGGGTGCCGGTGTAGAAGCGGTAGTTCTCGCGGATGGTAGCGGAGACCGCCGTGAGGTGATGGATGCCGGTGAGTTGCATGGCGAGTTCCTCCTCGAGACCTGCCTCTGCCGCAATGGATATGTATCTCTGTCGGCGCCATTCTGCACGACCCGACCGGCTTCGCTGTCGCCGCGCTGCTTGCGTGGCGCATCCCAGAAGCAGACTAGACCCGGAGAAACGCCGCGCACGCCGGGTCGCTTCGCAGCGCCGCGAGCGCAGCGGCGTCCGGCCGCTCGGGCACGTCACGCTCGCAATCCACCATGCACAGAAAGCCGAGCGGGGCGCTGTCCGTCGCGCGGAACTGGTGCCAGGTGAGCGCCGGAACACGGACGAGATCGTTGATCACAGCATCGAATACCCGACTTCCCACCAGCACCCGTCCGCCACCGCGCACGATCATTACCGCGTGCGCGTGGTGGTGCCGCTCGAGCGATGACCACCCTCCCGGCGCGATCTCGAAGTACCGGAGCTGGCACGCGAGCCCGTCGCCGCCCTCGAAGAGCACCTGCCGGGTGACGCCCGCGAAGTGACTACCGACCGCCTTGTAGGGCCGGACCTCGATTCCGTCCCATCGGAACGGCTCGGTCTGACGCACGTGGTCGCTCATGCTGTCCTCCCGGCGGACGCGAGCCGGGCCACCTGCTCGACCAGGCTCCGGGTCCGCTCGAAGAGTGCATTGCCTGCCTGATAGAGGCTCCCGCCGACCAGCAGGATGCAGTCGGGTCCGTAGAAGTCCAGCAGCTCGACGATGCGCTCCACCCTGATGCCGCCCGCCGGTACCGGGAAGGCGGGCCGAGCGCGCGGATGCCCGGCCCGGAGCGCGGCCGCGAGCGCCCGGCAGGTGTCGGCGCCGTAGCTGAACCGCCCGCCGGAGTGGGGGAAGATCACCGCGTCCGCGCCGTACCACCGGAAGAGCTTCCCGAACAGCACGGGCTCGGCGGCGCGGAGCACGCCGCCCAGCGCCGGGTGAGCGATGATCGGGAGCCCAGCCGATTCCGATGCGAGCTGATGGAGCAGCGGCAGACCGACGAGCATCGGCGAGATCAGCACCGCCCGCGCGCCCGCGCGGCGCGCGAACTCGAGCTGCCGCCCGATCCGCTCCGGCGTCCCGATGAGGTTCGGGACGTAGAGCGCCCGGCGGCCGGTCTCGCGGGCCGCATGCTCGACCGCACGGAGGCACGCCTCCACCCGCGCCTCGAAGGGGCAGAACGGGTGGTCGGCCAGCCCGTGATCGTCTTTGATGACGTCCACCCCCGCACGTGCGAACGTGGCGCAGAGCTCCGCCAGCCCAGCGGGATCGAGCCCCATGGGCTTGAGTGCCGTCGCGAGGAGTGGCCCGCCCGGCACGCCAGCCAGCGCGCGAAGCCCCCCGATGCCGGCGCGCGGCCCCGGCAACCAGTCGAACGCCGCATCGGGGAGCTCGACGTCCTCGAGCAGCAGATCCGGCTGCAGCGACGAATTGCCGAACAGCACGTTGAGCAGTTGCGCGGGGTCGGCGGCCGCGGTGGCGACCGGGTGGGCGATGGTGACACGGTGGATGCCCTCGCTCACCGCGGCGATCGTCTCGACGCAGCCGAGAATGTGCTCGGCCACCCAGTGGTTGCGCACCGCCGCGCGCGGGAGCTCGACCGCCTGCTCCAGCAGCAGCGCCTCCGACCGCGCGCGGACGTCGGCCGCCGCCACGCGGATGAGGTAGGTGACGCGGATCGAGGCGGCGCTCATCTGGTGCACCGGCACACTCCTCCCCATAGTGGGAACGCGAGTTCCGTTGAACAATATCGCCCACTCGGGCGCGGAGACGACCCATGGGAATGGAGCAGATCCGGCACTTCGTCCTGCTGATGATGGAAAACCGCTCGTTCGACCACTATCTCGGCGCTCTCACCCTGGCGCCGGAGGCCCGCGGCGACATCGAGGGGCTGGTGGGCGGCCTGCCGGTCAATCGCCATATCGGCGACCCTCCGACCGACACCGGCGTGCCACCCTGGCCGCTGGACAACGTGAAGCTCCAGTTCTTCGATCCGCCACACGAGTCCCCCGAGGTGCGGCAGCAGTGGAACGAGGGGAAGATGGATGGCTTCGTCCAGGCGTATGAGCGGTTCCACGCGCGGAGCACCTACCCGACGCCACTCTACGCCAGCCCGCTCCTCGGCACCGCGCCGCCGGCCCCGCCCGACATCCGCCAGATGGCCCGGGTGGTCATGGGCTATTACACCCGACAGACGCTTCCGGTGCTGTACGCGCTGGCCGACCAGTTTGCCGTGTTCGACCACTGGCACAGCTCGTTCCTCGGCTCGACCCATCCCAACCGCATCTTCGCCATGGCGGGCCACTCGGGGGACGTGATCACGACGACCTGGAAGACCGCGTTCCGGCACAAGCCGCCGCCGATCTGGGGCGGCTGGGAGCGGAAGGGCGGGAGCACCCGCGGTATCACGTGGAAGGCGTACAAGCTGCCGTCGGAGCTCTCGATGTTCGCGCTCTGGCCGGGGTTCGCCAGCGAGCACGAAGCCAACGGTGCCTCGCTGCGGGACTTCGTGGCCGACTGCAGGGCCGACCGGCTGCCCGACGTGGCCATCGTCGAGCCGCCCTACAGTTCGGCCGACGACCACCCGACCCACGACCCGCGTCGAGGTCAGCAGTTCATCGGATTCGTCGTCGACGCGCTGCTCCGGAGCCCGAGCTGGAAAAGCACGGCACTGGTGCTCACCTACGACGAGCACGGCGGCTTCTTCGATCACGTGCCACCGCCGGCCAGCCCCGAGCGGGCCGCCGCGCCGTGGGACGTGCTCGGGCTTCGGGTCCCCACGATCGTGCTCAGCCCGTTCACGCCGCGGATGGTGGTGAGCGAGACGTTCGAGCACACCTCCGTGCTCAAGACCATCGCCGAGCGGTGGGAGCTCGACATCCCGGCGGAGGCCGGCCCTCGGCTGCCGCTCGTCAAGTCGTTGTGGGAGAGCAGCTTCGATTTCACACGCCGGCGCGCGCGAGCCGGCGGCACGGTTCCGCTGCCGGCGATCTCGGCGGACTGGCGGGCGCAGATCACGCCGGAGGGGGACGGGCCGGTCCGGTCCGACATGGCGGAGTCGCTCGCCAAGGCGACCCAGCTCTCCTCGCTGGCCGAGCTCGGCGGGCTTCTGGGGGGAGGCGGGGAGCAATGAGCTTGCGGTCCCGTCCCGGCGCCGACACGTTCTCCGCCATGAGACCACATGCTTCACGCGTCCGCCTCGCTGCCGTGATCGCCGCGGGGGCTGTCCTCTCCACTCCCGCCGCCGCCCAGCGACCCGCCGCGCCCCCGCCGGGGTTCGATGCGTATGTCGCCCGCGTCATGAAGGCGTTCACCGTACCAGGCTTGGCCGTCGCCATCGTCAAGGATGGCCGTGTGGTGCTCGCCAGAGGCTATGGCGTCCGCCGCCTGGGCGACCCCACACCGGTCGACGCGCAGACCCGGTTCGGCATCGCGTCCAACACCAAGTTGTTCACGGCCACCGCGCTCGCCCTGCTGGTCGAGGAGGGCAAGGTGGAGTGGGACGCGCCGGTGATCCGGTATCTGCCGTGGTTCGCGATGTACGACCCGTTCGTCACCCGCGAGCTCACCGTGCGCGACCTGCTCGTGCACCGGAGCGGGCTCGGGCTCGGCGCCGGGGATCTGCTGTGGTGGCCGCCCACCACCTACAACCGGAAGGAAATCGCCCGGCGCCTGCGGTTCATCCGGCCGGCCAGCTCGTTCCGGAGCGCCTACGCCTACGACAACGTGCTCTACCTCGTCGCGGGCGAGGTCATCGAGGCGGTCTCCGGCCAGAGCTGGGAGGAATTCGTCCGCGACCGCATTCTGCGAAAGGTGGGAATGGCCCACAGCGACGTGCACCACTCCGACGCGACGCGCGGCGGCAACGTCGCCACGCCGCATGCGGAGGTGAACGATACGGTACGGATCGTGGCTCCCTTCGCGAGCGACAACACCAACCCCGCCGGCGGGGTGATGTCGGGCGCCGAGGACATGGCCCGGTGGCTCATGGTTCAGCTCGACTCGGGGCGGGTGGCGGACGGAACGCGGCTTTTCTCGCCCGCGAGCACGCGGCAGCTCTGGCGCGAAGTAACGCCCGAGCCCATCGCCGACGCGCCGGCAGGGCTATCGCACCTGCAGCCCCACTTTCTCGGCTACGCGCTGGGGCTCAACACGCTGGACTACAGGGGGAAGATGCTGCTGACGCACACGGGCGGGCTGCCGGGCTACGTTTCCCGCATCGCCATGATCCCGGAACTCCGGCTCGGCGTGGCGGTGCTGACCAATCAGGAGTCGGGCCGGGCCTTCAATGCCATTGCCTACCGGGTGCTCGACCACTACCTCGGCGCGAAGGCGCCGGACTACGTCGGGATCTACCAGGCGCTCGACGCGCGGGACCGCGCGGAGGTCGAGGCGCAGGGGACACGGGCGGCAACCCAACGTGATTCCACCTCCGGCCCCTCGCTCCCGCTGGTTCGATACGCCGGCACTTATCGCGATGCCTGGTATGGAGACGTGGCCATCGCCGAGGAGAACGGCAGGCTGGTGATCCGACTGACCCGCACGCCATCCATGGTGGGCGACCTCCAGCACTGGCAGCACGACACGTTCGTGGCACGGTGGCGGGACCGCGAGCTCCGGGCGGACGCGTACGTCACCTTCGCCCTCGATCCAGCCGGCGCCGTGGCAGAGGTGAAGATGGCGCCGGCCTCACCCGCCGTGGATTTCAGCTTCGACTTCCAGGACCTACTGCTCGAGCGGGTAGCGCCCTAGCCTGGCCCCGGCCTTGCCTGCAACCGCGCACACCCGGGCGGCGTCGCGACCGAACGCCGCCGGCGTGCCGTCCCAAGGCCAGGCGAGGCAACGGCTTGACACGACGCCTCCAGGCCGGATGCGGTGCGTCTTCCCCATGCACCCGCTCGCAAGGGCCGGCCGATGCTCCGATTCGCAAGACTCCTCCTGATCGCGCTCGCTGGGTTTCCGACCGCTGCCCGGGCGCAAGCGCCGGCACCCGCGCTCGAACGGAGACCGGTAGCCGCGCGGACCGGTTCCGATCCGTGGCTCATCTCCTTCGTCGGGCTGAGCGGGCATACGGCGCGCACGAACCTCACGCAGCTCGATCGGGCGCTCCAGCCCTACAGCACCAGCTACACGCGGCTCCCCATAGAGGAGCGCACCCGGGTCCGCCAGGCGTTCGACGATCTGTTCCCGGGCCAGAGCATCAGCCGCGTGACCGTAACGGAGCCACAGGCGCGCGCCGTCGCCTACCTGGCACTCGGTCCCTGGGAGCGGCGCGGCCCGGATGCCGAATGCGGCGGTCCGCGCCGGCGTGGCAGCGCTACACGGTGCGATCAGGCGCTCGACAGCATGAGCCGCCGCGCGAGCTGGATCCACGCGACGGTGCTCGCGCTCGGTCGCACGGGAAACAGGCGGCCCCGTGCCCAGGAGCTGGCCGACCTGCGCGCGATGAACGAGCATGCGGGGGAGATGGTGCTGGCGCCACCGAGCTGCGGCTGTCCGGCCGCGCGTCAGGATGCGGGGGCCCTGCTCGCGAGCACCCGCGACGCGGTGGACGCGTACGAGCGCTCGTCGATGCCGGCCTGGATGAGCCTGGGCGACCAGCGGGTCCAGAGCATCGCCCGCCTCTCGGACTCGCTGGAACGCACCTTCCTTCGCTGCCTGAGAGAGGGCTGACGCCCGGAAACCCAGCCAGCGCGTTACCGCTGCGTGCTGTCGACGCCCGGGTTGATCGTGTCACCCTTGGAGGTAACCGGCTGTCCCTGATCAGGCCGGGTCTTGGTGACGCCGGGGCCGAGCGTGGACTTGCCCGTCTTGGTGTTCGTCACGCCGGACTTGGTCTGGTTGCCGCGAGCCGAATCCGAGTGCATGCCGCCGGAGCTGGTATCGCTCCCGGCCGCGCCGCTCCGCATGCCGTTCCGTCCCGTGTCCGCCGGCACGGCGCGAGTGCCGGTGTCTGTAGCCATTCCCTTCATCCCCGTATCCGCCGACATGCCGCTAGCCCCGGACATTCCGCTGGTGTCGCTCATGGCGCCGGTCTCGGCACCCGTTCCTGCGGCGCCCGTGTCTCTATTGGTACGACCGCCGCTGCAGCCGGCGAGCGCGATGCCGACCAGGCAGGCGATCGCTTGTGAAGTCGCTCTCATCTGGTGTACCTCTCCTAGTCCAGTCATGGGTTCCCGATCCCGCCCGCGGCACACGCTAAGGGCTGGCATGGAGGCCGGAGGTGACCGCGGTCACCAGGTGCCAAGCTCGCGGCGGGGCAAGTTGATCGAGGCGGACACGTCGAACGGAGCGGTTCCGTGACACACCCCATTCGCGGCCTGCACCACGTGACCGCCACCGTCGCCGAGGCGCAGCACGACCTCGACTTCTGCGAGCGGGTCCTCGGCCTCAGGCTAGTCAAGCGCACCGTCAACTTCGACAACCACAGCGTGTATCACTTTTACTACGGGACCGCAGCGGGCGAACCCGGAACGCTGTGGACCACTTTCCCGTACCATGGCTGGGGCGTGCCGTCCGGCGTTCACGGTGCCGGCCAGGTGGTCGCGACCGCATTCTCGGTGTCTCCTGGCGCGCTCGATGCCTGGCGCGAGCGCTTTGACGCGGCAGGAGTCGCGGTGGAAGAGGGAGCGCCGCGTTTCGGTGAGCGCCCCCTCGTGGTTCGCGACCCATCGGGGCTCAGGCTCGAGCTGGTGGCCGACGCGCGAGATACGCGGGCGCCGTGGATCGGTGGCGAGGTCGGCAGGGGCGTGGCCATCCGCGGACTGCACGCCGTCACCCTGATGCTCCGCTCGCGAGCTCCGACGGCCGAGCTCATGACGGGGCTGCTTGGCTTCGAAGTGGTCCACGAGGAGCCCGGGCGCACGCGGTTGGCAGTCGGCGGCGACTTGCCCGGGCATCTGGTGGACCTGGTCGACGCCCCGGAGGCGCAGCCGGCGCGGAACGGACTCGGAACGGTGCATCACGTGGCGTTCGCGGTCGACGGAGCCGACGAGCAGCTCCTGCTCCGGAAGGAGCTGCTCCGCGCCGGCCGCCAGGTCACCGAGGTGCGCGACCGCACGTACTTCCAGTCGGTTTACTTCCGCGAGCCCGGCGGGGTGCTGTTCGAGCTGGCCACGATGCTGCCGGGCTTCACCGTGGACGAGTCACCCGCCGAGCTGGGACAGGCGCTCATGCTTCCGCCCTGGGAAGAGGAGCATCGGGCGACGATCGAGGCCACGCTGCCGCCGATGACGACCCACCGTGGCCACTAGCGCTCCGCGCCGGCCCATGTGGCCCCTGGTGCTCGCCCTGCTGCTCTTCAGCCTCGCCGTGCTGGCGGGGCGCCGGGTGGCCCGAGGCGCAGGAACGCTCGGACGGCTCACCGCGGCGCGGACGTCCGTGAGCCAGGGGGTAGTGGTGGAGCAGACCCGGGCCGTCGCCCGGCTGGTCACGACCGAGACACCGGTGCGCGACGTGGTGACCTATGAGAACCGGCGACTGGGCTCGACCAAGCGCTCGCTGGTGGTGGTGACCGGCAAGGTGCTCGCCGGCTTCGACCTCGACCGCGGCACCCAGGTGACGGTAGACCACCCGTCGCGCCGCATCAGGATCACGCTTCCAGCACCTGCGGTGCTCGGCGTCGAGATCACGGAGCTGCGGACGTATAACGAGGAAAGCGGCCTCTGGAACCGCTTCCAGCCGTCCGATCGCGACACCATCTTCGCGCTCGCGCGGCAGCAGCTCGTGAAGGCGGCCGGCGAGATCGAGCTGGCCCGGCACGCCGAGGAGAGCGCGCGCCGCCTGCTGGAAGCCATGGTGCGCGCGGACGGCTACACGACCGACGTGACGTTCGCCGCACATCCGGTAGGTGCCACCGGCGGCACCTCGCCCATGGAACTCCCCGAGCGTGGCCCCTGACGCGATGCTCGCCTACGTCTTCTGGCACTGGCCCCGCGCCGACGTGACAGCGGCGGCCTACGAGACCGTGCAGCGGCGCTTCCACGCCACGCTCCGGGACAGCCCACCCCCGCGCTTCCTCGGCTCGCGCTCGCTGGCGGTGGCCGGCGCACGCTGGGCGGGCCGCGAGGGAGGCGCGGCGTACGAAGACTGGTACTTCGTCGATGGGTCGGCCGGGCTCGATCCGCTCAACGCCGCCGCGGTGAGCCCGGCATACCGCGGCCCGCACGACGCGGCGGCGGCCGCCGCCGAAGGCGGGACCGCCGGCCTGTATCGACTGCGCCGGGGCCCCGCCGCCGACCCGCCACTCGCGGCCGCGTGGTTTACGAAGCCGCCCGAGATGAGCTATGCCACCCTCTTCGCCATGCTCGAGCCGCTGATCGCGGCGGAGGGCGCCGCGCTGTGGGCCCGGCAGATGACTCTGGGACCCACGCCCGAGTTCTGTCTGCACACCGGGCACCCCGTCGAGCTGCCCGCCGCGCTCGTTCCCGTCGCCGTGCGCTGCCGGCCCGTGTGGCCGTAGGCCGGAGCCGGTGCCCCGGACCGGGTTAGATTGCGCGCGTGCGGTACCCGGCCGCACCGCCGCACTCGCCCCCGTGCCTCGGAATGCCCGTGCCTTTCAGCAGTCTGAAGCTCCACCCCAATCTCCTCAAGGGCATCAAGGAGCTCGGCTTCGCCCGCCCGACGCCGATCCAGGCGGAGGCCATCCCGCCCGCGCTCGAGGGCCGAGACGTGCTCGCCTGCGCGATGACCGGGAGCGGGAAGACGGCGGCCTTCCTGCTGCCGATCCTGCATCGGTTGATGGACAAGCCGCGGGGCACGACACGAGCGCTCGTGCTCACGCCCACGCGCGAACTCGCGGCGCAGATCCTGGAGGACCTGAACGAGTTGGCGGTGCATACGCCGATTACCGCGGCCGCCATCTTTGGCGGCGTCGGGATGGCGCCCCAGGAGCACGCCTTCCGGACGGGGGTGGATGTACTCGTTGCCACGCCGGGCCGGCTGCTCGACCACTTCCGGGCGCCGTACGCCAAGCTCCCGGGCATTGAATTTCTGGTGCTCGACGAGGCCGACCGGATGCTCGACATGGGCTTTCTGCCCGACATCCGCCGCGTGCTCCGGCACCTGCCGGCCGAGCGCCAGACGCTCTTCTTCAGCGCCACGATGCCGGCACCCATCATCGAGCTCACGCGCCAGATGCTCCGCCGACCTGCGACGGTCAACCTGGAGCGGAAGGCGGCGCCCGCCGTCGGGATCACCCAGGCCGTCTACCCCGTCCCGCAGGAGCTCAAGTCGGCGCTGTTCCTCGAGCTGCTCGGGGGGGGTGAGATGCGGGACGCGCTCGTGTTCACCCGAACGAAGCACCGCGCCAACCGGCTCCAGGCGTACCTGGTGAAGCACGGGATCAAGGCCGAGCGGATCCACGGCAACCGCTCCCAGGCACAGCGGACGGATGCGCTCGCGGGCTTCAAGAGCGGAAAGTTCCGCGTGCTGGTGGCCACCGACATCGCCGCCCGGGGCATCGACGTCGAGGCGCTGGGTCACGTGGTGAACTTCGATGTGCCGCTGGTACCGGAAGACTACATCCATCGGGTGGGCCGCACCGCGCGGGCGGAGACCACGGGGGACGCGTTCACGTTCGTGTCGCCGGAGGAGGAGGGGGAGCTCCGCGGCATCGAACGCGCGATCGGGCGGCGGCTGCCGCGAGTCACCGTCCCCGGGTTCGACTACTCCGCGCGGCCCGAGGCCCGGCTCGAGGTGCCGCTGGCCGAGCGGATCGCGCAGATCCGGGCCCGGAAGGCGGAGGACCGGGAGCGTGCCAAGGCCAACGCGGCGCGGCGGGCAGCGCACCAGGCATCGGAGCAGGCACGGCGCGGTGCCCGGCCCAAGGGAGGCCGGCGGGGCGGGGGACGTTGACGGTAATCGCGTCACGCCGAGCGGGCAGGCACGAAGGGGGCATACCCGCAGGTATGCCCCCTTCGTGCTGCTCGGGCCGACTCTCGGGCTTCGATGAACTAGGGGACGAGGGCGAGCTGCAGGTTCACCAGCGAGCAGCCGATGGCCGTGTTGCAGGCGACAACCTTCACGCCGCTCCCGGTCAGGTCGCTGATGAGGTCGCCATTGACCACGCCGCCCGCGTAGCTGAGCGCCGGCTGACCGAAGAAGATCGTCCAGGTGCCCGCCGGCGTCGAGCCGTCGGTGCCGACCAGAATCCCCGCGCCCGACGTGGTGTTGGCGTTCCCGTCATAAGAGAGCTGGGCGACGGGCGCGCCTGCCGAGTAGAAGTTCATCACCCGGTTGCCCGACCCGTCCGTAGCCGTGAACAGTTGCGCCTGGGGCGTGAAGGTCAGCGCGAGCGAGGTGGTCGTCGGCCCGACCTGGAGGCATTTGGAGTGAAACGGGTGCGTCTCCTGGCCGCCCGGATTGATCCACAGCCCCGGCTGCCCCGTGGCCGACGTGACACACTGACCGTTGCCGCCGTTCCCCGTCCCATCCGAACCGTACGACAAACAGTTCGGGTTGTGCGGGCCGAAGACGCCGCCATCGGGATCGGTCCACCAGCCATTCGCGCTGCAGGTGCCGACGCCATAGAGGCCGGCGCCCGACGTCTGGAACACCAGTGCCGTGCTGCTCCCGGAGGTGGCCGCGGTACCGGTCCCGGCAGGATCGTACACGCCCGGATCGACGCTCTGAATTACCGGCGTGCTGTCGCCCGGCGTGGTCCAGGTGCCGTTGACGATGGGATCGCCGGCGGCCGCCGTATCGACGGGGGTGGTAGATGTCGTATCGCCCGGGTTGGTGGACGTCGTGTCGCCGCCACCGGAGATGCCGCCCGTGCCGCCGCCGCGGGGGCCGTTGACGGGGACGTCACGGGTGCCGGTACCGGAAGGCGAGGTCGGGCCGCCGTCCGAGCAGGCGGCGAGGGTCAGAGTCGCGAGCAACACGGTCGCGAGGCGGAAGCGGGACATGGGACGACTCCTTCGACGGCACGAGGGTGAGCCGGCCGGCTGCCGGCGTCAGCCCCTTCGACGGCCAGGCTGTCTCTGAGAGACCCTTGGCTTTGCGGACCGGCCTCGCGGCCGGGGTGCCCTGGTCGAAGGGAATTGGTACAGTGATCCTTCGACCCGCAGATCGGCAATCCCGGTGCCAGATCGGCAACTGATGCTGGACCAACGTGATGCCCCGCGACAACCGGGCTGCGCTGGGTGGTCGCTACCGCGCTCTGCAACGGCAGGTCTCCACGCGGGCGCACCGATACGAGGTTCATCATGGCAGAGAAATTCGAGCTGGAGCATGGCGGCCAGAAATACACCGTAGAGCGCGGGGAGCCCCGCCACGAAGCAGCGACCGGCGGCGGTGCGCCGGTGGGGACGGACAGTTGGTACATCAAGCTCAATCTGGCCGCCGTGACCAGCCTGCAGGCGGTGCCGGATGAGGGCCGGGCGGCGCTGGAGGCGCGGATCCACCGGTGGCTGGACGAGCATCCCGAGCCGCTCGGGGGTGCGGGGATCGTACTGGGTGGCGGCTGAAGCGGACGCACTCAGCGGGTGGCCTGGCCGCGTGCATCAGCCGGCCGCCGTCCGCACCCGTGCGGCCTCTCCCTGCAGCTCCGGCACCCGCTCCGGCTCCCGAGCGGGGGCGTGCGCCCGCCGGCCGAAGCGGTGCTGCAGTGCGTCGAGGTAGGTGTAGATCACCGGCGTGATGTACAGCGTGATGAGCTGGGAGAAGGCAAGCCCGCCCACCACCGCGATACCCAGCGGCCTGCGCGACTCGGCACCCGCCCCGTGGCCAAGCGCTATCGGCAGCACGCCCACCAGGGCGGCCATGGTGGTCATCATGATGGGCCGGAACCGGACGCTCGCCGCCTCGAGGATCGAGTCCCGTGAGTTCTTCCCGTGGTGCCGTTCCGCCTCGATGGCGAAATCGATCATCATGATGGCGTTTTTCTTCACGATGCCGATGAGCATGATGATGCCGACGAACGCGTAGATACTGAGGTCCTCTCCGAACACCAGCAGCGCGAGCAGCGCGCCGAACCCGGCGAACGGCAGTCCCGACAGGATCGTCAGCGGGTGCACGAAGCTCTCGTACAGGATCCCGAGCACGAGGTAGATGACCAGGATGGCGAGCACCAGGAGCAGCAGCAATCCCTGCTGCGCCTGCTGAAACGCCTGCGCCGTGCCCGAGAAGCTGGTGCTGATCGTCGATGGCAGCACCTCGCGCGCCGTCGCCTCCACCCGCTCGACCGCGGTGCCGATCGAGGTCCCGGGCTCGAGATTGAACGACAGCGTGACCGACGGGAGTTGCCCCGAGTGGTTCACCGTCAGCGGGCCGGTGCCCGGGGTCACGCGGGCCAGACTCCCGAGCGGCACCGATACGCCTTGGCGGCCGGTGATGTGGAGCAGGTTCATCGCCGAGAGATCGCGCTGATACTGGGGCAGCAGCTCCATCACGACCCAGTACTGGTCGTTGGGGGTGTAGATGGTGCTGACCTGGCGCGCGCCGTACGCGTTGTAGAGCGCGTTCTCGATCTGGCTCACGTCGATCCCGAGTGCCGCCGCGCGATCCCGGTCGATCTGCACCTGCACCTGGGGGTTCTTGATCTGGAGGTCGCTGGTGACGTCGGTGAGCCCCGGCACGTCATGCAGCCGGCGCTCGAGCGTGGCGGCGCCTTCATAGAGCGCGTCGATGTCGGAGCTCTGCAGGGTGAACTGGTACAGGCTCTTGGACGAGCGGCCGCCGATGTTGATGACCGGCGGATTGGTGATGAACACGCGCATGCCGGGCACGGCGCCGAGCTTCCGGGTGAGTGACTGGGCCACCTGGTCGGCGCTGAGCGCGCGCTCGTCGCGCGGCTTGAGGTGGATGAAGAGCCGGCCCTGGTTCACCGTCGAGCTGCGGCCGCCGGCTCCGACGGCCGACATGAATCCCTCGACGTTCGGATCCTCCTGCACGATCGCCCCGGCCGCCCGCTGGTGCTCCACCATGGCATCGTAGCTGGTCCCCTCGGCGGTCTCGGTGGTGCCGCTCAACTGACCGGTGTCCTCGCTCGGAATGAATCCCTTGGGGACGACGCGCGCGAGCACGACCGTCCCCACCAGGATCAGCGCGCCGAACAGGAGCGCCAGCCGGCGCCGGTCCATGACCCAGGCGAGGCTCCGCTCGTAGCCGGCGAGCGACGCCTCCCACCCTCGCTCGATCGCGCGGTAGAACGGGCCATGGGTCGCATCCGGCGGCGCGTGCTTGAGCCAGCGGCTGCACAGCATCGGCGTGAGCGTGAGCGAGACGAAGCCCGAGACCAGGATCGCCACGGCGATGGTCACGGCGAACTCCTGGAACAGCCGCCCGATGAGCCCGCCCAGGAAGAGCACGGGGATGAACACCGCCACCAGCGACAGCGTCATCGAGAGCACGGTGAAGCTGATCTCGCGGCTCCCATGCAGCGCCGCCTGCATGACCGGCTCGCCCGCCTCGATGTGGCGCACGATGTTCTCCAGCACCACGATGGCATCGTCCACCACGAAGCCCACGGCCAGCGTCAGCGCCATCAGCGAGAGGTTGTCCAGACTGTACCCCAGCAGGTACATCACCGCGAACGTGCCCACGATGGACATCGGCAACGCCAGCGCGGGGATGGTGGTGGCCCGGAGGTTCCGGAGGAACAGGAAGATCACCATCACGACCAGGCACAGCGACAGGAAGAGGGTGAACTTCACGTCTGCCACCGACTGCTGAATGCTCTCCGAGCGGTCGTACAGCGTGGCCATTTCCACCGAGGCCGGCAGCTCCGGCCCGAGTTGCTCGACCTCGGCCTTGACCCGCTGGGCGACGGCGACCGTGTTGGTGCCGGGCTGCCGCTGGATGGCGAGCACGATGGCGCGCTGGCCGTTATACCAGCTCGCCCGTTTGGTGTCCTCGACGCTGTCGACGACCTTGCCCAGATCGCCGAGCCGCACCGGGGCGCCGTCCCGATACGCCACCACCAGCTTGGCAAACGCCGCCGCGTCGGTGAGCTGCCCCTGGCTCTCCACCGAGTAGGCCTTGTCGGTGCCCCAGAGAATGCCGGTCGGCAGGTTGACGTTGCCGTTCTGCACCGCCGTCGCCACCTCGTCGATCCCGATGCTCCGGGCGGCCAGCTGCTGGGGGTCGAGCTGGATCCGGACCGCGTACTTCTGCGACCCGTACACCTGTACCTGGGCCACCCCGTCCACGGTCGAGAGGCGCTGCGCCAGGAAGGTTTCGGCGTACTCATCGAGCTGCGGCAGCGGCAGCGTCGCGGTCCGGAGCGCATAGTACAGGATGGGGGACGATGACGGATCCACCTTGCGGAAGCTCGGCGGCAGCATTTCCTGCGGGAGCTGGCGCTGCGCCTGGGAGATCGCCGCCTGCACGTCCTGCGCGGCCGCGTCGATGTTGCGGCTGAGCGCGAACTGCAGGGTGATCTGGCTGCTCCCCTGGCTGCTGGTCGAGGTCATCGTCTCCACGCCGGGGATGGTGGAGAACTGCTTCTCCAGCGGCGTCGCCACCGAGGAGGCCATCGTCTCCGGACTCGCGCCGGGCAGATTGGCGCTGATCGAGATGGTGGGGTAGTCCACCGCGGGGAGATCGCTCACGGGCAGCTCGCGGTAGGCCACGAGCCCGAAGATGAGGATGCCAGCCATGACCAGCGTGGTCATGACGGGTCGGCGGATGAAGAGACCGGTGATGTTCATGATGCCCTCGCCCGGGCGCTGTCGCCCGGGGCCTTGATCTGCACTCTGGAGCCGTCACGCAGCCGGAGCTGGCCGTCGATGACCACCGGGTCGCCCGGGTGCACCTCGCCCGTGACGACGGCAAATTCGTCGGTGGAACGCTCCACCTTTACCGCGCGGGTAGCGGCCGAGCTGTCGGGTTTGATGACGAAGACGAAACTGCCCTGCTGACCGGACACGACGGCCGCAGCCGGCACCACCAACGCGTTCGGCTCCACGTAGAGGCGGAGCCGGACATTGACGAACTCGCCAGGCCAGAGCGCGCCATCGGTGTTCGGGAAGGTGCCCTTGAGGAGAATCGTCCCGGTCGTGGTGTCCACGGCATTGTCCACGAACGACAGTGTCCCCTGGCTCGCGGTCCCGCCCCCGGTCGGGGTGGCCGAGACCACGATCGTATCGCCCCGGTAGCGCTGGATCGAGGGGAGGTTGGCCGCGGGCACGGCGAAGCGTACCAGGATCGGCTTGATCTGGTTGATGGTGACGAGCGGCGCGGCGTCGGTGGTCCGGACGAGGTTCCCTGCGCGCACGCGGAGGCTGCCGGTGCGTCCCGAGATGGGCGCCCGGATGGTGGCGTACTGCAGGTTGAGCTGCGCCTGCTCCACCGCCGCCCGGCTGGCGGCCAGCGTGGCCGTACTCGCCGCGGCGCTCGTCTTGGCCGCGTCGTATTGCTGCGCCGTCACATACTCCTTCTCCGCCAGCGCGGAGTACCGCGTCGCGTCCTGCTCGGCGTTGGCGGCCTGAGCCTGGTCGCGCCGCAGGATCCCTTCGGCCTGCGCCAGGGCCGCCTGAAACGGCCGCGGGTCGAGCTGGAAAAGCACCTGGCCCTTCGTGACTTCCTGTCCCTCGCGGAACGCGATCCGCACGATTGGCGCGCTGACCTGGGGCTGGACCGCCACCGTCTGGATCGGCTCGACCGTACCCGTGGCCGCCAGCTCGAACGGGACGGCGCGGCGCTCGGCCGTCGCGACGGTGACAGGCACCGGCGGCGGAGGGGGCGTGTCCTTCTTCGCACAGGCGGAGGCCACGGCCAGAACGGAAAGGGCCGAGAGAACGGAAGCCGGGCCGCTGCGAGAGCTCATCGGGAGGGCACCGTCGTCGTGTCGGTGGTCAGGCGCAGCGAGTTACCGCCTTGGGGGTCGAGCACCCCCGCGTCGTGCGCCAGTTGCGCCAGCGAGACGCTCCAGGCAAGCCGGGCATCCACCCGCTGCGCCCGCGCGCCGGCCAGCGCCGTCTGCGCGGTCAATAGATCGAGAATGCTGCCGACCCCGGCCTTGTACCGGGCCAGCGCCGCCTCGCTCGACTGCCGCGCGCTCGCCAGCAGGTCCTCCGACGTGCGCACCCGCCGGGTCGAAGTCTGCAGCGCATAGTACGCGCTGAACACCTGGAAGACGACCTGCTGGCGGATGGTCTCGGTCCGGGCCGCCGCCGCCTCGGCCTGGTATTCGGCCGCGCGGAGGTCGTACTGGCGGGAGAAGCCGTTGAACAGCGGGAGGGCGAGGCCGATCGCCACGTTGTAGCTGTTGGCGCCATTCGGAATGGTGGTCGCGTAGGTGCGGCCGGCGGTGGCGCTCAGGTTGAGCGAGGGGAGCAGGCTCGAGCGCGTCTCGCCCACCGCCGCGCGGGCGGCTTCCGCCTGCGCGCGGGAGGCCGCCAGATCGGGCCGGCCCCGGAGCGCCGCCCCGATCAGAGCGTCCACGCTGTCGGCCAGCGCCGCGACCGGCACTTCGGCCGCGGTCGAGTCCACGTCGTATGGGAGATTGGCCGGCAGACCCAGCGCCAGCGCCAGCGCGCCGCGGGCCGTCTGCAGGTTGCCCTCCGTGGTCTGGACATCGAGTTGCGCCTGGCTCGCCGCCGTTCGCGCCTGCAGCACGTCCGCGATGGTGGCGAGTCCCACCCGTCGGCGCTCCTCGGCCGCCTCGAGGTTGGCACGCGCCTCGTCCAGGGTGGTCCGCTGGGCCGCCAGCAGTGACCGGTTGGCGAGGTACTGGAAGTAGGCCACCTGGATCTGCAGCACGACATCCTCGATGGCCGCGTTGTGAGTGAACCCCGCCGCGAAGAGCTGCTGCCGTGCCCCCTCGATCCGGCCGCGCCGGCCGCCGAAATCGTAGAGCAGGTAGCTGAGCGTGGCACTCGGCGTGAGCACCGATTGCTGGACCGCGGTGCGCCCCTGACTCGCCACCGTCTTGATGCGGGCCGCCGTCACGTCGCCATCCACCTGGGGAAGCCAGCTGCCGCGCTCCGAGCCGTAGGCCGCCGCCGCCGCCTGCGCGTTGGCCCATGCGAGCCGGGTGTTCGCGTTGTTACGGAGGCCAATGTCGACGATCTCCGCCAGCGTGAGCCGCCGGATCCGCTCGGCCAGCCCCGCGGGAAGTACCACGCGGGCGGAGCTGTCGGCCACCACGGCCCGCTCGAGCGCGGCAGGCGGTGGCGTCCAGGGCACCTGCGGCGCCGGCGACGCGCCCGGCACGCCCGACACGCGCGGCGTTCCCACGCAGCCCCCCAGCAGCGCGACGAGCGCGAGGGCGCCGGGCCGGCGCGCCGTCATCGCGCCCACTCTCCCGTTGCAAGCGCGGGCGAGCCCTCCCCCTTGGCCCATTCCCGCAACGCCGCCCCGATCGCGTCGGCCATGTAGGCGTAGGCGGTCTCATACCCGCGGAGCCGTGCGCGAACCCGGGCGCTGCTGATGGGAAGGGTGCGGCGAGCCTCGCCCACGGCTTCGGTGAACCGCTGCCACCGCCCCAGCCGTTCCGCCATCGTGCGGCGGAACAGGTCGGGGGCTGCCCGGTAGTAGTCATGGCGGTCGCCGGGGCGGCACACCCGCTCGAGCAGGCCCATCCCGGCCAGGATACGCGCATTGGTGCTGGCGCTGGCCTTGCTCACACCGAGCTCGTCGGCGAGCTGGCTCAGCGAGCGGGGCTCGTCGCTCACCAGGAGGCGGCCGAAGATGCGCCCCGCGATGCGAGGGCGGCCCTCGGCCTCGAAGAGGAGGCCCATGCGGTCGGTGAAGCGAATCGTAGCGGAGTCCATGACGCTCCTGTCTCGCGGCCGGCGTTTCCTGCGTTCAGTACGTACTGAACGTAACCGTGATCGGGGCGTCCGGGCGCGCACAACGGCCGCCTCACCCATCTCGATGGGTCGTGGGCAACCGCAGATCGGCCAGAAAGAAGGCCGCGAGCTCCGCGCGCCCGCCCAGACCGGCCTTGCGGTAGATCGTGACGGCGTGCTGCCGCACCGTTCGCTCGCTCCGACCCGTGGCCGCCGCGATCTGCTTGTGGCCGTGCCCCTGCAGCAGCAGCAGGGCCACCTCCCGCTCGGTCGGCGTGAGCCCCCAAGCCAGAAACTGGTCCTCCACCGCGTATCCAAGCCCGTCGAGCGCCTGATGTGCCCGGGCCCGCCAGGCATCGCGCTCGCTCTGGCGCTCGGCGAGCGAGCGGCGAAGCGCCGCGGCCGACTCGGCCGCTTTTCGCCAGCCGTGCCACAGCCAGACCGACGCCGCCAGCGCGCCGACGATGAGGAGAACTTCGTAGACCACATGCGCGGAGAGCCAGTTCGCCGGCGCGTCAAGGACGAGGTCGACCGCGCCCCCCGCCACGATCCCGGCCAGCAGCAGTGCGAGCGCGACCCGCATTCCCCGAAGCTCGTTTTCGTCCATGGTACTCCGGCAGATGTCGGATGGGGCGCAACCGGGCGGTCACGCGTCGAATGTCGGATGGCGGAGGCAGTCCGAAGGTCGCATGCTGTCGCCACCTTCATCCGGAGCCTCAGATGCTGCCCGATCCACTGCACCCAGCCGTGGTCCACTTTCCGATCGTCTTCATGTTCCTGCTGCCCGTTGCCGCCGCCGTTGCGCTCTGGGCCATCCGGCGGGGCAGCCGCCCCCGGCTGGCCTGGGCCGTCCCGACCGGGCTCGCGCTTGCGCTCACCCTGAGCGCCTGGCTGGCCGTGGAGACGGGCGAATCCCAGGAGGAGCGAGTCGAGCATGCCATCGGCGACGGCGCACTCCACTCGCACGAGGAAGGCGCGGAGCGGTTCCTCGTGCTGTCGGGCGTGCTGCTCCTCGTAAGCGGCGCCGGCCTGCTCGGCGGCTACACGGGCCGGTCGGCCAGGCTGGCCACGCTCGCCGGCGCCGTCGGGCTCGCGGCGATGGGAGCGCAGGTGGGCCATACCGGGGGAAAGCTAGTCTATCAGGAGGGCGCGGCGAGCGCGTATCTGCCAGCCGGACCCGGCGCAGGAGTGGCAGCCGTCGAAGAAGGCACCGAGCACGACGATTGACGGGAACCGCTCTCCCGACGGATGTTTCGGCGATACACTTCCATAGCGCCTGTCGCCGACCGCCGCCCGAGGTGAGCGATGTCTCCAGCCTCCCCTTCCACCCACGCGCCCACCGGGCTCTCCCGGCTCGGCGCCACCGAGCGCCGCATCGTCGAGTATCTGCTGGGCGGCCGGCGGGTGTCGCGCGACGTCAATCAGGAGTTCGCCGACACCCGCACGCTCGGGGAGCGTCTCGCCGACCGAATCGCCGCGTTCGGCGGCTCCTGGCCCTTCATCCTGATGTTCGGAGCCCTGGTGCTGGCCTGGGTGGCGCTCAACTCCCTGGTGCTCGTGCGTGGGCACCGGTCGTTCGATCCCTATCCTTATATCCTGCTCAACCTGTTTCTCTCCATGCTGGCGGCCCTCCAGGCACCCATCATCATGATGTCGCAGAACCGGCAGGCGGCGCGGGACCGGCTGCAGGCGGAACACGATTACGAGGTCAACCTGACGGCGGAAATCGAAATCCGGACGCTGCACGACAAGCTCGACCAGCTCCGCGAGCGGGACTGGGCCGAGCTGGTGTCGCTGCAGCAGGAGCAGATCCGGATGCTCGAACGGCTGCTGGCACGCCCCGACGGACACGAGCCGCGACCGGATTAGGAATCGTTCAACCAACCACGCCCACCCTCGGGAGAGAGCCATGGCATCGCGCAAGCGCTACCAACTGGATCGGGTGACGATCGAGGCCGGCGAGTCGCGGCCGGCGACCTGGACTTTCGGAGGCGACGCGGTGTCGGGGACCGAGCAGGCCTACGCGGTCACGGACGGCAACTTCTCATCCCGGAACACGTGGGAGTTCATGGTGCGGATTCCCAAGGCGCGCGGGGGACGGCTCGAGGTGCGGCCGCGCACGACGCCGAACCTGAAGGTCTGGGCCGAGCTGACGGATCGGTCGCTCACCTTTTCCCGGGCGACCAGGGGCGAGGCCCGCGGCCGGTGGTACTGCCAGGTGGCGCTCGCCGACCCGACCGGGAGCCGAACCAAGGACGTGGTGAAGGGAGACGAGCGCCGCCGGCTCCCTCCCTGGTTCGACCCGCTGCAGGGGCGCATGCGGCTCAAGCGGAACGTCCGCCCGACCCGAGGCACCGATGGCGATGCCCTCGTCGTGCTGGTGCCGGCCGACGACCACGCGGCGATGATCCGCCTCTTCTTCGCGACCAAGGTGTGGGTCCTGAAGGAGGGGATCACGCTGGACTGAGGTATCGATGCGAGGCTGGCCGGCGGCGCTTTTGGCGTGCTGCCTCGCCTGCGGTCGACCGGGCTCGGCACCACCGCCAGCGGCCCTCGTGCCGTGGCTCCGATCCGATCCGCGGCGCTGTCTCCTCTCGCGCGACCTGAGCGAGGGCATGGAGACGATGGCCCGCCACTGCGCGGAGGCCTTCGTCCGCGAGAACGGCTACACCGAGCTGCCGGCGGAGGACTCCACCCGCTGGACCCGTGAAGCGGGAGACGATGGGCCATGGGTCCGCGTGCTCGCCGCCCGAACCGGGACCCTCGACCCCCGGGCCGAGACGGTGCAGTGCAGCCGGCGGGAGTGCGTCGCCCTGTTCCGGATGCGGCGGCCGATGCTGCTGTGCGGGTACCGTGCGGTGACGATGACGCAGGTCTTCACCAGAATCCGGCTCGCGCCGGGCGGGATTCGCGATGCGCGGTGCAACGAACGGCGTGCGTAGCGAGGGGAAGTGGCCCCCGGAGCCGTACTGCGTGGCCGCGACTCCGGGAACCGGGTACTGCAGAGGTACTGCCTTGCGTCACGTTGGATGCGGGACCGGTGAAAAGCGTTGCGCTCGGCCGCACCCGCGCGAGTCCGGAGCTAGATTTGGGCCATGCGTGAAGCCCGCCTCCGCCCCGAGTTCGCCGACCAGTACCCCGGCCTCACGCCGGGCCGATGGGAGCCGGCGGCGCGGATCGCGGAGGCGGTGCTGGCCAACGCGATGCTGCGGCAGATGGGAGAGGAGCCGCTGCAGAGCCGCCTCCTGGACGAGGCGCACTTCGAGTTCCGGGGAAGTGCCGAGGTCGATCGCCCCGCGCGCGGGGAGCGCGCCTCGGATACGGAGTGAGCCGCCTGGCGAGGCCGACGTGACCGACCTGCGCTATCCGATCGGCGAGTTCGCCTGGGACGGCGTGATGACCGACGCCCGGCGGGCCGCATGCGTTGCCCGGATTGCGGCGGCGCCCGGGCGGCTCCGCGCAGCCGTGGCCGGCTTGAACGATCGGCAGCTCGACACCCCGTACCGCCCGGCGGGCTGGACCGTGCGCCAGGTGGTGCACCATGTCCCCGACAGCCATCTCAACGCCTACACCCGCATGCGGCTGGCCCTCACCGAAGACACACCGACGATCAAGCCGTACGACGAAGCCCGCTGGGCCGAGCTGCGCGACGCCCGCTCGGCGCCGATCGAGGTTTCGCTGGCGCTGCTGGACGCACTGCACGTCCGCTGGGTGTCGCTGCTCCACGGGCTCGGCCCGATCGAGCGCGCGCGCGGCGTGCGCCACCCCGAGCACGGCCGCGTCATGTCGGTCGATGAGCTGCTCGCCCTGTATGCCTGGCACGGAGAGCACCACACCGCCCACGTAACGGCGCTCCGGGCGCGCATGGGCTGGAGCTGAGCGGAGGGCCCGATTAGAGCCGACATCATCACCCGGGCGGCGCTGCTGCTCGTGTGCTCCAACATCTTCATGACATTCGCGTGGTACGCCCACCTGCGAAACTTCGCGGACCGCCCCTGGTACATCGCCGCGGTGGTGAGCTGGGGCATCGCGCTGTTCGAGTACCTGCTCCAGGTCCCGGCCAACCGGATCGGCTACACCACGCTGTCGCTGGCGCAGCTCAAGATCATGCAGGAGGCCATCACGCTGACGGTGTTCGTCCCCTTCGCGGTGTACTACATGCGCCAGCCGGTCAGGCTGGACTACCTCTGGGCGGCGCTGTGCATCATGGGCGCCGTGTATTTCGTCTTCCGTGGGCCGGCGGGTCCGTGATCGGCCGCCTGGCCGCCGCCGTGGGCCTGATCTCCGCGCTCGGGGCGGCGCCGCTGCACCCGCAACAGACGCCGGCGCGCGCGCGGGATCTGGGAATTCCCTTCGACGGGACGCCCGGCCGGTGGAACGCCATCACCGACGTGCCGGGCGTGACGGTAGGTCACACCACGCTCATCAGCGGCTCCGGGCGACTCACGCCGGGGAAGGGGCCGGTGCGCACCGGGGTCACGGCCGTCTTTCCCCGCGGCCGAGGAGACCTCTCGCCCGTCTTTGCCGGCTGGTTCAGCCTCAATGGCAACGGCGAGATGACGGGCACGGCCTGGATCGAGGACTACGGCCTCCTCTTCTATCCCATCGCCATCACCAATACCAACAGCGTCGGTACCGTGCGCGACGCTCTGATCGAGTGGGGCGCCAGCCGACTGCCCGACCCGCGCTACTGCTGCCTGCCCGTGGTGGCGGAGACCTGGGACGGTGACCTCAACGACATCTTCGGCTTCCACGTGACGAAGGAGCATGTGTTCGCCGCGCTGGCGAAGGCAGCCACCGGGCCCGTGGCGGAGGGCAATGTGGGCGGCGGCACCGGCATGCAGTGCCTCGGCTTCAAGGGCGGGATCGGCAGCTCGAGCCGCCGGCTGCCGGCGGCGCGCGGGGGATTCACGGTGGGCGCCCTGGTGCAGTGCAACTTCGGTCTTCGGCGGCAGCTCCGGATCGCGGGGATTCCGGTAGCGCGGGAGCTCCAGGTGCCGGAGCCGTGCTACGACACGCGCGAACCGCTCGACAGCGCGATGGCACGCGATCGCTGTGCCGCCAATACCGGCACGGGGGGATCGAAGCGCGAGCAGGAGCACGGCTCGATCATCGTGGTGCTGGCGACCGACGCACCACTGCTGCCGCACCAGCTCCGGCGCGTGGCCCGCCGCGCCGCCCTGGGCGTCGGGCGGATGGGCGGCGTCGCGGGCGCGGGATCGGGGGATCTGTTCATCGCCTTCGCGACCGGGCCCACGGGCACACCAGACTCGGTGGGGATTGCGACGGTGCCCATGCTGAGCGAAGACGTGATCGATCCGGTGTACGAAGCGGCGGTGCAGGCGACCGAGGAGGCCATCGTGAACGCCATGGTGGCAGCGCGGACGATGACGGGTGCGAATTGGTACCGGGTACCCGCGCTCCCGCACGACGGCGTGCGCGAGGTGCTGGCGCGGCATGGCCGGCTGGTGGACCGGTAGGCCGGGCTACTCTGCGGCCTCGCTCCCCTGTTCTCCCGACCCTCCTCCCCGTCCGCTTTCCCAACTTCCCGCGACCAGCGGGTGAAATCCCCGCCAGATCTCGCGGTAGGGCTCCAGCATCAGGGCCACGAAGCGTTCCAGTGCCACCGGAAAGGGAAATCGGCGGCGGAACTCGAGCGCGGTCAGACCAAGCATGGCCCGGAGATGGCGGCCGAAGCTCTGGGGCGAGCTGTATTCCAGCCGATACGCCACGTCCGCCACCGACAGGCCCGAGCTCTCGAACAGGAATGCGGCGTGAAGCAGCCGGATGGCCGCGAGATAATTCTTGGGCGACGGCAGCCCCGCGCGGGCGAATCGCGACATCAGCGTGCTGGGCCGGACCGAGAGCTGGCCGGCGAGCGCCGTAACCGTGGGGACCTCGGGCGCGAGCCGCACCATGGCCTCGAGGAACAGGCGCGCGTCGGGCGGTGCCTGGGCGATCGACTCGAGGATGGGCTGCTGGATCCGGGCGACCGCGCGCGTGGCAGGCTGACCCACCACCTGGCGCAGCCGGTTCCACCCCGCGGGCGAGGTGACGTCCACCACCTGGCGGACGCCCGAGGCGCCCAGCCGGAGCAGCATCTCGATGGCGCCGGGATCGTGCTGGGAGACGAGGGCGACGGTGGGGATCGAGGGGAACTCCCGCACCAGGTGTCCGACCAGCTCCATCTGGTCGAGCCCGCAGCGATGTACCGACACCAGCACCGCGTCCACCGGCCGCTCCCGCACGGCCCGCACCGCATCGGGGATCGAATCGCGGTGCAGCACGGCGAAGAGCCCGTTGCCCGCGGCATCCACCCGGGGACGCTCCCCCGGCATGAGTACCGCGGCCACTGTGGTCGAGCTCGGGTCGGCGACGTAGGTCACACTTTCCTCCGGCAGGATGGTGCAAGAGGATAGGCGCCCCACGTCAACATGGATTCAACCCTTGCCACCGCCAATACCCGCGAGCGCAACCCTTTCCGTGGGAGCGGCATCCAAGGAAGGCCCGCCGCAGTATATATTCTGGGTTCCGCTTCCTGAGCCGGTTGGGCCATGACGACTCCGACCCTCGACCTCTTCAATGCGTTGCAGGCGGCGCTCGCGCCACATTACCGCCTGGAGCGCGAGCTCGGGCGCGGGGGAATGGGCGTCGTCTTTCTCGCCACCGACACGACGCTCGACCGGCCCGTCGCCATCAAGGCTGTCCATCCCGAGCTGGCCTCGCACCCCTCCATCGCGCGGCGGTTCCTCGCCGAAGCCCGCACCGTGGCGCGGCTGCGGCACCCCAACATTGTGGCAGTCCATGCCGCGGGTACCACCGAGGGCCTCCTCTATTATGTGATGGACCAGGTCGAGGGCGAGAGCCTGCGCGAGCGGCTCTCCCGCGACGGACGGCTCGACCCCACGACCGCGTCGCGCATCGTGGCCGATGTGGCCACGGCGCTCGACGCGGCCGGTGGCGCGGGCGTGGTGCACCGGGACGTCAAGCCCGAGAACGTACTGCTGGACGGGGCCACGGGACGGGCCATGCTGGCCGACTTCGGCATCGCGCGGGCAATGGCGGCGGATCCGGGCACGAACAGCACCGGTGAAGGCATGGCCGTGGGCACGCCCGCGTACATGAGCCCCGAGCAGGCCGCCGGCGAAGAGATCGACACCAGGAGTGACCTCTACGCCCTCGGCGTGGTGGCCTACGAGATGCTCGCGGGCCAGCCGCCGTTCCAGGGACCGAACCGGGTGGTGGTCTCGAAGCACATCGCCGAGCGGCCGGTGCCGATCGAGCGGGCGCGCCCCGACACGCCACGGCCGCTGGCGGCGGCGATCATGCGCGCACTGGAGAAGCAGCCCGCGGACCGGTGGCAGCGGGGCGACGAATTCCGGCAAGCACTCAGCACGGACACGCCCACGCCGAGGGGCCGCCGGTCGCGGCTCCGGCGCACTGCTATCGCGGCGGCCGTGGCCGCGCTGGGCATCGTGGCCGGGGGCATCGGGCTCGCCCGCCGCGCGCCCGGCCCGCCGGCGGGGGTGAACCCGCGGCATTCGATCCTGGTCCTGCCGTTCGACAACCTGCGCGACGACCGCACGGTGGACTGGCTCCGCGACGGCAGCGTGAGCATGCTCGGCCTCAATCTCTCGCAATGGAACGACCTGACCGTCGTGGACCACGAGCGACTGCACGATCTGCTGGCGCAGCACGACCTCAAACCGGGCGACGACATCGGACTCGACATGGCGCGGCGCCTGGCGCGCGACGCCGGGGTGTGGACTGTGGTCCTGGGGGATTTCGCCCAGGCCGGGGACTCGCTCCATCTCGCGGCGCGGGTGTACGACGTCGCCAGCGGCCGGCGGGTGGACGTGGCACGGGTGGACGACCGGACGGGCGCCGACGTGCGACCGCTGTTCGACGAGCTGGCCACCAAGCTCCTCGATCTCTCTGGCGCACCCAACGAGGTGCGGATCGGGCTGGCCCGCTCCACCACCGCTTCGCTCGAGGCGTACCGCGCCTATCTCGCGGGCGTGGAGCAGCTCAATCGCTGGGACCTGGCCGGCGCGGAGCGGGAGCTCGAGCGCGCCATCCGGATCGACACCACCTTCGGCCTGGCGTACTACAAGCTGGCGCTCACCCGCGGGTGGCTGGTGGGCACCGGCGACTCGATCGCCGACGCGGCGATCGTCCGGGCCACCGCCTACTCGGCAAACTTGCCGGCGCACGAGCGGACGATCATCAACGCCTACCGCGCCTTCCTCGGCGGCGAGTACGTGGACGCGCGCGCGTCCTACCGGCAGTTGCTCGCGCGCGACGGGTCCGACGCGGACGCCTGGTACGGACTCGGCGAGGCCTGGTTCCACGATACGGCCGGACCCAACCAAGCGCCGGCCTGGACCCAGGCGATCCGCGCCTTTCGACGGAGTCTCGTGCTGGATCCGAACTACACGCTGGCCTACGAGCACGTGCAGGCGATGTTGAGCACGGCGTCCGCGGCGCAGCCGTACTACGCCCTGGTGGCGTCCGACTCGTTCGTGCCGGCGCAGGCGCCGGATGGCCGCGACCTGCTGGACAGTGCCACGACGGCGGCGGCGCTTCGGCGAGCGCGGGCCGAGGGGCTCGCCACGGCCCGCCGCTGGGTCGCCACCCAGCCCACGACACTGAGAGCGCATGGCGCCCTGGTGGACGCGTACGTCGCGTCGGGGAACTTCGGCGCCGCGCTGTCCGAGGTGGACCGGTTCCGCCAGACGCCACCGGCGCATCCCGAGCTTCCGTTCGTCGCGGCGCGCATCCGCTTTGCCTCCGGCGAGGTGGACCGCGCGGCCAGCGACCTGCGCACTGCGCTCGATACCGCGGCGCCCCAGGACTTCCGTACGTACGAGGGGACGCCCACGGTGGTCAGCGATATCGCCGCCGCCGCGAATGTCTTCGCCTACCAGGGCGACCTGGTGCGCGCGGCAAAGACGATCGATCTGGCCGACCAGGTCCGCCGCGAGGTGATCCGGCACCCGGGACGCGAAGGCTCGGGACCGGTCGGCGAATCGTGGCGCCGCATGGCGCTGAGCGAACTCTACGGGGCCACCGGCGTCCCGACGGCGGCGCTGCGGCAGGTCTGGCAGAGCGCGGCCGAGGCGGTGCGGATGGCGCCCGGTGAGGACCGGGCCCATCTGGCGCACAGCGGCGCCTCGGCGGCGATCGGTCTCTTCACGGGGCCGGCGGCCGACAGCAGCGCCGTCGCCGAGTACCGCGCACTGACCGGCGAGACGCTCACCAAGGAGGTCCGCGCCCTGCTCGCGCTCAGTCGGGGCGACTCCGCCGCCGCCCGCCGCGCGTTGGCCGAGCCGGATTCGTCTCAGGCGATGATGAAGACCATGTACATGGCGTACCGGCGCCCGCTCGCCGCTCAGGCCTACTACCTCCTGGGCGACTACCACGCGACGATCCGGAGTCTCGAGGACTTCCGTCCCGAGGTGCTTCGGATCGGCAGCTTCGACTCCCGCTGGGGAATGCTCGGCCGGGTACGCCTGCTGCGGGCGGCCGCGTTCGAGCAGCTCGGGCGCCGGGCGGAGGCCCGGCAGGAGTATCACCAGGTGCTGAGCCAGTGGCGGGCCGCGGACCCGGCGTTGCAGCCGTTCGTTCGCCAGGCGGAGCAGGGGCTGGCCAGAGTGGGGGAGGCGGGATGATTTCGGGTGACGGAAGGACGGAAAGCCGGCGCCGTTCTCCGAGGAGCAACCTTCCGTCCTTCCGTCCTCCCGGGCCCCCCTTATATTTCCGTCGCTGGTCGAGCGCGGTGGTCGCGGACGCCGCAAGGCGGTCCGAGGAAAGTCCGAGCTCCAGCGGGTAGACTGCCAGGTAACGCCTGGGCGCCGGAAGGCGACGGACAGGGCCACAGAAAACAGACCGCCAGGCGGGCAACCGCCGGGTAAGGGTGAAACGGTGGGGTAAGAGCCCACCGCGGCGCTGGCAACAGCGACGGCACGGCAACCCCCAGTCGGAGCAAGGCCAAATAAGCGGTGAGGTGTGACCCACACCGGCAGGACAAACCGCGGGTAGGCCGCTAGAGGTGGCCGGCAACGGCCGCCGTAGACAGATGACCATCCCGGTCACGCAAGTGCCGGAACAGAACTCGGCTTATGGCCCGACCAGCCGCGGCCCTCCGGACCGGTCCGGAGGGCCGCCGGGCTTCCGCCCCACGAGGATACCCACGATGCTCGCTCGACTCCTCGGCTGCACCGCGCTGGCGACCCTCGTCGCGGCTGCGCCCGCTCCCCATGGACCCGTGACCGCCCGGTACCGGGTGGACCAGACCCTCACGCAGGACGTCGACGCGACCTCGGCCGGAAAGGGAAAGCAGAGCATCTCCTTCTCGACCTCGAGCTTCGTCACGCTGACGTTCACCGACAGCACCCACGGCAAGGCGGTGCGGGTCGTGGTGGACTCGATGCGCGGAGACAGCACCGCGCCGGTGCCGGCCGCGGTCTTCGACAGCGCCAGGGGTGCGGAGTTCCGGGGCTTTCTGAACGAGGCGGGGAAGCTGTCGGAGTTGGAGGCCGTGAACGTGTCGCCCGCGGCATCCCGTGTCCAGGGGTTCATCAGCGACTTCTTCCCCTGGGTCAAAGCGGGCGTCAAGTCCGGCGAGCGCTGGGCCGACACCAGTTCGCGAGCCACCACTGACGGCACCGACAGCGTGGTCGTCCGGCGGATCACCTCCTACCGGGCCGTGGCCAACGAGACCCACAACGCCCGCAAGGCCGTCCGGATCACGAGCGAGTACCAGTCATCGGTCGCAGGCAGCCAGCCCACGCCGAACGGGCCGGCTCGCATCGAGGGCGCGGGGAAGGGAACGGGGACTTACTTCGTGAGCTCCGATGGAACGTATCTGGGCGGCGACTGGCAGCTCCGCTCGGCACTCACCATCTCCGGCGCGTTTACGGACGAGCCGCTGCCGATCACCATAACCCAGACCACCAAGGTCACGTCGCTCGAATGACCCGGCCACGCCTGGGACCCGGCGCCGTTCTCGCCGCAGCTCTCCTCGCGGGGTGCGCATCGTCCACCGCCTCCACCAGCGCACCGGCGCCCGCGCCGCGCCCGAACCAGCCCGACGCGCCGGCACCCACTACGCCCGGCCGAGGCCCGGCGGTTACGTACCATCCGGTACGGGACGCGGGCTATCGGCTGGAGCGGCACGACAGCCTCAGCCTGCAGTACCCCGGCGGTGCCAGCCAGGAGCAGGCCCGTGACCGGATCGCGTTTCTGCGGGTGATGGTGAGCGAGTCGGGGACGTCGGGCCAGTACCGTCTGACCGTCGTCCTCGATTCACTGCAGGCGCTGGAGAACGGTCAGCCCGCAGATCCCGACTCGCTGGCGGCCGCGCGCGGCACCCGCTGGACGGCCACCCTCGACGCCACGGGCGGCCTGGGCGCGCTCACGCCCGATCGGAAGAGCACGTTCGCCGACGAGCTGACGGGACGGCTCCGGCTCCTGTTCCCGGCGCTGCCGGCCGACGGAGTGCGCGAGGGAATGGCGTGGACCGACACGACCGAGTACACCCTCACGGCGGACGCGTTCCCGGGCAGCGAGCGGGCGGTGACGACCTACCGCGCCAGCGCCGACGAGGCGCCGGGCGCGAAGGGGATCACGCTGCAGAGCGCGGGCTCGTACAATCGCACGGGAACGCAGCGGCAGGCCGACCAGGAGCTGCAGATGACGGCCAGCGGCACGCGCCGCGGCGTCCACCGGCTCGGGCTGGATGGGGTCCTCGTCTCCGCCCAGGGCAATGACGTGGGCGACATGACGATCACTGTTCCGACTGTAGGTCAGACAGTTCCGGTCAAGCAGTCGGGCAGCTACTCAGTGACTCTGACGACCCGGCAGTAACTCCCACCGAGGGGGCGTGGCGGCGCTCAGGATGACCCGGGACACGCCCGGCGCGTGGCCCGGCACTCGTTGCCCCCCATCCTCACATCGAGGGCGCTGACTGGGCCTCCGGCTCGGGCTCGCGCACTGTCCGCTCCGCGACCTCCTCGACCTGGTCCTTCCCCCGTCCGATCGTCCGCGCGATCCGGCGCCGGGTGTCCTGCCCGCTGGCCGGCAGCAGCAACGCCGCCGCCCCGGCGCCCACGGCGAGACCGATCAACGCCGCGGTCCGCCGCTCGCGCCGGCGCCGCGCGTCGCGCCGGCCGAGCTCGCGCTGCAGCCGGGTGATCGCGGCCTCGGCGCCGCCCCGCATGTCATGCAGGCGCCCTCTCACCAGCTTTCGCGTCTCCGCGCCTTCCGCGGGGGCGAAGAGCAACGCGCCCCCCGCGCCCAACGCGAGGGCCAGCAGGGCCATGCCAAGGAAGCCGCCGGACGCGCCTTCGTCGTCGCCGGCGTCGGACTCCAGGGTGTCGAAATCGGTACGCATATTCCCTCCACGCTTGCGTTCACGGTCGATGCGGACTGCCGAGACCGATCTCCTGCAACCTAAACGGTGCCCGCGGGCGGCGTCCGGAAGCACCGTCACAGCACGCCGGCGTGGGGCCGCGGAGCTCAGTCCACCAGGCGCAACGGCATCACGAGCGTGAGATAGCTGGACGGGTCGTCCCAGCCCACGGGCTCGCACGTGGCGGCGCGCTCCGGGGCCTTGAAGGTGAGCCGCACCTCGTCCGTCGGAATGTACTTGAGGATCTCGAGGAGGTAGGACGCGTTGAAGCCGATCTCGAGCGGGTCGCCTTCGTAGCTGACGGTGATCTCCTCCTGCGCCTCGCCCAGGTCGGGGGTCTGCACCGAGAGCTTGCACGATCCGTTGGCGAAGGCCATCCGGATCCGGTGAGTCTGGTCGCTGGCGACGATGCTCATCCGGCGGAGCGCCGACGCGAACGCGGCCTTGTCGGCGGTGGCCGACTTGTCGTTCTCGCGCGGGATGACCTGCTCGTAGTTGGGATACGGTCCCTCGATCAGCCGGGTGAAGACCTGGGTGGTGGCGGAGCGGAAACCCAGGTGATTCTCGCTCCGGGCGATCTCGACCTCTTCGTCGGCCCCGAAAAGCCGGCGGATCTGCTCGAGCGCCTTGGGCGGAACGATGAGGTCGGCCTGTGCGGTGCCCCCCGCCGACGAGGTGGGGACGTCCATCCGGGCCAGCCGATGGCCGTTGGTGGCCACCATGCGCATCCGGTCCGGCCGGAGCTCCCACAGCACCCCGTTCAGGATGGGCCGGCTTTCTTCGGTGCTGGCGGCGAAGGCCACATGCGCGATCAGCTTCTGCAGATCGCCGGACGACGTGCGCCAGCCGCCATCGAACTTCACGCTGGGAAAGGCGGGAAACTCCTCGCGGGGCAGGCCGAGCAGGCGGAAGCGGGAGCGGCCGCACTCGATGCTCACCCGCTGCTCACCCGAGGCGGTGAGGCGGATGGCCGCGCTGGGCAGCTCGCGGACGATCTCGACCAGCTTCCGCGCCGGCAGCGTGATCGCCCCTTCCTGGTCCACCGAGGCCGATACCGTGGTGCTCACCGCGATGTCGAGGTCGGTTCCCGAGAGCCGGATGCCGTCCTTCGTGGCCTCGAGGAGGATGTTGGACAGGATGGGCAGCGTCGTCTTGGCCGGCACGCTGGCCGCGACTGCGACGAGGCCTTCCTGGAGTTGCTCCCGCGTGATCGTGAGCTTCATGCCGCTCCCCGAAGAGGAAAAAGCAGTACTACTCTTCCAGTTTATAAAACTTAGCAGCAGTAGTAGAGGCTCTGGAAATGTGGGCCGCCGTCGTAACATCACCGCTTGGCGGCAGTTGGTCTCCCCGCGCCGTGTCGGCGCCCTGTGGGTGATGGGGACGAACGTCCCGTGCTCTCCACGGTGATCCAGAGTTCCCACACGTCGCCGCGACGGCGGGGATTATTCTGCGCACAACTCCTGGCGCGCGTGCTCCACCCGCTCGCGGAACGTGCGATCGCGCGACATCTGCCGGCTCACCTTGTCCACGCTGTGAATCACGGTGCTGTGGTCGCGGCCGCCGAACGCCTGGCCGATCTCGACCAGTTGCATCTCCAGCAACTCGCGCGCGAGATACATGGCGATCTGCCGCGGCACCGTAAGCGTCTTGATCCGTGCCTTCGAGCGGAGCCCCTCCGGGGTAACGCCCCAGCGGCGGGCCACGACCTCCTGCACCTTGTTGACCGACGGGAGCGCCCGGGGCGAGCCCGGTCCGTCTTCGCCCGGCCGGATCTTGTCGCTCAGCGCCTCGCGCGCCAGCTCGATCGAGACTTCCTTGTGCTTGAGCGAGGCGAACAGCAGCAGCTTGATGATGCACCCCTCGAGCTCCCGGACGTTCGAGCGCACGTGCTCGGCGATGAACCGGAGCACGTCGTCCGGGATGGTCAGCTCCAGGTGGTCCTGCTCCTGCTTCTTCCTGAGGATGGCGATCCGGTGCTCCAGGTCCGGCTGGCCGATGTCGGCCACCATGCCCCACTCGAACCGGCTCACCAGGCGGGCCTCGAGGCCCGGCAGCTCCTTGGGCGGCCGGTCCGAGGTCAGGACGATCTGCCGGTTGCCCTCGTAGAGCGCGTTGAACGTATGGAAGAACTCCTCCTGGGTCATTTCCTTGCCTTCCAGGAAGTGCACGTCGTCCACCAGGAACAGGTCCACGTCGGTCCGGTAGCGGCGCCGGAACTCGGGCATCGTCCGGCTGTGGATGCTCTCGATGACCTCGTTGATGAACTGCTCGGCGCCCACGTAGAGGACCCGGGTGTCCGGCTGCCGCTCGCAGACGGTGTGGGCGATGGCCTGCATCAGGTGGGTCTTGCCCAGCCCGGTGGCGCCGTAGATGAAGAGCGGGTTGTAGGTCTTGCCCGGTGACTCGGCCGCCGCGTGTGCCGCCGCCGCCGCCAGCTCGTTGGACTTGCCGATGACGAAGGTGTCGAAGGTGTAGCGCTCGTTGAGCGGCTGCGTGCTCGGGTTGGCGGATTGGCGGCCCACGGGCTCGGCCTCGCGAGCGGCGGGGGGCGCCACGAAGAAGTCCATCTGCGGCCGCTTCTGGCGGTCCTCGTGCACGCGGAACACGACGGAGGTGGGCTGCCCGACGACCGGCTCGGCCAGCCTGGAGAGGAGCGTCGCGTGCTTGGTTTCGTTCCACTCCACCGCGAACTGATCCGGCGCGCCGACGATCAGCCGGCCCTCATCGAGGGCGATGGCCTCGGTGGGCTCGAGCCAGGTCCGGATCGTATGATCAGGAAGTTCGCGGTGCGCCTCGTCGAGGATGCGCTTCCATGCGTCTTTGGCGGACAGCTGCATCGGGACTCGAAAACTTAGGAGGGATTGATCAAGGGCGAGAGATGTTACGGAACGGTTGTGGAAAAGTCAACCATGCATCAACGCGCGCGAATCTACTCTTGACAAGATGGAAAGACGGAAGGACGGAAAGACGGAAAGGCGACAGACGGAGGGTTGGTAACGACGGTGCTGCTCGAAGACGCGTCCTTCCGTCCGGAGCAGCTTGACCGCATCCTCCCCTCTAACTAGCTTCCCGGGCTCACTTTGGAGGAACGCCCGCATGAAACCGTCGTATCGGCCGCGCAACAAGCGCCGGATCAACAAGCATGGCTTCCGCGCTCGCATGGCCACGCGCTGGGGGCGGGCGGTCCTTTCCCGCCGCCGGAAGAAGGGGCGCAAGCGGCTCACCGTCTCGCTGCCCTCGAAGCACGGGGGCTCCTGACGCCCTCGGCGCGCCTGCCGCGAGCCCACCGGCTCGCGCGCGCGTCGGACATCCGCCGGTGCCTCGCCAAGGGACGGCGCCGCCGGTACGAGCATCTGGACATGATCTGGATGGACAACACGACGGGCCACCCGCGCATGGGACTGATCGTTTCGAAGTTCCAGGCCTCCGCGGTGGCCCGCAACCGTTTGCGCCGGCGCCTCCGCGAGATCTGGCGGCGCGAGCTGCAGCCGCACCAGCCGGCGTGGGACCTCGTCATCAAGACCCGGCCCGAGGCGTACGCCGCATCGTTCGACGGGCTCCGCGCCGATCTCGCCGCCTGGCGGCGCACGGTGCTGAGGTCCGCGTGACCGCCCTCCGCCCCGCCCTGCCGGGCCGCCTCCTCGCCCTGCTGATCCGCGGCTACCAGCGCTTCCTATCGCCCGCGCTGCCGCCCAGTTGCCGGTTTCATCCGTCCTGCTCCCAGTACGCGCTCGAGGCGGTCACCCGGCACGGCGCCCTCCGGGGCGGCTGGCTGGCCGTCCGCCGACTCGCCCGGTGCCACCCGTTCCATCCGGGCGGCTTCGATCCCGTCCCCTGACCCCGTGATCTGAGCTCATGGACCGTCGTACCGTCTGGGCGATCCTGCTGATGATGGTCATCGCCATCATGCCCGCGATCTTCCTCAAGCGTCCGCCCCGGCCCGGTCCGGCTGCCGGTGCGACCGGCGACACTACGGCCCGGAATACCACGGCCCGGGACACGACGCCGGCCCCACCGCCCGCGGCCAGGCCGGCCGCTCCCGCGGCGCCGGCACCGGTGGACAGCATGCGCGGACGGACCGACAGCACGGCGCCGCAGGGGCGTCCGGCGCAGACGATTCACGTCACCTCGCCTCTCTACACCTACGGCATCAGCACCGCGGGTGCCCGGCTGGTGCAGGCCCGGCTCGAGCGCTACCGCTCGATGGCTCCCGGCGACGACAACGCGCTCGCGCAGCTCCTTCCGCCCGGCAGCGAGCTCCTCGGGCTGACCCTGCTCGTCGGCCGAGACACGATCTCGCTCGCCGACGCGCCGTTCACCGCCTCTGCCACCTCGCTCCGGGCGGGCGATGGCCCGCTCGAGCTCAGCACCTCGCGCGGGCCGGTGACGGTCGACCTGACCTACCGCTTCGCGCCCGACGACTACCGGATCGTGGTGGAGGGCCGGGTGCGCGGCGTGGGCCCGAACGGCGGGACGCTCCTGGTGGGGATGGGACCGACACTCGCCAACACCGAAGCCAACGTGACCGAGAATCACCGGGCGCTGGCGCTGGTGACGCACCAGAACGGCGTCGACCGGGTCGACTTCAGCGGCCTCGATGCCGGCGAGACCAAGACCGTGAGCGGCCCGCTCGATTGGGCCGTGGTCAAGTCCAAGTACTTCGTCACCGGGGTGCTCGCCTTCGACAGCGCCGGTGGCCGGATCAGCGGCGCCAGCATCACCGCACGTCCCACGGCGGAGAAGCACCCGACCGAGGCCGACGTCAAGGTGAGCCTGCCGGTGCCGCCGAGCGGCGCGTTCTCCTACACGGTCTACGCGGGACCGATGGAGTACGACCGCCTCGCCCGGATCGGTCACGGCTTCGACGACGTCAATCCGTACGGCTGGCCCGGGCTCCGCACCCTCATCCGCCCGGTGGCGGTCGGCGTGCGCTGGCTCCTCGTCTGGATGCACGAGCACCTGCACCTCGCGTACGGCCTGGTGCTCGTCTTCTTCGGCATCATGGTCCGCGTGCTCCTCTGGCCGCTCAACCAGAAGGCGATGCGCGCCAACATGCAGCTCCAGGCCGTGCAGCCGCTGATGAAGGACCTGCAGGAGCGCCACAAGAACGACCCGCAAAAGCTGCAACAGGAAATGTTCAAGCTGTACAAGGAGTACAACGTCAACCCGCTGGGCGGCTGCTGGCCGATGCTGCTGCCGATGCCGGTGCTGTTCGCGCTCTTCTTCGTGTTCCAGAACACGATCGAGCTGCGCGGGCAGTCGTTTCTGTGGCTGCCGGACCTGGCCCGCCCCGACCCGCTGTACATCATCCCGGTGGTCATGGGGCTCTCGATGTACGGCCTCAGCAAGGTGGGCCAGATCGGGATGGAGCCGAACCCGCAGATGAAGATGATGCTCTACGTCATGCCCGTCATGATGACGTTCCTCTTCCTCAACTTCGCGTCCGGGCTCAATCTGTACTACGCGGTCAGCAACATCGCGAGCATTCCGCAGCAGTGGATGCTGGCGCGGGAGCGGGTGAAGCGGGGAGGGCCGGTGGTGGGCACCAGGACGCCGTCACCCGCGCCGGCAGCCAAACGGAAGAAGGGGTAAGGCCGTGGGTCAGCGCGGATTGCGCCGGTGAGGCCGCCCTACCGCGCGGGCGGGACGGCCCCACTGTCGGTCCGGGTCAGCCGCACCGCCATCGAGCGCTGATCCAGCGCGACGCAGAAGTCCCGCAGTACCTCGATGCCGATGGTGACCCGCGAGGGGATGTCGGCCGGGAGCGGATGGACGGCGATCCGCGGCTGGTGCACCGTGTAGCGACCGAGCCGGGCATCGCCCCTGAGCACGCCCATCTTCACCTCGACCGGTGCTCCTCCCCCCACGACCGCGCGCCCGACCACCCGCAGCGGCCCCTGGAATGTCAGCCGCTCGGCCACCTGCGGGATCGCCTGAAATCCGACGCCGCCCTGGGTGTCGATCACGCCGGTCTCCCGTACCGCTCCGAGATGCACCGGGATGCCGATGAACGGGCCCACTCGTACCGCACGGAATACCTCCCGACCATCGGGCTCGGGCAGCGCGGTCCTCGCCAGCGACAGCCGCCGGTTCGGGTAGTCGAGCGTCAGCAGCACGTCACGAAAAGCGACGAGGCCCAGGACGCCGTCTACGCCGAGCCGCGCGAACGCACTGTCCCTTCCCACATGGAGCGATTCGACCAGCGCCTTGCCGAGGCGGAGCGAGTCGAGCTGAAACAGGGAGTCCGGGTCGCCGGGTCCGATGGCCCGAAGACCCAGATCGGCCACGACTCCGGGCGATACCAGCACGTCCGGTGAGCCGGTTTCCACGGCGAGCCGATAGGGCCCCCGTCCGTTCAGCGTGACCGTGACGACGGCCCGTCCGTCGGGGACCTCCATGGGTATGGAGGTCGAGTCGGCGAGCGCGGTGGTCGGCCCGCCGGAGGGATCGGCCGTCTGGGCCGCGGCACGGTGCGCGGGCCGGAAGGCGAGCATCGCCAGGGCGAGCGCGGGGAAACGCCGGTGAGTCCGCATGCGGTGTCCGGGCGATTGGTGGTGAGCGTTCCAGCGGTGTCGGGGAGGAATGCGCCGCGCCGCTCGCCGGTCGCGCCCACTATAATTTCCGGGCATGCTCTCCGACCCGATCGCCGCGCTGGCCACGCCGCCCGGCCGCTCCGCCCTCGCGGTGATCCGGGTGAGCGGCGCCGGGGCGCTGGAAGCGGCCGCGCGGGTGATCGAAGGCTTCCGTGCCGACCGCCCGCGGGAGGCACTGCTCGCCACCTTCCGCGACGCCGCCGGCGAGGCCATCGACCGCGGCCTCTACACCGTCTTCCCCGGTCCGGCCAGCTACACGGGCGAGGACCTCGTCGAGCTCTCGTGCCACGGCGGCTTGCTCGCGCCCGCGCGCATCCTCTCCGCGCTGCATGACGCAGGCGCGCGTTCGGCCGCTCCCGGTGAATTCACCCGCCGTGCCGTGCTCAACGGCAAGCTCGACCTCGTCCAGGCGGAAGCAGTGGGAGACCTGATCGACGCGACGGCGCCGGCGCAGGCTCGGGCCGCTCTCCGGCAGCTCGACGGCGGCCTCTCGCGCCGCCTGGGCGAGCTGCGGCGGCTCCTGGTCGAGACCGAGGGGCTCCTGGCCTACGACATCGATTTCCCGGGCGAGGATGACGGGCCGATCCCCGCCGCCCGGATCGCGGCGCAGCTTGCGGAGGTGACGAACCGCGTCGAGCGGCTGCTGAGCATGGCACCGTCCGCCGAGCGGCTGCGCGAAGGCGCGCTGCTGGTGCTGGCAGGCCGGCCCAACGCCGGGAAATCCTCCCTCTTCAACTCGCTACTTGGCGCCGACCGGGCGCTCGTGACCGAGTTTCCCGGCACCACCCGCGACGCCGTCGAGGGGCACACGGACTTCCTCGGCTGGCCCGTCAAGCTGGCCGACACGGCCGGGCTGTGGGCCGCGGCCAATCCAATCGACCGGCTGGGAATCCAGGTGAGCCGGCGCTACCTGGCCGCGGCGGACCTGGTGCTGCTCTGCGTGGAAACCGGCAGGGCGCCCTCGACCGACGAGCTGGCGATCCTGGCGGAACGTCCGGCGCTGCTCGTCCGGACCAAGGCCGACCTCGGCGGGGGCACCGAGGGCGGCGGGATCGCCGTCTCCTCGGTGTCCGGCCAGGGACTGGCCGAGCTGCGTCGCGCCATCGCCGAGCGCGTGTTCGCCGACCGCATGGCGTTGGCCGACCTCGAGCCCGCGCTCGGCCGCGCCCGCCACCGCACGGCCCTGGCCCGCGCCGGCGAGGCGCTCGCGGACGCACACGAGCAGCTGACCACGTCCGCGGATGCCGTGCTGGTGGCCCACCACGTCCGTGAAGCCACGGCCGCCCTGGACGAGCTGGTCGGGGTGGTGGACGTTGAGGAAGTGCTGGATCGGGTGTTCGGGAGTTTTTGCGTGGGCAAGTGAACGGCGGTAAGCCGCTCACCTCTCACCGCGTTTTTAGGCCGTCTGGATCCCCCGCGCCACGTCTTCCGCCGCCTGGAACTCGGACGCGGCGGCACGGAGGGAGGCGGCCAGGCCGCGCTCGGCCACCAGGGCCTCGGTCATTCGATAGCCAAGGTAATAGCCGGCGCGCTCCGGCAGGACGCGGCCGCTCACCAGCCGGGCCGAGGGGCTCATGCCGCCGCTGAGGTAGCGGAGCCGGAGTCCGAGTCCGCTCTGGTCGAGGTCGGGCTCGACCACCCGCCGCAGGAACGCTTCCATCTCCCTCAGACGGTGATACTGGCGGCGGGGATAGCCGAAGTAGTCCGCCGAGTCGAAGCCAGGCGCCACGGCCTGGGCGGCGTGCACGGCCAGCCCTTCGTTCACCAGCAGCTCGCGCAGCGAGGCACGGCTGCCGGTGGACCAGTAGTCGTAGTTACCCCCCGCTTCGGTCACCAGCCGGCGCATGTCGCTCCAACTGGTGGGCGAGGTGTAGCGCACCGTATGGGCGAGCTCGTGCCCGATCCAGAGGGGGATCAGGTCCGGTGGCATTCCCATCCCGTAGGTCTCGGGGTTGATCCGCCCGGTGAAGTGCTCGAGGCAGATGAACGCCACGCCGCGGCCGCCGACCACCAGCTCGCCCGCGTTCGCGCCTCCGAGGCCGACCATCAGGTAGGTGTCGGTGGGCCGGTCCACCTGCAACACCTCCTCCGCGCGCGTGATCGCCTCCTCCGCGAGCTGGACCAGGTCCACGGAGGCCGCGAGGGCCTGGAGGTCGCCGCGATCGGCCCGGAGCGCGCCGGTGATGATCTCGCCGGCGTGCGGGCTGTCGGGATCCAGCACGTAATTGCGCCAGTAGGCGTCGAGGATGGGCCGGTGGGCTTCGCGATACTGCTGATATGCCGCTTCCCTGTTGCCGGCCGCGAGCACCGCGAGAAAATCGGGGAGGAGGTTGATCAGCACGGCGAGACGATACGAAACTGCGGCGGGGGGCGCAAGAGCGGTGAGCGGCTTACCGCTCCTGCTTCTTCTGCCTTGCCACCTCGTCGAGAAACCGTCGCTCGGCGACCGTGAGGGAGGCGATCCCCTGCTCGCTGATCTTGTCGAGCACGCGGTCGACCTCGGCGGCCACGGGATCGGCGTCGGGGCGGCGGCGGGGACGAATGGGCGGGGCGGGCGTGCGGCGCTCGGGCTCGGCGGCGCCGGACTGCACCATGACCACGCGCTCCACCGCGCGGGGCGGAGAGTGGGGGCGGCGCCGCGAGAGCGCCTGCACCCGGAAAAAGAGATAGCCGAACGCGGCCCCGCCCACGTGCGCCAGGTGCGCGACGCCGTCACGGGGCGCCACGAGCGACAGGAGGATGTCCAGTCCGATGAGCCCGAGGATCAGCGTCCGCGCCTTGATCGGCATCGGGAACGGGATGACGAACATCTCCGCATCGGGCCAGAGCATGGCGAACGCCACGCCAAGGCCCAGAATCGCGCCCGACGCCCCGATGAACGGCGGGACCTGCATGATTCCCGAGAGCGCCAGCGAGAACACCGCGGCCCCGATGCCGCAGTAGAGGTAGTAGACGAGGAACGTCCGCCCGCCGAGCCGGTGCTCGACCGGCACGCCGAAGACGTACAGCATGAACATGTTCAGCACGAGGTGCAGCAGTCCGGCGTGGACGAACATGTAGCTGACGAAAGTCCACGGGCGGGGGAGCGCCTCTCCCGGGGAGAACCGGAGCGCCTGCTGCAGCGCCGGAGAGGTGAAGACCGTCATGAGCAGGAGCAGCACCACCGCATTGGCGATGATGAGGCGCCCCACCCACGGGGTCAGTCGGTTGGAGGGAGACAGATTCATCGAACCACGCCTTGTCGCTGAGACCCTCGACTGCTACGACTCCTGGTGACGGCCGAATCGGGCGGTTCGACAGATCCGTTCACACAGTTCCGGAAACTCGATCCCCGCCGCCCGGGCCGACTGGGGCAGAAGACTGGTGGCCGTCATGCCCGGCAGCGTGTTCACCTCTAAACAGAAGAGTTCTCCCGCCGGTGTCAAGCGAAAATCGACCCGCGAGTAGCCGCCCAGCTTCAGGGCCTCGTGTGCCAGCAGCGCCAAGCGCCCGCATTCGGCCGCCAGCGAGGGCGGAAGGTCGGCGGGGAAGATCTCCTGGGACATGCCGGGGGTGTACTTGCACTCATAGTCGAAAATCTCGTGCCGCGGAATGATTTCACCCACCGTGAGCGCGCGGCTCTCCAGCACGCCGACCGTCAGCTCCCGCCCCGGAATGAAGGCCTCGGTCATCACCTCGTCATCGTAGCGCCGCGCCAAGGCCACCGCCTCCGCGTACTCGCCATCGTGCTTCACAACCGTCAACCCCACGGTGGAGCCCTGCTTGGAGGGCTTGACCACCACGGGCCACCCAAAATCGCGGCCGATCCGGGCGCTGTCTGCGGGCGCCATCACCCAATCGGCCGTGGGGACCCCGGCCATCCGGAACAGGCGCTTCGCGATGTCCTTGTCCATGGCCATGGCGCTGCCGAGCCGGCCGCTGCCGGTGTAGGGAACACCCACCATCTCGAGGAGGGTCTGCAGCGTCCCGTCCTCACCGTGGCCGCCGTGGAGTGCCAGGAACAGCACGTCCGCCTCGCGCACCGCGGCGAGGCTGGCCAGTCCCGAGAGGAGGAGTCCGTGCTCCAGGGCCTGGAGCTGGTCGGTCGAGGGCGGGGCGGTGCCCACGTCGCCCGAGAGGAGAGAGCGCTCGTCAGCCGCCGGGATGTAGCCCCTCGCCGTGTCCACCACAGAGACCTCGTGCCCGCGCGAGCGCAGCGCCGCCAGCACCTGGACCGCCGATGCGATCGCGACGTCGCGCTCGGCGGAGGTCCCGCCGGTGAGAATGGTGACGCGCATCGTCACCGGCCGATCAACTGCTGCAGCACGTCGTACCGGCTCACGATCCCGATCAGCCGGCCGTCCTTTCGGACCAGTGCCGCGGGACTTTCACGGGTGAGGATCGCGCCGACCCGGTCGGTCGGCGTGGCGGCCTCGACCTCGGGAAACGGCGCCTCCATGACCTCGCGGACCGGCTGGTCGAGGAGTGCCGGCTGGCCGAGGGCCCGGGCCATGAGCGTTCCCTCGATCAGGCCGCCGACGGACTCGCCGTCGTCGACCACCGGGATCTGGCTTACCCCCCAGGTGCTCATCAGGTTGAGCGCCTGGCGCACCGCTGCGGAGGGAGCGACGCTCACCAGCGGAGGGGCGTCGGCCGGCCGCCGCTCGAGCAACTGCTCGACCGTGGTCCGTGGTGCCTCGAGCATCTGGTTTTCCTGCATCCAGGCGTCGTTGAAGAGCTTGGAGAGGTAGCGCTCGCCCGTGTCGCACAGGATGGTGACTACGAGGGCTTTCGGGTCGTCCAGCTCCCGAGCCAGCTCGAGCGCGATGGCCACGTTCAGCCCGGAGGAGCCGCCCAGCAGGAGCCCCTCCTCCCGCGCGAGCCGGCGGGCCATCGTAAACGATACCTTGTCAGAGACTTGCCGGAATTCGTCGATCCAGTCGAACCAGACGGTGCTGGGGATCTTGTCGCCCCCGATCCCTTCCACTTTATAGGGGTGTCCGTCGCCCATCGTCCGGGAGCGATGGTACTGGGTGTACAGTGACCCGACGGGGTCACCGGCGATGACCTTGATCGAAGGGTTCTGCTCCTTGAGATACTTGCCCGCTCCGCTCACCGTCCCGCCCGTGCCGGCGCCGGCCACGAAGTGGGTCACCCGGCCTGCCGTCTGCTCCCAGATCTCGGGGCCCGTGGTGGCGTAGTGGGCCTCGGGATTCACCTGGTTGTAGAACTGGTTGGCCAGAATGGCGCCCGGCGTGTCCTTGACGATCTGCTTGGCCTTCATCACGTAATGGTCGGGGTGGTCGGGCGGCACCGCGGTCGGGGTAATCACGACCTCCGCTCCGTAGGCCTTCAGCAGCCGCACCTTCTCCTGTGACATCTTATCCGGCATGGTGAAGATGCAGCGGTATCCCTTGAGGCAGGCCGCGATGGCGAGCCCGACGCCGGTGTTGCCGCTGGTGCCCTCGACCACGGTCCCGCCCGGACGGAGCTCTCCCCGGCGCTCGGCGTCCTCGATGATCGCGAGCCCGATCCGGTCCTTGACCGAGCCGCCTGGATTGGCCTGCTCGGCCTTGGCGTAGATCGGCGTGCGGAGCCCCGCGCCGATGCGGCCGAGGCGGATGAGCGGCGTCCAGCCGACGGTCTCGAGCACGGAGTCGTAGGGGCGAGGATGCGGGTGGCTCATGGAGCGCTCCGGCTGCGCGGGCTGCGGAAGTTGATCGGCTGGAGAAACGCGCCGGCGATGGGGCGCCCGTTCCGGAGCGCCGGCGAAAAGCGGAGGCTTCTGGCGCCGCTCAGCGCCGCCGAGTCGAGCGCCGGCTAGCCGCTCGACTCGGCGACCCCAATCGAGTCGACGTTGAGCGCGCCCACCGCATCGGCGTACATCCGGAGCAGTACCCGGCCCTCGATTCCCTGCTCGAGGAGCGGCACGGGGTACTCCACGGGAGAGACCGGATTAATGGAGACCGGGGGCTGGTCGGCATCGCTGTGCGCCGGAGCGATGGGCGCGTCGGTGGAGAGCCGGAAGCTGCCGTCGTCTTCCTTCCGCCCGCAGCCGAGCGCCGCGAGCACCAGGGCTGCCGCCCACCACCGGCCGCTCACCGCCGGTCCTCCGCCCGCCGCTTGAGCTCCGCCAGCCGGTTGAGCGCCTCGAGCGGAGTGAGCGCGTTCACGTCGATGAGGCGGAGCTCCTCCAGCATCGGATCGGCCGAAGGGTCGGTGAACAGCGCGAGCTGCCCGGGGTCACGCGCGGCCTCGGGCGGGGCGCCGGGCACCATCCGATGCTCGCTCTCGAGCGTGCCGAGAATCTCGCGGGCACGCCGGACGACGCCGTCCGGCAGCCCGGCGAGCTGGGCGACATGGACGCCGTAGGACCGGTCGGTCCCGCCCGGCTCCAGCCGGTGCAGGAAGACGACCGTGTCCCCGGTCTCCCGGACGGCGACGTTGTAGTTCCGCGCGTGCTGCAGCCGCTCGGGGAGCTGCATCAGCTCGTGGTAGTGGGTGGCGAACATCGTCTTGCAGCCCACCCGGTCGTGCAGGTGCTCGGTCACCGCCCAGGCAATCGCGACGCCGTCGTAGGTGGAGGTGCCCCGCCCGATCTCGTCGAGCAGGACGAGGCTCCGGGGGCCGGCGTTGTGGAGGATGGCGCTGGTCTCGCTCATTTCCACCATGAAGGTGGACTGCCCGCGCGCGAGGTTGTCGCTCGCGCCCACGCGGGTGAAGAGCCGGTCCACCACGCCGACCGACGCCTCCGCCGCCGGCACGAAAGACCCCATCTGCGCCAGCACCACGCACAGGCCGATCTGGCGGAGAATGGTGGACTTGCCCGCCATGTTGGGCCCGGTGACCAGCGCCACCCGCTCGGCCGCGGTGAACCGCGCGTCGTTGGGAATGAACGACTCGCGCGCCATCATTCGCTCGATCACCGGGTGCCGGCTCTCGCGCAGTACCAGGTCGAATCCGTCGTGCACCGTCGGCCGGACGAAGCGTCCCGTCACGGCGCGCTCGGCGAGCGCCGTCCAGACGTCCAGCCGCGCGAGCACGCGGGCGGTGCGCTGGATCCGGGCAATCGCCTGCCCGACGGCCGCACGGAGCGCGCCGAACAGCTCCGCCTCCCGCACGGCCATCCGCTCCTCGGCGCCGAGCACCCGGGCCTCGTAGTCCTTGAGCTCGGGCGTGACGTAGCGCTCCGCGCCGGCGAGCGTCTGCCGCCGTTCGTAGTCGGAGGGCACCCGGGCGGCGTGCGCGTGGGTGATCTCGAGGTAGTAGCCGAACACCTTGTTGAAGCCGACTTTGAGCGACGAGATCCCGGTGCGCTCGCGCTCCCGCTGCTGCAGCGAGGCGATGTACTGCCGCCCGCCGTCCCTGAGCGCGCGGAGCTCGTCGAGCTCGGTGTCGTAGCCGTGGCGGATGACGCCCCCGTCCGCCGCGGCGGCAGGGGGCCGCTCCTCGAGCCCGCGCGCGAGCTCGGTGGTCAGGTCGGCGAGCAGATCCAGCTCGTCGGCGCCGTCCGCCAGGGCCTTGGCGCGCGCACCACCCGGCAGGGTCGAAGCCGCGAGCGCGCTCAGCGCCTCGGCGACATCGGGGAGCCGGAGGAAGGAGTCGCGCAGGGCGCCAAGCTCGCGCGGCGCGGCGCGGCCCGCCGCGGCCCGGCCGGCCAGCCGCTCGACGTCGCGCACGCCTTCCAGCGCCTCGCGCAGTCGCGCGCGGCCGCGCCCGTCGCGCACCATGACCTCCACGGCATCGAGCCGGTACTCGATGGCCGCCGGCGCGCGGAGTGGCGAGAGGAGCCACTGCCGGAGCAGCCGTCCGCCCATCGGCGTCACGGTGGCGTCGATGGTCTCGAGCAGGGTGCAGCCGCGGGCGCCCGCCCGGAGCGGCTCGACCAGCTCGAGGTTCCGCCGCGTCATCTCATC
>JAICLE010000102.1 GCA_025927545.1 Gemmatimonadales bacterium
AGCGCGCGCGCATGCGGAGCCATGAGGAGAACATCTTTCCCTCGCCGCAGTTGGGGCACCGCAGCCGCAGCGCCCGGCCGAAGAGGCGCAGGGTCCCGGGGATGAAGCGGATCATTGGGGAAATCTAACGCGGACGGAAAGGCGGAAGGACGGAAGCGGAGGCGTCGAATTACCCGGCACTATCATCCCGAGCGGAGCGAGGGATTGAAGTTGCCCCGGTTTCGTGGACACTTCACGAGCCCCATCTTGGGGCATCGGAGGTGTCATCATGGGAGCCCAGCGGAAACACTTCACCCCGGAGTTCAAGCAGGCGGCCGTGCGCCGCGCCGCGTCCGGGGACGCGACCGTGCTCGACGTGGCGCGCGAGCTCGGGATCCGGACCGACCGCTTGCGGGAGTGGATAGCCCACGCCCAGGGGAGCAGCCGGCGCCAGCGCCCGGCCGGGGGCGCGAGCGCGGCGCCGCTCAGCCTGGATGAGGAGGTGCGCGAGCTGCGCCGGGAGAATGCCCAGCTCCGGGAGGAGCGCGACATCCTAAAAAAAGCGGCGGCCTTCTTCGCCCGGGAGTCCCGGTGAGCGCGCGGTGGGCGTTCATCCAGGCCCACCACGGCGAGCACCCCATCCGGCGCCTGTGCCAGGTGCTCGGGGTGTCGAGGGCCGGCTACTATGCCTGGCACGCCCGGCAGCATCAGGGCCCGGGCTCCCGCGCCCTGGCCGATGGCGCCCTGGCCGAGACCATCCAGCGGGTGCACCGCGCGAGTCAGGCTCGCTACGGCAGCCCCCGCATTCACGCGGAGCTCCGGGCCGCGGGCGTGCGCTGCAGCCGCAAGCGGGTCGCCCGACTGATGCGGGAGCAGCAGCTCGCGGGCAAGCGGCGGCGCCGCTTCCGGGTGGTCACGACCGACGCCCGGCACGCCGACCCGGTCGCGCCCAATCATCTCGCCCGCCAGTTCCGCGTGGCCGCGATCGGTGCGCCCGATCGGGTCTGGGCCGCGGACTACACCTTTCTCCCGACCCGGCAGGGCTTTCTGTACCTCGCCGTGGTGCTCGATCTCTACTCGCGGCGCGTGGTGGGCTGGGCCATGCGCCATACCCAGGACCACCGGCTGGTGCTGGACGCGCTCGCGATGGCCGTGGGGCAGCGCCAGCCCCGGCCGGGGCTGGTGCATCACTCCGACCGCGGGCGCCAGTATGCGAGCACCGTCTACCAAGCCGAGCTCACCCGTCGGGGCATGTGCGCGAGCATGAGCCGGGTGGGCGATTGCTGGGACAACGCGGTGGTCGAGAGCTTCTTCGCCACCCTCAAAACCGAGTTGGTCGAGGGCACCGACTGGGGCACGCGCGAGGAGGCTCGCCAGGCCCTCTTCGGCTATCTCGAAGTGTGGTATAATCGGCAGCGGCGGCACTCGACGCTGGGCTACCAGAGCCCGGTCCAATTCGAACACCGGCAGGGGAGCGCCGCTTAACCTGAGTGTCCACCAAAGCGGGGCAAGCCCAATCCCTCGCTCCGCTCGGGATGACAGTGCCGGTGTACCCCCACCCCCCTTCCGTCCTTCCGTCCTTCCCACCTTCCGTCTACGGATACAGCCGATGTATCTGCCGCGGAAACGCGATCGCCTCCCGGATATGCGGGAGCCCGGCGATCCACGCCACCGTCCGCTCGATCCCCAGACCGAAACCCGAGTGGACGAAGGTGCCGTACTTCCGGAGGTCGAGGTACCAGCGGTACGCCTCGGGGTCGAGTCCCTGCTCCACGATCCGGGCCAGCAGCGTGTCGTGCTCGTCCTCGCGCTGGGAGCCGCCGATGATCTCGCCGTAGCCCTCGGGGGCCAGGCAGTCGTTGTTGAGCACGGTCCGGGGGTCGGCCGGGTTCCGCTTCATGTAGAACGCCTTGACCTCCTTCGGATAGTCGTGGACGAACACCGGCCGGTCGTACTCCCGAGCCAGCAGCGTCTCATCGTCGCCGCCCAGGTCCCTGCCCCACGTGATATCCGAGCCCAACTGGTTGAGGCGCGCTACGGCGTCGGTGTAGGAGATGCGGGGGAACGGGGCCGTGACGCGTTCGAGCGGCGCCGTGTCGCGCTCGAGCTCCGCGAGCTCGCTCTTGCGCCGCTCCAGCACCCGTGCCACGATGTAGCTCACGAACGATTCCTGCAGCCGCATGTTGGCGTCCGAGTCGTTGAACGCCACCTCGGGCTCTACCATCCAGAACTCGGTCAGGTGGCGCCGGGTCTTCGACTTCTCCGCTCGAAAGGTAGGTCCGAAGCAGTAAACCTTGCCGAGCGCCGCGGCGGCGGCCTCGACGTAGAGCTGGCCGGTCTGCGCGAGATATGCCTTCCCCAGGTCGAAGTAGTCGGTGGCGAACAGGTTGCCCGCCTCCTCGCCGATGGCCCCCGTCAGGATCGGCGTATCCACCAGGGTGAAGCCCTCCTGGTAGAAGTAGTCCCGGATCGCCTGCTCCACCTCGTGGCGCACCCGTGCGATGGCCGCCTGGCGCCCGGTCCGGAGCCAGAGGTGTCTATGTTCGAAGAGGAACGTCGTCCCATGTTCTTTGGGGGAGATCGGGTAGTCGGGGCTGGCGCCCAGCGGCTCCAGCGCCGTCACCGACAGCTCGACTCCGCCGGGAGAGCGCGGGTCGTCGCGCACCGTGCCCGTCATCGCGACGCTGGCTTCCTGCGTGAGCGCGCCGAACGCCGCCCACGTCGCCTCCGACACCTCCTTCCTGGACAGGACTCCTTGCACGCTGCCCGTGCCGTCGCGCAGCACCAGGAAGGCGATCTTCCCGCTCGACCGGGTCGTGACGACCCAGCCGCGCAGAGTGACCGTCTCGCCCACGTGCTTGCGCAGCTCGCTGATCTGGACCGCCGCCATGCCTGTGCCGTTGTGAGAAGGGGGGTGTCGCAGGGAGCGTTGAGTCTAGCCGTCCTCCTCGGGAGCGTCAACGCGGCGTGCTCATCGGGCTCCTCGTCGGCCGCGGGGGCCGCCGCGCTCGTGCCCGCGCCGGCGACCGGGAATGCGCCGGCGCAGGTGTGGCAGGCCCGGGCCGGGCGGCGTTTCACCGGCCGGATGGTGATTGCCGGCGAGACGGTCTACGGCGCGGGGCTCGACCGGAAGGTGTACGCCGTCGATCTCGCGAGTGGCCGCACCCGCTGGTCGTCCCGCCTGGGCGGGCTCATCGGCGGCGGCGTACTGGTGGCGGGTGATACCGTGTACGCCGCGAGCTCGCGGCCGGAAGGACGGCTCTACGCGCTGGACGCGCGCACGGGCCACCGCTTCTGGCGCACCGCGACGGGGCCGGTGGGCGCGCCGCTCGCGCTGGTGCACGGGGTGCTCGTGGCCGAGACGCAGCACGGCGAGATCCTGGGAGTCGATCCGTCCAGCGGCAAGGTGCGCTGGCGCCGGAAACTCGGCGTCGCCCGCATCGCGGCCGCGGCGGCGGACAGCGGCGCCTTCGTCGTGGCGACTGTGGACTCGCTCTATCGCGTGAGCTCGGCCGACGGCAAGGTATCGCGCCGGGCGGCCTCGCCCGGATCCATCGTGTCCGACTGGGTCCGCCAGGGTCCGTTGCTCGTGGCCGGCACGGCGGACTCCCTGATCATTGCCATCGCGCCGGCTGACCTCCGTTCCCGCTGGCGGGTGGCCCTCGACGCGCCCGTGCTCGATTCCCCCGCCGCGGAGGGCGACACGGTGTTCGCGGCGAGCCGCCGGGGAACCCTCTACCGCATCACCGTCACAGGCGACACGGCGGCCACAGCCGCACCGCTGGCCGAGCTCGACTGGCCCGTGACCGCACCGGTGACGGTCGAGGGTGGCCTCATCCTCCTCGGGGGTGCCGACGGGGTGCTGCGCGCGTTGGGTCCCGACGGTGGCGAGGCGTGGCGAGTCCAGCTCCGCTGGCCCATCGAGCTCGCTCCACTCCCGCTCGCTGACGGGCTCCTCGCCGTCGGCGGCAACGGTGACCTGCACCGGTACCGGCGATGATCCGCCTTCCGGCCCTCGTATTCGCTCTCCTGCTGGCGGCGACGCCCGCGCGCGCCCAGGGCGCGCATCCGCTCGTCAAGTACGGCAAGTGGGCGCTGGCCGCGGGCGCCCTCGGCATGAACTACCTGGCCGCGCGAGCCCACGACCGCGCGGACGAGCAGTTCGACGCGCTCGAATCTCGCTGCCGGGCCGACCATGCCCTGTGCAGTCTCGACAGCTCCGGCCACTACGCCGACGCCTCCTCGGAGGCGCTGTTCCAGCAATCGGTGCGCTACGACCGCCAGGCCCGCCATTGGCTCTTCGGCGGCGAGTCCGCCCTCCTGGGCGCCGCCGCGATGTTCGTCTGGGAGCTCACCCGCCACACCCAGAAGCCCGACAACATCCCCTTCGAGCCCGAGGTCCGGAGCCTTCAGCGGGCGACGGGGGTGGGGGTGAGGATCGGGTTTTGACGGGCGGAAGGGCGGAAGGGCGGAAAGATGGAAGGACGGAAGGACGGAAGGGGGTGCGGGCACCGGCACTGTCATCCGGAGTGCAGCGAGGGATCTGCTTATCTGCAGCGCGAACTCGGCCCGGCAAGATCCCTTGCTGCGCTCGGGATGACCGTGCCGCTCGGGATGACTGACAGTTCTCCGGCCAGCATTATACTCCCGGCCCGAAGGGCACCTCCGCGCTCGCTGCACTCCACCGGCCGCCCGCCTGGCCGCCTGGCCGCCTGGCCGCCTGACCGCCTGACCGCCCGCCCGCCCGTCCTCCCCCCTCACCCCCCCCGAAACAACTCCACCGCCCGCGGATACCGCGCCACGGCCCGCTCCCGCAGCCGCTGGTTTTCCGGGCGCTGCAGGGCCGGATCGCCGCCTATGAGGTCGATCGCGAGCTGGCGCGCTCGCGTCAGCAGGTCGGCGTCGGCCGGGAGGCGGGCGTGGCGCACCTCGAACCCGCCGCTCTGCCGAGCGCCGATCAGATCGCCCATCCCCCGCTCTTCCAGGTCGAGCTCGGCGATCTTGAACCCGTCTTCCGTGGCCGCGAAGGCGTGGAGCCGGTCGGCCGCGGGGCCCTCGGGCAGAAGGATGCAGAAGCTTTCCTCCTCACCCCGGCCGATCCGTCCGCGGAGCTGGTGGAGCTGGGCCAGCCCGAATCGCTCGGGGTGCTCGATCAGCATCAAGGTGGCGTTGGGCACGTCGATGCCGACCTCGATGACGGTGGTGGCCACGAGCACGTGTACCTCGCCCGCGCGGAACCGTCGCATCACGTCGTCCCGGTCGTCGGCCTTGAGCCGGCCGTGGATCAGCCCGACGCGGAGCTCCGGCCAGCGGGCCGCGAGGCTCTGCGCCATGGTCGTGGCCGCGCGCAGGTCGGCCCGCTCCGACTCCTCGATCACCGGCAGCACGACGTACGCCTGTCTCCCCTTGCCGCACTCCGCGCGGACGAACTCCAGCACCCGCTCGCGCTGCGCGCCGGTGCGTACGGCAGTGCGAATCGTGCCGCGCCCGGGCGGGCGCTGCCGGAGGGTGGAGACGTCCAGATCGCCGTAGAGCGTGAGGGCGAGCGAGCGGGGGATCGGCGTGGCCGTGAGCAGCAGCACGTCGGGCGCCGCCCCTTTCCCGATCAGGGCCGCGCGCTGCTCGACGCCGAACCGGTGCTGCTCGTCGATCACGACCAGCCCGAGCCGATGGAACGATACGCTCTCCTGCATCAGCGCGTGGGTGCCTACGGCGAGCCGCGCTTGCCCGGTGGCCAGGCGCGCGCGGATTGCCTGCTTCTCGCCCGCCGTCTGCCGGCCCAGCAGCAGCTCCGGCCTGAGCGCGAGCGGGGCGAGCAGCCCTTCGAGGGTCGCGGCGTGCTGCTCGGCGAGCAGCTCGGTCGGCGCCATCAGCGCGGCCTGGTAATCGTTCTCGACCGCGAGCAGCATCGCGAACAGCGCGACGACCGTCTTTCCCGTTCCCACGTCGCCCATGAGCAGTCGGTGCATCCGGTCCGGCGCCGTCATGTCGGCAGTGATCTCCCTGGCCGCGCGGTGCTGGTCGTCCGTGAGCTCCCAGGGAAGCGACTCGCGGAGGCGGGTGGTCAGGTCGCGCCGGACGGTGAAGGCCACGCCGCTCCGGCTGCGCTTGGCCACGGCGCGGGCGCGGATCAGCATGAGCTGCAGGTCCAGGAGCTCGTCGAACGCGAGCCGCCGGCGGCCCAGCTCCGCCTCCGCCCCGCTGGCCGGACGATGCACGGCACGGAGCGCGTCCGGGAGCGCCGGCAGCTCGAGCGAGCGACGCACCGGCTCCGGCAGCACGTCGTCGGAGAGGGCGATGAGCGCGTCGAGGTGCCGGTCCACCAGCCCGCGGATGACCTTATGACTCAGCCCTTCGGTGGCAGGGTACACGGGCAGCACCTTGCCCCCGGCGAGCGGCTCCGCGTCGGCGCCCGCGTCCGAGTCCGCATCGGCCAGGATGACGAACTCGCGCGGGGCCATCTGGCGGCCGTGATAGAAGCGCACGGGGCCCGAGACCAGGAGCGTCTGGCCCACCGCGATGCTCCGGTCGAGGAACGCCTGGCCCGGCCACACGCACTCGAGCACGCCGCTCTCGTCCCGGAGCACGGCGTGAAAGATCCGGAGGCCGCGCCGCGTCGGGACGACGCCCTTGGCCACCACTCGGCCGACGCACGCCACCTCCTGCCCCACTTCCGCGCGGACGAGGGGGGTGACTGTGGACGCGTCGATATAGCGATGCGGAAGATGCCAGAGCAGATCCCGGGCAGTCCGGATGCCGAGCCGCTCGAGCTGCTCCGCCCGCCGCTCGCCGATGCCCTTGAGGAACTTGACGGGCGTGTCGAGGCGGAGAGCGCCGCTGGCGCGGCTGGCAGATTTCGAAGGTCGGGAGGCGGTCACTTGATGAGTGGGGACCCGGGGCGGCGCCGGTACCCGTGCGGAGGCCTATTCACCACAGAGGCACAGAGGACACGGGGGTATCCCGAACCGGGAGGACACCTTGGAACCGGACAACACCAGCTCATTAGTGGTGGCTCCGTTTTCCGGTGGGCTTCGTGACCCAAGCCGCCTCCGTGCCCTCTGTGCCTCTGTGGTGAATACGGCAACGATCTCAGCCCGGCTCCTCCGCCAGCAGGTGCGCCGCGAACCGGTGCGGGTCGAACGGCTCCAGATCATCCACGCCCTCGCCCACACCGAGAAACCGGATCGGAAGATCCAGCTCCCGCCGGAGCGCCGCCACGGCCCCGCCGCGGGCGCTGCCGTCGAGCTTGGTGACCACGATACCCGTGGGGCTCACCGCCTGGGCGAATAGTTTGCCCTGCTGCACGGCGTTCTGGCCCACCGTGCCGTCGAGGACCAGCAGCGTCTCGTGGGGCGCACCCGGCTGCCGGCGGCCCGCGACGCGAACCACTTTCCGCAGCTCGTCCATCAGGCCCTCCTGCGTGTGCAGCCGGCCCGCGGTGTCCACGATGATGGTGTCCAGCCCGCGCGACCCGGCCGCGTCGATGGCGTTGTATACCACCGACGCCGGATCGCCGCCGGGCTCGCCGGCGACGCATGGGATGTCGAGCCGGCCGGCCCAGATCTGAAGCTGCGCGATCGCGCCGGCGCGGTAGGTATCGGCCGCGGCGAGCAGCACTTTCCGGCCCTCGCGCTGGAGCCGCCTCGCCAGCTTGGCGGCGGTGGTGGTTTTCCCCGTACCGTTAACCCCGACCATCAGTACTACCGTCGGCCCCGGCTCCGCCCGGGCGATGGCCCCGGGATCGACCCGCCCGTTGAGCAGTGCCGCGAGGCGGCCCTCCAGGGCATTCCGGAGGTCGGCCTCGGTCTTGAGCTTGCCCCGCCGCACTTCGTCCTCGAGCGCCTGGGTGAGCTCCACCGTGTTGGCGACCCCGAAGTCGGCCTCGATGAGCACCCGCTCCATGTTCTCGAGGTCTTCCGCGTTGAGTCCCCGCATCAGGGCGCCCACGTCCGTCAAGGCGATGCGCTTGATGCGCCCCCAGAGACTCTCCTTCCGGTCCATCAATCGGCGATTGGCCATCCCCGAATTTACACCGCTGCGGACGCGCTTTGCGAAGGTTGCGTACCCCGGTGTGATGCCGATCGCTGGCAGGCCTGGCGCTGTCGTCCGGGCGCTGTCGTGCGGGCGCGGTCATCCCGAGCGGAGCGAGGGATCTGGTCGGCGGCGCTCGACCCATTCCCGGACAAGATCCCTCGCATTCGCTCGGGATGACGGCTTCCATTCCCCCGATGACGGCTCCCACTCGCCTGGAATCACAGTTCGCGCCCGCTCGCGACGATAGCCCGCGCCCACTCGCGAACACGCGCCTCAACACAGCCCACGATGGGCATCGCTACCCGACACACCTCAAGCCTATTAACGCAGCCCCAACCGCCTTCGCGCGATCCACTCGCCCACGAGCCCCAAGACGCAGAGCCCGAACAGCCACACCCGGTCGCGCGCGCCGCGCCGGCCTCCAGTGACCGGCGAGCGCCCCTCGTGCGCCGTGAGCGTGACCGGGTGCGGGAGAAGCTCGTCCGAGTACTGCTCGACAGCCACCGTACCACCGCCCCCGCCCGCCAGTCGGTAGCGATACTCGCCGGGCGGAAGGCGGACACTCGCCCGCCCGGCGCCGTCGAAGCGCAGCGTGTCCGCCAGGCTCGTGTCCGCCCGGCTCGTCCCCGAGCCGCTCCAGGTGATGCCCAGCGTCGAGGCCGCGCCTGACCCCGTCCATTCAAACACGATCGGCTGCCCGTTTTCCACTACCGGCCGAACCGGCCGCGCGGAGCCCCGCGCCGAGTCGGCGCCGCTCAGGAGCCAGCTTGCCGTGGCCGCCACCCAGCTTCGGTAGGTCTGCTCGCTCGCACCGCCACGGAAGGCCCAGCGCCAGAGGCCGCCCACCGCCACGATCACCCGGCGCACTCGTCCCGTCTCGCGGCCGATCACCGCCGCACGCTGCGCCCCGCGCCGGGCGAGCTGGGCGGAGAGTGCCGTCCAGTCGCCCGCCGTGGGCGTCACCGGAGCAAGCTGGATCATGGGCGCAAACGAGTCGACCGGCTGCCCGAGAAACGCGCTGGCCAGGGGCGAGGCCTCGGTCGTCTTGAGATACCAATCGCCGGCCAGCGCGCTGGTGTCCGATGCGGCCGTCCAGCTCCATACCCCGCGCGCGGCCGTTCCATCGGCGAGGCCGTCCACGCGACCCATCTCGATCAGCAGGTCGGCCCGCCGGGCGGCTTGGCGCACGCTCTCCAGCGGAGCGACCGAGAGATCGGCCATCGAGCGCCACCGGTTGGGCTCGAGCCGGACGAATCCACGCACCGGAAGCTGAGCCACCTCCCGCAGCGTGCGATAGAGAAACCGGCCGTCCCAGTCCGCGGACCCGGCGAGGAGGACCACGCCGGGCGTCGGCGCCACCGTCACCACGTGCAGCCGCACGTCCGTTCGCGGCTCCGCGTCGTTCGCGCCCAGGAGCCCGATTCTGAGGACGTGCTCGCCCGGACCCACGGCCGATGAGCCGAAGGCGAGGCGGCCGCGTGCGCTGCCGTTTCGGATGCGCAGCACGCGGCGCGCGAGCCGCTTGCCGCCCAGCATCACCCCCAGGGTCACGCTGTCGGCCGTGTCGCCGCCGGTGGCCTCCGCCTCGACCTCGAGCGCGATCGTGTCCCCCGCGGTGACGCGCGCGGGACCGGTTACGCGCGTGAGTGCCAGGTCCCGTCGCGCTGGTCGCGGGAAAAGCCGCACGCTCACCCGTGCGAGCAGATCGGCGGGGATGTCGGGCACGTCCTCGATCTCGCCGTCTGTCACCACGATGACCGGCCGGTCCGACGCGGCCGCCGCTGCCAGCGCCGGGGCGAGCAGCGACCGGCCGCTCGTCGGCAGGGTATCGCCGGTGGCCTGCTCGTCGCCGAACCGACGCACGTCGCCCCATCGCGCGGCAGAATCGCGAGCCACGACCCATGGGCCGCCGGGTGGCGACATGCTGAGCGACGCATCGAGCAGCACGAGCGGCCGGCGGGGCGGGCCCGCCACGGGGCAACTCACGTTGAGGAGGAGCAGGCCGAGCGCCGACCAGGCGACGGCGCGGCAGAGGAGCGCGAACCAGCCGCGGCGTCCGGTGCGCTCGACCCGGAGGTAGGTGAACGCGGCCAGCGCCACGGCGAGCACGACGACGAGAAGTGCCGGCAGCATCAGTGCTCCCGCATCGCGGCCGCCGCGGCGAGTGCCTCGCGGAGCTCGACCCGCCCCGCGTACAGCGCGCGGCCCACAATCACTCCGGCGAGCCCCGCGTCGCGGGCGGCGACGATGTCCTCCACCCCCGACACGCCGCCGCTCGCGATCACACCCGCGCCGAGCGCCTGCAGCCGGCGCGCGCCGTGGAGGTCCGGTCCGGTGAGCATCCCGTCCCGGGCGACATCGGTGTAAATGAGCGTCCGTACGCCGTCGGTCACGACCCGTTGCGCGAGCGCCTCCGCGGACAGCGCGGAGCGCTCGGTCCAGCCCCGAACGGCGACGAGCCCATCCCGGGCGTCGATCCCCACGGCGATCCGTTCCGGCCCTTCCAGTGCGAGCACCCCCGGCACGACGGCCGGGTCCAGCGCCGCCGCCGTGCCGATCACCACCCGGCTCACGCCGGGCGCGAGTGCTGTGCGCGCCAGCTCCACGCTCCGGAGGCCGCCGCCGAGCTGTACCCGGACCTGCCCGCCCACCCGCGCGGCGATCCCCCGCACGACCGCCGTATTGTCGCCGTCGCCGAAGGCGCGGTCGAGATCCACCACGTGGATCCACTGCGCGCCCAGCGCCGCGAACCCCTCGGCCACCGCCACGGGATCGTCCCCATAAACAGTTTGCCGCGTCGCCTCGCCCTGGCTGAGGCGAACGACGCGGCCATGTCGAATGTCGATGGCGGGAAAGAGGTCCACTACGGGAGCGCTACTGGAGCCACCGGGCCTGAGTCTGATCCGATCCCTGGGCAAAGGCGGGGGGCGGTCCCTGATGCAGCCGCTCGAGCAGGAGGTCCCGTTGCCGTGTGAAATCGGCGCGAAGCGCGGCTTGGATGGGAGCGCCGTTGCCGAGGTCCACCCGCCGTGAATCCTTGGCGATCCCGTTGACCCGGAATTCGTAGTGCAG
>JAICLE010000061.1 GCA_025927545.1 Gemmatimonadales bacterium
CAGCGTCTTGGCGCCGAGGTCGAGGGTGCCGCCCCGGATGGTGCGCTTGGGAAGTCCCCTGGCCACCTGCTCCAGGATGTCGCTCAGCATCTCGCCGAGGAAGACGGAGATGATCGCCGGCGGCGCCTCGTTGGCGCCGAGCCGGTGGTCGTTGGCCGCCGAGGCGATCGAGGCGCGGAGCAGCCCCGCGTGCAGGTCCACGGCCCGGATGGTCGCGACCAGGAACAGCAGGAACTGCAGGTTGGTGTGCGTCTCGTCCTGCGGATCGAGCAGGTTGACGCCGGTGTCGGTGGACATGGACCAGTTGTTGTGCTTGCCCGACCCGTTCACGCCGGCGAACGGCTTCTCGTGCAGCAGCGCCTGGAGCCCGTAGCGCGGCGCCACCCGCTTGAGCGTCTCCATGATCAGCATCTGGTGATCGCTCGCGATGTGGCTGGGCTCGAACAGCGGCGCGATCTCGTACTGCCCGGGCGCGACCTCGTTGTGGCGCGTCTTGACCGGGACGCCGAGTCGGTAGAGCTCCTTCTCCGCCTCGGACATGAAGGCGAGCACGCGCGGCGGAATGGTCCCGAAGTAGTGGTCCTCGAGCTGCTGCCCCTTGGGCGGCCGCGCGCCGAACAGCGTGCGCTCCGAGGTGACCAGATCGGGCCGCTCGAAGTAGAGCTCGCGGTCGATCAGGAAGTATTCCTGCTCCGGGCCCACGGTAGTGTAGACCCGGGTCACGCCGCGGTCGGTGCCGAATAGCCGGAGCACCCGGAGCGCCTGGCGCGAAAGCGCCTCGACCGAGCGGAGCAGCGGGATCTTGGTGTCGAGCGCCTCGCCGGTCCAGGAGACGAAGGCGGTCGGGATGCAGAGGGTGACGTTGTTGTCGCCCCGCATGAGGAACGCCGGGCTGGTGGCATCCCACGCGGTATACCCGCGGGCCTCGAAGGTGGCGCGAATCCCGCCCGACGGGAAGCTCGACGCGTCGGGCTCGCCCTGCACCAGCTCGGAGCCCGAGAAGTTGAACACCACGCCGCCGTTCCCGTCCGGCCCCGCCAGCGAATCGTGCTTCTCGGCAGTGAGGCCGGTGAGCGGCTGGAACCAGTGGGTGTAGTGTGTCGCGCCGTTCTCGATCGCCCAGTCCTTCATGCTGGCGGCGACCACGTCGGCGACGGCCGGGTCGAGCGACTCGCCCCCGTCGATCGTCCGCACCAGGCTCCGGTAGACCTCCTTCGGGAGGCGCTGCCGCATGACGGTGCGGGAGAAGATGTCGCTGCCGAAGATCGAGTCGATCCGGTCGGCCGGGGGACCCCCGTTCTGGGAACGTCCTGGAGTGGTCACGTGTGCCTGCGCCTCGGTGGTGGATGGTGGAAGCGGCGGAGAAGCTCTCTCCGCCGCGGTCAGCAACAACGTGTCAGCACGAGCACTGCTTCACCACGGTTGCGGCGGCGGCGGATGCGCGGGACAGCGCGAATTCTCCGGGTTTCGGCGCCCCCCGGGCATGGTCACGCCAACTCCGTGGGCGCCAGCACGTCCGCCAGATCCGCGAAGTCCGGGTCGGGCATGTCGGCGTAGACGGGATTGGAGAGGTAGCGCTCGCCGAAATCGCAGATGATGGAGACGATGAGCCGGCCGGCGCTTTCCGGCCGCGCCGCCACCTGGAGCGCCGCCCAGGTGATCGAGCCGCTCGAGATGCCGGCAAAGATCGCCTCCTCGCGCGCCAGCCGTCGCGTGGTGGCGATGGCGTCGTCGTTGCTCACACGCACCACCTCGTCGTAGATCCGGGTGTCGAGGTTGGCGGGGATGAACCCGGTCCCGATCCCCTGCTGCTTGTGGGGCGAGGGCTGCCCGCCCGAGAGCACCGGGCTTTCCGCCGGTTCCACCGCGACGATGTGGATGTCCGGCTTGCGCTCGCGGAGGAAACGGCCCGCACCCGTGATCGTGCCGCCGGTGCCCACACCGGCGACGAAGACGTCCACCTTGCCTTCGGTGTCGGTCCAGATCTCGGGCCCGGTCGTGCGATAGTGGATGGCCGGGTTGGCGGGGTTGTCGAACTGGCGGGGCATCCAGCCGCGGCTTCCCAGGCGGCCCAGAATCTCCTCGGCCCGCGCCATGGCGGCCGTGATCCCCTTGGCGCCCTCGGTCAGCACCAGCTTGGCGCCGAGGGCCCGGAGCATGTGCCGGCGCTCGAGCGTCATCGTGTCGGGCATGGTGAAGATGCAGCGATAGCCGCGCGTCGCGGCGACGTACGCCAGGCCGATGCCGGTGTTGCCCGAGGTGGGCTCGACGATCACCATACCCGGCCGGAGCAGTCCCTTCTCCTCGGCGTCGTCGATCATGGCGGCGCCGATGCGGTCCTTCACCGAGCTGAACGGGTTGTAGCCCTCGTGCTTCACCGCGATGCGGCCGGGCAGGCCCTGGCCGATCCGGTTGAGCCGGATCAGCGGCGTGTTGCCGATGGTCTGGGCGACGTGCTGGTAGATCCTGCCGTGGGGCATGGGGGAAACTAGGCGGAAGGCTGGAAGGACGGAAGGACGGAAGGACGGAAAGCGGGATGCGTGGAAGCGGCCAGCGGAACGGGGCGCCAATGAACTGGAAAGCATCACCGTCAAGCACACCTGAGCGGCCTCGCGCGTCCACCCGGCTACTGTAGCTCAACGGACAGGGAGGGATTCGAACCCTCGAAGGGGTTACCCCCTTACCGGTTTTCGAGACCGGCTCCTTCAGCCACTCGGACACCTGTCCTGGTGCGACACACCGGGTCAGGATAGCGGGAGCGGGCCGCTTCTTCAAGCGGCGTCGCGCGGGGTCGGACCGGCGGCGTCGCGCGCCGTCCACCACCGCTTCGCCTGCTCCTCGCCCCAGGGCTCGATCGCGACCTCCGCGAGGAGCCGGTCGAGCTCGCGGGCGCTCCCGGGCCGGTCCGCCGGCGCCTTGGCCAGGCAGGCCAGCACCAGGCGCTCCAGCGCGGGCGGCACGTCGACATCCGCGCGGCGGGAGGGCGGGACCGGTGTCGCCTGGAGATGCTTCGCCACCATCTGCAGGCTGGTCTCCGCCTCGAACACCACCTTCCCGGTCAGCAGATAGTATGCGACGCACCCGAGGGCGTAGATGTCCGCCCGGCCGTCCACGGCCTCGCCCAGTGACATCTCCGGCGCCATGTAGGCGGGCGTGCCCGGGGTGAGGCCGGTCGCGGTGGCCTGCGAATGTTCCGGGGCGCCATCGCCGGCGCCATCGGCGACGTGCTTGACCAGCCCGAAGTCCAGCACCTTGACGAAGTCGTGCTGCAGCCCGAGCCGGCCCACATGGATGTTCGCGGGCTTGATGTCCCGGTGGATCAGGCCGTCGGCGTGGGCCTCCGCGAGGGACTCGCACACCTGGCGCAGAATGTAGATCACCCGGGCGGCGGGCAGCGGCCCCACCTGCCGGACCAGTGATTCGAGATCCATCCCCTCCAGCATCTCCATCACCAGATAGAGCGTCCGGTCTTCGGTCACCCCGAAATCGTAGAGCTCGACAGTGTGGGGCGAGCGCAGCTTTGCCGCCGCCTCCGCTTCGCGCCGGAAGCGGGTGACGGCCAACTGCGCCATGCCACCGTCGGCGGCGGCGAGCGCCTCGGGGCGGATGAGCTTGATGGCGGCCGGCCGGGCGAGCATGCGATGGGTGGCCCGGTAGACTTCTCCCATCCCGCCCCGCCCCAGCAGCTCGCCCAGCCGGTAGCTGCCCATTTCGCGCTCGCGCCGGACCTGCTGGCCGAGCCGGTTGACCACGCGCGAGATCACGACGGCGACGCCGAGCAGCAGGTAGCTGGGGTAGTGCATGACCAGAGCGCTGCTCAACGAGCCGTGGGGATAGTCGCCAACCGCGCCCGCGAGCATCATGCCGACCGGGTCCATGGACACCGCCACGAACCCGGCGACCAGCAGCTTCCAGGGTGAGGTGGGAACGATCGCCGCGAAGATCAGGACCACCGGCCCGATCCAACTGATCATCGGGGCCGGATCAGCCGGCGGGGCCTCGGGCGCGCCCCAATGGACCATGATGCCAAGCGAGAACGCGTTGGCCACCAGGTACACCAGCGCGAGATCCATGACCGACGCCGGGTCGCGCTCGCCGCTCCGAAGATAGGCGTAGAGCGAGAGGGACAGCACGACGCAACTGGCCGCGACGAGGTCGATGGTGCCGAACTGCGCCCAGCGAGGATCCTCGGGGTGGGTCACGAACAGCGCGAGGTGACCGAACACGGGACCGAGGACCCACAGCACGGCCGCGATCAGCGCCATGATCTCGAGCCGGCGCGAGGCCTGTTGCAGCAGGTCGTTCGGGAGGCTCAGCGGAGCTCCCGGCGTGGTAACGACATCCGCGGGGGTCTGCCGCGCCGGGCGGCCGATCAGTTTATGGTCGGGCATCGCTCAAGGTAGCATGGCGTCAGTACGCGAAGCCCGCCCGCACATACAGCGCGGTGCGCTCGTCTCCCCGGGCCAGCGCGACCGTCACGACATTCGCCGGCTCGAGGAAGGCGAACCAGACGCCGCCGCCGACTCCGGTGTGCCAGGTGTCGGAGGACTCTCCCGAGACGTACACCCGTCCCACGTCGCCCAGACCGAAAATGCCGAAGTCGCCCGGCAGCACGACGAAGAAGCGCGCCAGACGCACCCGGAGCTCGGCATTGCCGTACAGGGCCGCGTCACCCGCGTAGCGCTGCTCGCGCAGCCCACGGACCGTCGCCGCACCGCCCAAGAACGCCGACTCGAAGAAGGGAAACGTGCCCCAGACCTTCCTGCCGCCGGCCCGCAACGCCAGCGTGGGGCGGAAGCGGCCCCGCGGTGTGAGATACGTCGCCACCTCGCCGTGCAGCTCCCCGAAGGTGCGCTCCACGTCGAAGATGCCGGGATAGACGCTGCCGCCCGCCTCGGCGAGGATGCCCTGAGTGGCTGCGGCCGACAGGTCGCGGCTGTCCCACCGAAGCCTGGCCACCGCGCCCGCCTCGGTGAACGAGCCGACGCCGTAGGGCCGGAGCTGGCTGATCAACCGGCCGGCCTCGAGATCGGTGTTCACGTGCTTGAGCGCCGGCCCGAGCGTGAGCGCGCCATCAGCACCCATCGGGAACGTGACCGATGGGATCACCAGGTACTGCTGCTCCGGCACCCGGTAGAAGGCGTCCGCGTCCGTCCGGGGCGTCTCGTTCCCAAAGCCGAAAAAGCGGATCACCTCGATGCCCGACGCGCGGGCGAACAGGTTGGTGTGCACGCGGGAGTTGACCCGGTGGAGCTCGGCGTCGAGCTCCGCCCGGAAGGCGTCCGCCCCGGTGGCGTAGCCGGCTCGCACACCGATGCGCGAGCGCCACGGCCGCTTCCGGAAACCGAAGTCGTAGCGAACCACGCCGCCGCCGAAGAAGAAGCCGACCTCGGGGCCGGAGCTCATCCACGGCCGGAACCGCCAGAAGCCGCCCCAGTCGCGCGGCGGGTAGGGCGTGGAGTCGCTGAGCTGGAAATCGTGGTACGGCCGACGGTCCAATGGCACGTGCCGCGAGCCGCCGGTGGAGTTGACGCCGTTCGAGTCGTAGAACCGGGTGCGGCCCGCACGCGACGAATCCACCACCCGATCGTCGCCGCCGCCACCGATCACGCGCACCAGCGGTGTGCCGGCACCGTCGCCGGTCACCAGCACCGTGTCGTCGCCGCCGTGCAGGTAGAGCCGCACCTCGCGCGTGGCCGCGGCATCGAAGCGGCGATGGAAGAGCGGCGCCTCCCGCGAGTCCTTGGCGGCGTACATGGTCACGTCGAGCGTGCGGCCGGTCAGGCGTTCGATTTCCACCCGCTCCGCCTCATCGCTGCCGTGGACGTTGACTTCGGCGGCGAGCAGCCGGTAGAACCGCCGAGCCGCCTCGCCCAACCCGTCACGCCGCTGCCTGAGCGCCGCCGCGAGCCAGGCTGCGTTCCTGACCCGCAGCTCGGCCGGCAGCCGGCCGACGGCGGCGTCGATCACGCCGTCGGTGAGCTGCCCGCGCAGCGCGGTGGCCGCCGAATCCCACACCGGCCACTCGAGGCCGGTGAGCAGCCGGCGGTCCACTACCCGCGCGTTCCAGGTGAGCCCAACCGTGCTCGGGTAGGTGGACGAGAACTCGACGAGCTGCGGGTAGGAGAGCCGGGCGAGGCCGAGCAGCGCGCCGTCGAACCGGGCGAACGCCTGGTCGCGGTCGCGCGGGATGGGGGTCCAGGGCACGCTGTCGCCGGTACCGAGCCGCGCCCAGCTCCACTGGTCCTGGTGCCGATCCCAGTCGCCCAGGAACAGATCCACCAGTCGGGCGGCCAGGTAGGCGCGTGCGTCCACCCGCTCGTCGGGATCTTTCTCGAGCCGCTCGAACAGCTCCACGGTGTTCTCGACCTTGGTGGCGTGGGCGAAGCCGGGCCGGTCGTCCTTTTCGCCGCGGGGTCGCTCCTCGATGGTGCCGAGCAGGCCGGCGAACTCCGCGCGGAACTCGCCCAGCGCCGGATCGTCGGGCATCACCCGCAGGAGGGGCGCCGCGTGGAGCACGCCGGCCGCCTCGAGCAGCGGGCTCACGACGAGCGGCGCGCCCGGGTGCCCGGCGCTGATCTGGTCCTGCAGGATTCCCTGCGCCAGCGTGCGGCGCAGCGCCTCGGGCAGCAGCGGCGAGGGGTCCTTGTCGAGCGAGCGGAACTGGTACTGGCGGCCGTCGGCGCCATCGAACCGGAGTGACTTCGTCTGTTTGCCGCCACCCCGCTTTGCGGGGGTGAGCCCGCCGGCGAAGCGCTCGAGATCGAGCACCTCGACCCGGATGGGCGTGGTCCACAGATCCCGGTAGTGGCTGCCGAAGAAGAAACGATGCAGGCCGCCGGCCGCGTACGAGGCGCCCGGCGTGACGGTGACGCTCTCGGGACGGGCCCGCTCGACCGCGCCTTCTCCCTGAGCCGCGGCGAGGCCCGGCACGGCGAGCAGCGCGGCGAGGGCGGTCAGGACTGCGCGGCCCACGTTGCCTCCTCTTCCTCGGTCGCGGCCGAGAGCGCCTCGGCCTGCGCCGTGGCGGAATCGCCCACGGGGAGATGCTGGAGCTGGTGATACCGTCCATCGACCGCGAGCTCCCATGCCGAAGGGTCGGCGAGCTCGCGCGTGAGCATCCGGTCCAGGCGCCGGCGGCACGCGTCGTCGAGCACCGGAACCACCACCTCGACCCGGCGACGGAGGTTCCGGGAGCGCCAGTCCGCCGAGCCGATCAGATATTGGTCCTCCCCACCGTTGCCGAAGTGGTATATCCGGGCGTGCTCGAGAAACCGGCCGACCAGGCTCCGCACCCGGATCCGCTCCGACAAGCCGGGCTCGCCGGGACGGAGGGTACAGAGCCCGCGGACCACGAGGTCGATCTCGACGCCGGCGCGTGAGGCGTCGTACAGTGCCTGGATGATCTCGGGATCGTCGAGCCCGTTGAGCTTGGCGCGGATGCGCCCGCTGCCGCCCGCCGTCGCGAGCGCCGCCTCTCGCGCGATCCGCTCGAGCAGCGCCGGCAGCAGGTGCTCCGGTGCCACCAGCACCCGTCGGAGCGCGGCCCGCGGTCCGCGTGAGGTGCCGGTGAGCTGGTTGAAGAAGTCGTTCAGGTCCTCGCCCAGCACGGGATCGGCGGAGAGCAGACCGAGGTCGGTGTAGAGTCGGGCCGTGCCCGGATTGTAGTTGCCGGTGCCGATATGCACGTAGCGCCGGATCCCGCCGTCTTCCCGCCGCACCACCAGCGCCGTCTTCGCGTGGTTCTTGAGGCCGACGAGGCCGTAGACCACCTGCGCGCCGGCCCGCTCGAGCTGCCTGACCCAGCCGATGTTGCGCGCCTCGTCCCAGCTCGCCTTGAGCTCGACGAAGACCGCCACCTCCTTGCCCTGCCGAGCGGCCCGGACCAGCGCGTCCACCACCGGCGAGCGGTCGCCGGCGCGATAGAGCGTCATCCTGATCGCGACCACGTCGGGGTCGTCCGCCGCCTCCTCCAGCAGGCGGAGCACGGTGGCGGCGAAGTCGTCGTAAGGGTGGTGGACCAGCAGGTCGCCCGCGCGGAGCCGGTCCCAGAGCGAGCGCGCCGAGCCGAGCGGGTCGCGGGCCGTGAACGGCGGGAACAGTCCGCCGGCAACCGGCAGGCTCGCGAGCCGGCGGAGATCGCCCGGGGCCATGAGTCCCTCGACATCGTGCACGACGAGCCCGCGGAGCGCCGCGCCGCCGTGTCCCCCCTCGAACCGGAGCTCCTGCACCAGCATCTCGCGCAGGAGCCGGGAGGCGCCCGCTTCGATCTCGAGCCGCACGACCGGGTTGAGTGCGCGCTGGTCGAGCTCCTCCTCGATGGCCTGCAGCAGGTCACCCGCCTCGGCATCGTCCAGCTCGAGGTCGCCCTTCCGGGTGACCCGGAACAGGGCAGCCTCCTCGACCACCCGATCAGGGTACAGCAGGCCGAGATTGGCGTGGACGATCTCCTCGACCGGCACGAGGTCGCCGGTGCCGGGCAGCTCGACGAAGCGCGGCAGCGAGGCGGGCAGCTTGAGATAGGCAAAGTGGATCGGCCCGGTGGCCTCGGCCTGCAGCGTCACGGCGAGCGAGAGCGTCAGGGCGGGAATCACCGGAAACGGATGGCCCGGACTCACGGTGATGGCGCGCGGAGTGAGGAGCGGGAAGAGCTCGCTCCGGAAGCGGAGCCGGAGCGCGTCGCGCTGGCGATCGTCGAGCTCGGCCCAGCGGCGCAGCCGGTGCCCGTGGTCCGCGAGCCGGGTCAGACACTCGGCGATGCACGCCTGCTGCCGCGCGAGCAGCTCGCGCACGCGTCCGGGCGCGACCTCGCGTCCCGCGCTCATGTACAGCTCGTCGAGGTTGGCGCTCACGATCGCGAGGTAGCGGAGCCGCTCCAGCAGCGGCGTGCGCTCGTCCTCCGCGATGGCGAGCACGCGGAGGTTGAACTCGAGCAGGCTCGCGTCGGCATCGAGCATCCGGCGGGCGTCCGGCACCGCCGGCGGGGCCGGCGCCGACTCCGGGGCGGACGCCGACGCGCTCCACTCGGGAACGAGCGCCGACCGCGCGGCCACGCCGAAGGCGGCCACCGTCGCCGGGTGGCCCACGGCGGAGGTGCGCACCGCGCGCGCCAGGTCGTCCACGGGCATCCACTCGATGCGCGGGCCGGAGGGCGGCTCGAGCCCGCGCCGCAGCCGGCGCGCGAGCCACACCTCGAGGCTCGGCCGGTCGAGCGCGGGCGGTACGTGGCCGAGCAGCGCCAGCTCGCCCACCTGGGAGCCGAGCCACTCGGCCAGGCCGTGGCGCACCGCCTGCTCGCCGGCGCCGGGAGAGATGGGGAGCCGGCGCTCGTCGCCCTCCCGAAGCAGCGCGACCCGGCCCTCGTCCAGCGCGAGCACCGCGACGGCACGCCCCGACTCGAGCCGGCGGATCAGGCTTTCCTGCTCCATCTGCCGTAGCAGCGCCTGCGCCCGCTGCAGCTTGGTCTGCAGCATCGGACGAAGGCCGTGCCGCGCCTCGAGCGCCTGCGCCAGCTCCTCGAGCCGCGGCTTTCCGCCAAGGCGCCGCCGCACCTTGAGCTCCTGGAACTGGCGCGCCAGGCCGCCGCGCCGGACCGTCACCCGATCGTACAGGAAGGCGAACCAGCCCGGGAGCCGCCACGCGCGGGAGGCGTCGCGCGTCACCCGCTCGACCGCCAGCTCGAGTCGCGGTTCGAGCCGGGAAGGATCCGCGAGACCCCGAAGTCGCCGCGCCGGTTCGGTATCGCCCGCCAGGAGTGGCGCGAGCTCACCGGGCGGCAGGTCGGTTTCGATCAGCTCGGCCGCGGTGCCCTGAGGCGAACCGTCGGCAGCGACGCCGAGCGAGAGCGTCCGCCGGCCGGCGCCGTCGGTGCGGACGCGGCACGCCACGCCGGCCGAGGCGAGGAGCCCGTCGGAGGTGTCGAGGTAGAGATCGCGGTAGAGATTCCAGGTGACCCCGTGCGCGACGAGCCCCAGGGGCAGCGGCTCGGCTGCGAGGCTGGTGAACAGCTCGGGCGTCGGCAGGTCGCAGCGGAACTCCGCGGGGCGCCGCATGCTCATCAATCTCCGATGGCCGCGCGGCGGGCCCGAAGCCGCTCTTCGGCCAGCTGGCGCAGATGCGCCAGGCCGCGCTGAAACTCCGGCTTGGGCCATACCCGGTCGAACAATCCCGATTGGAGCTGCCAGCGGTGCAGCATCGGGGAGTGGGCGATCGAGCGCTCGAGCCACTCGAGCGACTTCGCCGCGTCACCCCGCCAGGCATAGTAGGCCGAGAGGTCGGCGAACTGGTGCGTCAGGCCGTAATTTTCCCGGCGCAGCTCGCCCTCCGCCGAATCGGCCAGTGCCTGAGCCTCACGCTCGCGGCCCAGGCTGAACAGACACATGGCGCGGAGCGCGAGCCAGGGCGAGTCGTCGTGCGCGGCGCACTCGGCGGCCCGGCCGGAGAGGAGCTGGGCATAGCCCTCGAGGATGGTGACCACCGGGTCGTCGGCGCGGGGAGAAGGGACGGCGCGCACCTCGCGCAGGGCAACGTCATAGCGCCGCGCGCCGATGGCGAGCGCCACGAGCGAGTGCCGGAGCCTGGGAGCCAGCGGGTCGAGCGCGAGCGCGCTCCGCGCCTGCGCGAACGCCGCATCCGTCGCGCCCGACCGGAAGAGCGACCACGCGTACGCCATGCGGACGTCGGCGGAACTCGGCATGAGCCGCCGGGCGCGGAGCACGTCCGCCCGGACCGAATCCTCCGGCGCGAACGCGACGCTGCGTGCATCGGCCCGGGCCAGCCAGGCGGCGGGCAGCGTCGAGTCGCGCGCGACGGCACGGCCGGCGAGCTGCAGGGCATGCGCGAGTCGATGGTAGGGATCGGTCTCGTCGGCGTAGCCGTAGATGACCAGGTAGGTCTCGGCCGAGGCGAGACCGGCCAGCGCCTGGGCATATCCGGCATCCAGACTCACCGCCTCCTCGAACGCCGCCACCGCACGGTGCAGCGCCTCGGGCGTGCGCCGCTCGAGCCAGTAGCTGCCCTTGAGGTAGGCGGCGTAGGCCGCCGGCCGGCCCGTGCGCCCGGCACGTGACGGCGCCGCGGAGCGGGCACCGCCGCGGGTGCCCGTCCGGGCGTCCGGACGCGAGCTCGTGCGGGTGAGCGCCACGGTCACGTGGCGGGCGATGTCGTCCTGCAGGGTGAGCAACTCGCCGGTGCCGACCGTGTACCTGCGGGTCCAGACCACCGCGTTGCGCGGCGCGTCGATCAGCGCCACCCGCGCCGCGACGCTGTCGCCCGAGCGCTGAAGCGAGCCATCGAGCACATGGCGCACGCCGAGCGTCTCGGCGATCTGCCGCACCGTAAGCGTCCGGTCCTTGAGCGCCAGCATGGAGGTGGCGGCGATGACCTTGATGCCGTCCACCTGTGCCAGACGGCTGGTGATCTCCTCGCTCAGGCCTTCGCTCAGGTAGTCGTCCTCGAGCCCTCCACCGGGGGTGGCCAGCGGCAGCACCGCCACCGATGCCGGCGCCCCCGGAGCGTCCGGGCGGTGGCGTGGCCAGAAGCGGGTCACGAGCAGCGCGACGAGGACCACCGCCGCGGCGCCGATGAGCCAGGCGCCCCAGGCGGGCGACTCTGTCGTTTTGTTCCCTACCCCGCCCGTCCACCCGGGAGGCGGGTCGGCCGGCGGCGTCAGCACGCGGGCCGGTTCCCCTGCCGCCATGCGGAGATCGGCGGCCAGGGCGCCCGCGGTCTGGTAGCGCTCCCCGGGCGACCTCGCCAGCGCGCGACCCACGATCGCCACCACCGCCGGCTGCACCTCGGGGCGGAGCTCGGCCACCGGCGCGGGCGAGCCCTCGGTGTGCCGCGCGAGCACCTCCCGGAGGCTGCCGCCGCCGAACGCCATCCGGCCGGTCAGCATCTCGTACAGCACGCAGCCGGCGCTGTAGACATCGCTCCGGGGGTCGCCCCGTTCGTTGCCGAGCACCTGTTCCGGGCTCATGTAGGCGGCGGTGCCGATCGGGAGCCCGCGCGCGGTGAGCGTGCTGCCGCTCGCGAGCCCAACCGCGCGGGCGATGCCGAAATCGGCCACGATGGCGTGGCCGCCGGAGAGGAGGATGTTCTCGGGCTTCACGTCGCGATGGATGATGCCGCGGCCGTGCGCGTAGTCCAGCGCCTCCGCGATCTCGCGCGCGAGGAGCAGCGCCTCGGGAATCGGAAGCGGCCCGGCCAGCAAGCGCTGACGGAGCGTCTCGCCCTCGATGTACGGCATCACGGAGTACAGCAGCCCGCGCGCCTCGCCCGAATCGATGAGCGAGAGGATGTTCGGATGCTGGAGCTGGGCGGTGATGCGGACCTCGCGCAGGAAACGTTCGGCGGCGGTGGGCGTGAGCACGCCGGGGCTCAGGACCTTGATGGCCACCGGCCGGCCGAGCTTCCGGTCGTGCGCCAGCAGCACGACCGCCATTCCGCCCCGGCCCACCTCGCGCTCCACCGTGTACCGGTCGCGCAGCGCGTCGCGGAGCGTCGCCAGCAGATCACTCATCGAGCCGCCTCAGTTCAACTCCACGCCCGCGACATCCGGCCCTCCAGTGGCGCGCAGGCGCTCCAGCAGGGTCTCGGGCGGCACGCTCTTCCGGAGCCGCACCCGATACTCGAGCCGCTCGCCCCCGCCGGGCACCGGACTGGCGCGCACGAACTCCCAGCGCTTGACGGCGTCCTCGAGCACTGCCTCGGCGGCGCCGCGGGCCGCCGCCACGTCGCCCGAGAGCCGGAGCTCGAGCCGCCGGAGCAGCGCGAGCTTCTTCCCGTCGCCGTCCTCCGCCGCGCGCTGCCGCCGCTTGCGGGTGCGCTCGGCCAGGGCGTCGAGCTGGTCGGGGGTGAGCGATTTGAGGATCTGGTCGTCCACCGCCGCGACGAACGCGCTGGTGCGGTTGGCGAGGGCCAGCGCGCGCTCGAGCCGCCGTTGCCCGGGCGGGCCCTCCAGTCCCGCCGGCTGCCGCCCGAAGTCGGTCCACCAGAGGAGCAGGATGACCACATTGAACGTGATCGAGAGCGCCGCCGCGAATGGCACCGACTGGATGCCGGCGGCCAGCCCAACGCCGGTGGCGAGAAAGATGTAGACCGCGTCCTTGGTATCGCGGAGCGTGTTCCGGAAGCTCACGGCGGCGACGATGCCGCCGAGGCTGAACGCGAGGGCCAGGCTGTTCTTCACCATGAACACCACGCCGGCCACGACGATCGGGAGGATCACCAGCGTCTGCACCACCGACTGCAGGAATCCCTTGCGGCGGCGGGTGAGAATGTAGATCCAGGTAACGGGCAGCATGAGCGCGAACGCCGACACCATGGCGAACACTTCGGTCAGCGGCATCCCCGACGGGCTGGCGAAGATCGGGGCTTGGCCGGTGAACACGTCGCGCACCCCGGCATCGATCTCGGCCGGCGACTGCTGGATCCCGCCGGTGAAGAGAGCCGCGCTCTGGGGAACCAACTCGACCAGCAGGGCCGTCCCGGCAAACAGCAGAACGTAGTAGGCCGCGACCCGCGCGATCGGATTCTGGACGAGCCGGCTCAGGAGGCCGGCGCTGCGGCTGGCGTGCATGGGGGAGCCCTCCCGCATTGACGGGCTTCGGCGGCGTGTTAGCGTTTGACCCAGTAAACTGCGCTGAAAACGCCATTTACGCCACACCGGAGCGCCTCGCATGACCGATTGCGAGCTGTGTGAGACCGAACTGCCGACGACCCCGGGCGCCGCCGGCGGTCGTGTGCGCCGGGACGAGCTGCCCGATGATCTGCTCCGGGAAGCCACCGCGCGGCTGGGGGTGCTGGCGTGGGTCTGGGCCGGGCTGTTCGGCATCGGCCTGGTGATGAACCACGTGGTCGCGCCGCTGCTGGACCTCCCGATGCGCGACCTGATCCCGTGGGGCCGCGCGGCGGACGTCGTGGCGGTGCTGAGCATCGCCGGCTCGATCGCGTTGGCGCGCTACACCCGCCGGCTCACCTGCAACCCGCGCCTGGCCCTCGACCTCGCGCTCGGGTACGAGGTGCTCCTGGCGTTCGGCGTCGGCGTGGTGAACCAGTGGGAGCCGGAGCGGCTGCTGGCGGGGCGGCTCTCCTGGATCTGCGTGCTGGTGCTCCTGTTTCCCATGCTCGTGCCCAACACGCCGCGGAAGACGCTCATCGCCTCGCTGCTCGCGGCGTCCATGGACCCGGTCGGTATCCTGGTGGCGCACTGGCGCGGGGTGCAGGTCCCCGGCTTCACGGCCGTGGTGTGGAACTACCTGCCCAACTACGTGTGCGCGGTAATCGCGGTCGTACCGTCCCAGATCATGACGCAGCTCGGCCGCCACGTGCAGCGGGCGCGCGAGCTGGGGAGCTACCGGCGGGTGGAGCTGATCGGCCGCGGCGGCATGGGCGAGGTGTGGCGGGCCTCGCACCGGATGCTGGCCCGGCCCGCGGCCATCAAGCTGATCAAGCCGGAGCTGATCGGCGCGCCTGACCGGAGCGCCGCGGCCGCCATCATCCAGCGGTTCCGCCGCGAGGCTGAAGCCGCGTCGTTTCTCGAGTCACCTCACACGATCCGGCTGTACGACTTCGGCGAGACCCGCGCCGGCACCTTCTACTTCGCGATGGAGCTGCTCGACGGCCTGGACCTCGAGTCGCTGGTCCGGCGCCACGGTGCGCTGCCTTCCGACCGGGTGGTCCATATCCTCCGGCAGGCGTGCCACTCGCTGGCGGAGGCGCACGACCGCGGGCTGGTGCACCGTGACGTCAAGCCCGCCAACATCTATCTCTGCCGTCTCGGCCGGGAGCACGACTTCGTCAAGGTCCTCGACTTCGGCCTGGTGAAGTACGACCGGGACCACTCGGTCATGGACACGATCAAGACCTCCACCGAGCTCACCACCGGCACGCCGGCCTACATGGCGCCGGAGATGGCCGGCGGCGAGGCGGTGGACCGGCGGGCCGATCTCTACGCGCTCGGCTGCGTCGCCTACTGGCTGCTGACCGCGCAACTGGTGTTCGAGGCCGACAACCCGCTTCGCATGCTGATCCAGCACATCCAGGCGGAGCCGGTGCCGCCCGGGCTCCGGGCCGGGATCGTCCTTCCGGCGCGGCTCGAGCGGCTCATCATGCGCTGCCTGGTGAAGGACCCGGCCGGGCGCCCGTCCAGCGCGGATGAGATCCTGGCCGAGCTCGAGCTGGTGGAGCTCGACCGGCCATGGGACCAGTCGCGCGCGCGTGCCTGGTGGGAAACGAAGGGCGGCCGCGGCGTGCCCGTCCCCGTCGCCACCGAGGCGCGGACGATGGCGGTGCGGACGTGATCACACCGGCTGGTGAACGGTGCGCATGCTCCGCCTGATCATCCCGATCCTGCTGTCCGCCGGCTTCCTCGCGAGCGCGGGACCGCGAGCCGACCCGGAGTCGGTGCTCGCGCGATACGATCTGGAGGCGCCCCCCGGCGACCGCTGGGAGCTCCCCCGGAAGCTCGACGAGATCAGCGGGCTCGCGGTCGACGCGCGGGGCCGGGTCTTCGCCCACGAGGACGAGCGGGCGATCATCTTCGAGCTCGAGCCCTCGACGCACAGCGTCGTCCGGCGGTTCGCCTTCGGCTCGCCCGCGATCCCGGGCGACTTCGAGGCCATCGCGCTCGTGGGGGACTCGGTCGTGCTCGTCACCAGCAACGGCGTGCTTTACGCCGGCGCCCAGGGCCGGGACGGGGAATCGGTCCGCTACGTGAGGCTCGACACGGGCGTGGGCCGGAGCTGTGAGGTGGAAGGGCTCGCCTACGAGCCCGACGATCGCTCCCTGCTCATCGCCTGCAAGGTGCCGCGGGACGCCTTCACCCGGGGACACGTGACGGTATTCCGCTGGTCGCTCGACCGGCGCAGGCTCGTGCCGCCGGCGGCGCTCCACGTTCCGCTCGCGCGTCTCACGGGTCCGGGCGGCGTGCCCGACTTTCATCCGTCGGACCTGACGCGCGATCCGGCGACGGGGCACTACCTGCTGCCGGCGGCCCGCGAGCACGCCATCGCGGAGCTTACGCCCGCCGGCGAGGTCGTCCAGGTGGTGCGGCTCCCGCGGAAACGACACCCGCAGGCGGAAGGAATCGCCGTCATGCCCGATGGCGCGCTCCTCGTGAGCGACGAGGCCGGCCGGGGACGGGCCAGCCTCAGCGTGTATCCGCGTGTTCGGAAGTAGAACTCGTCTGGTGGGCGTGAGCTGGGCGGTCGCGGCCCTGGTGGGCTGCGCGGCCACGCACGCCGTCGGGCCGCCGGCCGCGGTGGCCGCGCCCGAGGATGTAGCCACCACGCTGCTCCTGATTGGGGACGCGGGCAAGCCGGCGCGCGGCGGCGAGCCGGTGCTGCACGCGCTCACCCGGATGGCGGCGGCGGCACCGGAGCGGACGACGGTGCTGTTCCTGGGCGACAACGTCTACCCCCGCGGGATGCCCGACAGCCTCTCGCCGGACCGGCCGGAAGCCGAGCGCCGCCTGCGCGACCAGATCGCCGCGGTGCGCGCCGCAGGCGTGCGCGGGATCTTCATTCCCGGCAATCACGACTGGGCCAAGCACGCGGCGACGGGGTGGGCGGCGATTCGTCGGCAGGAGGCGGTGATCCGGGGCGCCGGCGGCCCGGTCGTCCTGCTGCCCGGCAAGGGCTGCCCCGGCCCCGAGGTAGTGGACGTCGGTGGGCGGGTGCGGCTGGTGCTGCTGGACACGCAGTGGTGGCTTCACGGCGGACCCAAGCCCGAACCCCCCGACACCACGTGCGTTCCCGACACCGAGGCAGGCGTGGCCGACTCCGTCCGGGGCGCGCTTCGAGCCGCGGGCAGCCGACTGGTCATCGTCGCCGGACATCACCCGCTGGAATCGGGCGGGGAGCACGGCGGCCGCTTCGGCTGGAAGGACCACCTCTTTCCACTGCGGAAGGTGGCCTCCTGGCTCTGGCTGCCGCTGCCGATCATCGGCTCGATCTATCCCATCGCCCGGCAGCACGGGGTGTCGGGACAGGACCTCTCGGGCGCGAGCAATCGGCGGATGCGCGCGGCGCTCGAGGATGCGTTCGAGCCGCGGCCGCCCTTGGTCTACGCGTCCGGACATGAACACGCGCTGCAGGTGTTTCAGCCGGCACGCGCGCCCTACCTGCTGGTGAGCGGCGCGGGGCTCCTGGGCCACGAGGGGCGGGTCACGTGGCAGGATGACACCCGTTTTGCCTCATCCGCCGCCGGCTTCATGCGACTCGATGTGCTCGATGATCGCCGCGTCAGGCTCGGCGTATGGACCGTTGATCGCGTGGGCGCAGCGGTCGAGGCGTTCTCGATGTGGCTCGAGCGAGGGGCGGCGGACCCGTGAGCATCACTCCGCCGAGGCGACTCGCGAGAGGGTCCGGAGCAGCCAGGCGCGCGCCGCCTCGACCTGCGCCGGCGTCACCGCGTGTCCGCCCGCCTGCCAGTGCAGGGTGACGTCGGCCCCCGACCGGCGGAACAGTTCGGCCAGCCGCTCCGCCTGCGCCGCGGGCGCGATCGGATCGTTCTTCCCCGCGCCGATGAACACCGCCGTGCCCGCGAGCCGCGGGGGCACATCGGGCTCGAACGGCACCATCGGACTCAGCAGTACCGCGCCCCGGAGCAGTCCCGGACGGCGCAGCAGCAGGCTCGCCGCGATGTTGGCCCCGTTGCTGAACCCGACGGCCACGATGCCGTCGCGCTCCAGCCCGTAGGTTGTCGCGGCCCGCTCGACGAACCCGGCCAGCTCTTCCGTCCGCCGGGCCAGATCGTCCTGGTCGAACACGCCCTCGGCCAGCCGGCGGAAGAACCGGGGAGCGCCCCGCTCGAGCACCTTGCCGCGGGGGCTCAGGAGGCCGGCGCCCGGCAGGAGCGCCCGGCCCAGCGGCACGAGGTCGTCCTCGTCTCCGCCGGTGCCGTGCAGCAGCAGAAGCGTGGTGCCGGCCGCCTGCTCCACGCCGGACGCCGCCGGCAGATAGCGGTGCACGAAGCCGAGCGCGGCGCCGCTCACATCCTCGGGTCCGCTCTCGTGCGCGAAGATAGCCGCGTCGGCCAACGGGACCGGGAGGTGAATGGACGGGAGCACGGCCTCGAGCTGCGCCCGGTAGGGTTCGTACTGCGGCGGCAGCATGAGGCGCTCGCCCAGGCGCTCCACCGGCTCGTCGATGGCAAAGCCCGGCGGGTCGGTCGCCAGCTCGAAGAGCACGCCGCCGGGCTCACGGAAGTAGACCGAGTGGAAGTATTGGCGGTCGATCACGGGCGTGGGCTCGAGCCCGGCGGCGAGCACCCGCTCGCGCATCTCGAGCTGTGCGGCGGCGTCCGTCACACGCCAGGCCACGTGGTGCACCGCACCGGCACCGTCGGCACCGCG
>JAICLE010000178.1 GCA_025927545.1 Gemmatimonadales bacterium
CGGGCTCGGGATCCTGCTGCTGCAGATGGCGGCCATCGGCGCGGTCTTCTATTTCCTCATTCTGCGCCCCTCGGGCCAGGCGCGGAAAAAGCACGCGCAGCTCCTGAGCAACCTCAAGAAGGGTGACGAAGTGATGACGAGCGGAGGCCTGATCGGACGGGTGCGGGACATCAAGGAGGTGGAGTCGGACGGCGTGAAGGAGTCGCGAATCACGCTGGAGACCGGTACCGCGTCCGTGGTGGTGGAGCGGTCGCGGATCGTTCGGATCGGCGGGGCCGCCGCGCCCAGAGCACCCGGAGCGCCCGCGGCATGAGCCTGCTGCCCCTCCACCTGCTCGGCTCCCCCGTGCTCCGCCAGCGGAGTCACGAGGTGGGAGCCGTGGACGACGAGATCCGCCGCCTGCTGGACGACATGTACGAGACGATGGACGCGGCCCGCGGCGTCGGGCTCGCGGCCAACCAGGTCGGCGTGACCCGGCGGATCGCCGTGGTGCACGCCGACGAGGACCGCTTCGAGATGATCGACCCGGTCATTCTCGAGAACGACGGCCGCGCCTCCGCCGAGGAGGGGTGCCTCTCGATCCCCGACGTCTACGGCGACGTGAGCCGCCCGGAGCGGATCGTGCTCGAGGCCACCGACCGCCACGGCAAGCGCTTCCGCAAGGAGGCGACGGGCCTCAAGGCGCGCGCCATCCAGCACGAGATCGACCATCTCGACGGGATCCTGTTCCTGGATCATCTGAGCCTGGTGAAGCGGCAGATGCTGCTCGCCCGCTACCGCCGCGAGCACAAGGACGAGACGGGCTTCATCAAAGAAGTGCAGGCGGAGTCTGCCGGCCGGGAGTGATGCGGATCGTCTTTTTCGGCACCCCGGAGTTCGCCGTCCCGTCGCTGCAGGCGCTGCTCCGGGAGCGTTACACCGTGGTCGGCGTGGTCACCCAGCCGGACCGGCCGCAGGGCCGGTCCCGGTCCACCCTGGTGCCGCCCCCGGTCAAGCAGGAGGCGGAGCGCGCCGGCATCCCCGTCCTCCAGCCCATCCGTCCCCTGGGCGACGTCTTCCTCGCCTGTCTTCGGCACCTCGCGCCCGACCTCGGCGTGGTGGTGGCCTACGGCCACATCCTCCGGCCCACCGTGCTGTCCGTCCCGCCCCACGGAATGATCAACGTGCACGCCTCGCTGCTGCCCCGCTGGCGCGGCGCGGCGCCGATCCAGCACGCCATCCTGGCCGGAGAGCCGGAGAGCGGGGTGAGCATCATGGGGCTCGAGGAGGGGCTCGACAGCGGACCGGTGCTGCACCGCGTGGCCACGCCGATCGGCCCCGACGAGACCGCCGGCGAGCTGGCAGCGCGCCTGGCCGAGCTCGGCGCCGGCGCTCTGGTGGACGCGCTCTCGCTCCTGGGCTCCGGACTGGCCAGGGCGGAGCCGCAGGACGCGGCCCGCGCGACCTTCGCTCCCAAGATCGATCGCGAGAGCGCGCGGCTCGACTGGCGGGGCGAAGCCGCGGCGCTCGCGCGCCGGGTGCGGGCCTTCGATCCGGCGCCCGGCGCGTGGACCACGCACGACGGTACGGCCGTCAAGCTGTTCGGCGCGGTGCCCACGCCCGAGCGGGGCGAGCCGGGCTGCGTGCTCGCCGCCGGCGCACGGCTGGTGGTGGGCTGCGGGAACGGGGCGCTCGCGATCGACGAGGTGCAGCCCGCCGGGAAGAAGCGGCTGCCGGTCGGCGACTGGGTGCGCGGCCGCGGAATCGCGGTCGGCGCGCGGCTCGTGTGAGGCGGCCCGCGTGAGACCCCGGCCCCGCGTGCACGCCGTCGCGACCGCGGAGATCCTGCGCTCGGAGGATTTCGGCATCCGGGCGGCCGCGATCGCGGCGGCCGGCCCGGCGGTGGCGCTGCACGCGCGCGACCGCGACGCGGGCGGCGCGACC
>JAICLE010000085.1 GCA_025927545.1 Gemmatimonadales bacterium
CGAGGCGCTCCGTGACGTACTCCGCCACCCGGTCGAGCACCACGCGCTCCTGCAGCATGGAATCGCGGTGGCGCACCGTCACGGTGCCCTGGGCGGTGGTCTCGCCGTCGATGGTCACGCCGAACGGCGTGCCCGCCTCGTCCATCCGGCGGTAGCGCCGGCCGATCGCGCCGCTGTCGTCGTAGAAGACGGGGAACCGCCGCTTGAGATCGTGGTAGAGCGCCGTCGCGAGCTCCGGCATCCCGTCTTTCTTCACCAGCGGGAAGACGCCGGCCTTGATCGGCGCCACGGCCGGGTGCAGGCCGAGGACGACGCGGGTCTCGCCCTCGACCTGCTCCTCGCGGTAGGCGTCCGCCAGCAGCGTGAGCGCAACCCGGTCGGCGCCGGCGGAGGTCTCCACGATGTAGGGAAGGTAGCGCTCGTTGGCGGCCTGGTCGAAATACTCGAGCTTCTTGCCCGAGTACTCCTGATGGCGCCCGAGGTCGAAATCGCCCCGGTTGTGGATTCCCTCGATCTCCTGCCAGCCGAACGGAAATTCGTACTCGATGTCGAACGCCGCGCGGGCGTAGTGCGCGAGCTCGCCGGGGCCGTGCTGGTGCCAGCGGAGGCGCGACGGGGCGAGCCCGAGCCCGCGGTGCCACGCCATCCGCCACTCGCGCCAGCGCTCGAACCACTCGGCGTCGGTGCCCGGCTTGACGAAGAACTGCATCTCCATCTGCTCGAACTCACGGGTGCGGAAGATGAAATTGCCCGGCGTGATCTCGTTGCGGAACGCCTTGCCGATCTGGGCGATGCCGAACGGGATCCGCTGCCGTGAGCTCTGCAGCACGTTGAGATAGTTGACGTAGATGCCCTGGGCGGTCTCGGGCCGGAGGTAGATCACCGCCGCCTGCTCCTCGACCGGTCCCATGAAGGTCTTGAACATGAGGTTGAACAGGCGCGGCTCGGTGAGAGTCCCGCGGCTGCCGCAGACGGGGCACTGCGCGTCGGGCTGCCCGGGCGTGCCCTTGATCCGCGGGTCGTCGGCGCGGAAGCGGTTCTTGCACTGCCGGCAATCCACCAGCGGATCGGTGAAGCCCGCGACGTGCCCCGACGCCTCCCACACGCGCGGGTGCATCAGAATGGCGGCGTCGAGCCCCTCGATGTCGTCGCGGGCGTGCACCATGGCGTCCCACCAGCGGTCCTTCACGTTCCGCTTGAGCTCCACGCCCAGCGGGCCGTAGTCCCACACCGAGCCGAGACCACCGTAGATCTCCGAGGATTGGAACACGAAGCCGCGGCGCTTGCAGAGGGAGACCAGCTTGTCCATCAGGGTGGTGTCGGCCATGGGGCGTCGGGAGTGGAGAGGATGGAGGGTTGCCGCGAGGCAGGATAATAGGCCGGAACGGGACCCGAAGGAAGCGGCGGAGTTGCCGCGCACGAGACTTCCCGCAGACGGCGGCGCCCCCGCAGGCCCGCGCCCCGGGCCGGAGCCGCAAGTAATTGATACACAATCGCTTGCACCCATGCCCTGAGGTGGCGGCAAACTTGCTCGACAATGCCGCACCATCACCGGCCGGTTCATGACGTCCCTCGAGCAGGGAACCACCTCCCCTCCCCCGTCCCGGGGGCCGCGATCGGTCGCGGCCCTCCCGCGCGAGCTGGCCGACTTTCTGGTCGAATTCTCCATCGTGCTTCACAAGCGCGCGATGTATCCCCCCGGGCACCCCCACCTGCAGGACTCCGTCGAACGCTTCGTGGCCCGGCTGGAATCGCTGCTCGACGCGCGTGACGCCCTCGCGATCGGCGTGGCCCGGCACCAGCTCATCGTGGCGGGCGTCGCCACCGATCCGCGCAACGCCCTGCTGAGCGACCTCGCGCGCCGGCTGCACCGGCACCGCATTGCCACGGCGCGCTTCGAGCGCGCCGTGACGCTGCGCGAGATCGATGAACTGCTCGACGCGCTCGCACGTGATCCGCAGGACGGCGGAGGCCCGCTCGGGCTCCGCGCCGACCTGGGAGCTTCGTGGGGTCATGTCAGGATCCAGCCACCCGAGCTCACCCGACTGCTGCTGCAGGCCGAGGCGGATGGCCCCGCCGACGGGGAAACCGCCGGCGGGGCCCTGTGGCTCGGCCTCGCCCACCTCGCGTTGGCCGGCGATGGCGAGGCGCCGGAGGACGTGGAGGATCCGTTGCTGGTGGCAAGGGCCATCGACTCGCAGCCCAACGACGCCGCCTACGACCGCGTCGTCCTCGACTACCTGGGCCAGATCGCCGAGGAGATGTCGGGCCGGCCGGGCGCGTGGGAGCCGCGCGCCCGGGAGCGCGTGTCCCGCCTCGTCGCATCGCTCAAGCCCGAGACGTTGCGCCGCGTGCTCGCGGCGGGTGCCGACCACGCGGAGCGCCGCCGGTTCGCGCTCACCGCCGCCGAGGTGCTGGCGGTGGACGCCGTCGTGGAAGTGGTCGAGGCGGCGGCGTCGGCCTCGGGGCACGCGATCTCGCACCAGCTCCTCCGGCTGTTGCACAAGTTCGCGCAGCACGCCGGCCAGGGCGCGGCCCCGGCGCGGGCAGAAGCCGAGTCGATGCTCCGGCGCAACGTGGCCCGACTCATCACCGACTGGGAGCTGGAGGATCCGAATCCCGAGAGCTACACCGCCGTCCTCGACGGCATGGTGCGGAATGCGCCCAGCGCGCCCGACACCGGCGACGAGCCGCTCGACTGCGAGCCCGAGACCGTGCTGCAGATCGCGCTCGAGACGGACTGCCTCGGGCCTCGGGTGAGCGCGGCCGTGGCGCGGCTGCTGCGCGAGGACCGGCTCGGGTCGATCGTCGGCGCCCTGCACGGCGCCCCGGAGAGGTCCAGCGCGGCGGCCGCGCTCTGGCGCGAGATCGCGACGCCCGCCCGGCTGCAGGCGGCCGCCTCGGCGCCCGAGCCCGACTTCACTCTCATCGAGCGCCTCGCCGCCCAGCTCGGCTCGGCGGCGACGGAGCCGCTGCTCGATCTGCTCGAGCGAACGGCCGACCGCTCCCTCCGCGCCCGCACGCTGCACCTGCTGGCGGCGATCGGCCCGGCCGTGGCGCCGGCGGCAGTGGGCCGGCTCCGGAACGCCCCCTGGTACGTGCAGCGCAATCTGCTGATGCTGCTCCGCCTGCTCCGCACCTGGCCGCCGGATTTCTCCGCGGCCGTATACGCCCGCCACGAGGAACCGCGTCTCCGCCGCGAGGCGTACAAGCTGATGCTCGAGTTTCCCGCGCAGCGGGGCTCCGCGATCATCCGCGGGCTGCACGATGCCGACCCGGCGATCGTGGCCCTGGTCCTCCGCTCGGCGCACGACGCCTGTCCGGCGGAGGCGCTGCCGCCGGTCGAGCGCTTTGCCGCCGACCGCCGGCACCCGCCCGAGCTTCGCGTGCTCGCGGTCCGCGCGCTGGAGGGTGCCGGCACGCGGGCCGCCTTGCCCACCCTGCTCGGGCTCGCGGGCGCACGGCGGCACCTGCTCGGCTGGCGGCTCGAGACCAAGTCGCCGGTCGTGCTCGCCGCGGTCGCGGCGCTGGCGCGATACTGGAGGGGGCACCCCGACGCGGACGGCCTCCTCGCCGCCGCCGGCCAGCACGATGACCCCGAGATCCGGCTGGCCGCGGCCGTGCGGTTCGCGTGAGCGGCGACCCGGTCCGGTTTCTTACCGCGCTGTCGCAGGCGCTCTCCACCCTGGGACTCTACGGGGAGCGGCACCCGGCGTCCGCTCGCGCGAGCGACGAGGCGTATGCCCGGCTGGTCGAGCTCCGGCGCGGCGCGGCGCGGCTCGACTTCACCTTCTTCCCCGACGAGGTCCTGTTCGGTCGCGACCTGCTCCCCGAACTCGAGCGCTGGGAGTGGAGCGCACGCCTGGCGCGCAGCGGCATCGAGCGCCTCGAGATTACCGCGAACGTGAGCGCGGACCACTTCGAGCGGTTCGTGGAGCACGCGGCCGGGCTGCTCGGCCTGTCGGAGGCCGGAGCCGGACTGTGGCAGGACGGCCCCGAAGGGATCCGCATCGGACGGGTCCGCCTCGAGCGCGGGGAGCACGAGCAGCGCACCGTCGAGCCGCTGCCGGTAGCCACCCTGGTCTATTCCCTCCGCGAGGAGCGCGAGGCGGTCACCTGGGTACACGAGGAGGTCGGTGCGGGCCACGCCGTGCCGCTGCTGGAGGCGTATGGCGTCGTGCGCTCGCTCTCGCTCGCCATGCACGCGGGTCAGGCGATGGTGCTGCCGCTGCTGCAGCTCAAGGAGTTCGACCAGTATACCACGACCCACTCGATGAACGTGTCCGTGCTCACGATGGCGCTGGGCGAATCGCTGGGCCTCTCACCGTCGGCCGTGCGCGCGTTCGGGCTGGCGGGGCTGCTGCACGATCTGGGCAAGGTGCGGATCCCGCGGGAGATCCTGGCCAAGCCGGGGAAGCTCACGCCGGAGGAGCGGCGGGTGGTGGAGGCGCATCCGGCGGACGGGGCGCGGATGCTGCTCGACGGCAGCGACCCGCTCGATCTGGCGGCGGTGGTGGCCTACGAGCACCACCGCTGCCACGATGGCCGCGGCTACCCGCGCCCGCACTACGCCCGCGAGCGCCACCAGGCCAGCCGGCTGGTCCACGTGTGCGACGTGTACGACGCCCTCCGCACCCGCCGGCCCTACCGCGACGCCTGGTCCTCGGGGGAAGCCCTGGACTACATCCACGAGCGCGCCGGCGGGGAGTTCGACCCCGCGATGAGCGCCGCGTTCATCGAGCTGATGCGGAAGTGGGACGACCGGACAGCACTGCGGGAGTCGGCCTAGGACCCCCGCCGCTCCGGCACCTACGAAGCGGAGATCACGGCTGAGGAGCGGACCTGCGCCGTCCGCCGGCGGGCCACGATATCCTGGACGATCAGCTCGCCGTGGCCCCGGGCGTTCTCGATGAAGAGTCGATTGGCGTCGTTGCCGCTGGCGATGACACCCGCGAGGTAGATCCCCTCGACCGGCGTCCCCATCGTGCGCTCGTCATGCGCGGGGACGCCGGTCGCGTCGTCCACCGGGACGCCGAGTTGACGGAGCAGCGACGTGTCGGCGTGGTAGCCGGTCATGGCGAGTACCGCGTCGGCCGGAATCCGCTCGACCGCGCCCGTCACGTCGGACACCACCTCGACGTCGGTGGGCGTGATAGCCCGCACCCGCGAATGCCAGCGCACGCCGATGCTGCCCTGCTTCACCCGGTTGGTGATGTCGGGCAGCACCCACGCCTTCACCGTTCGGTCGAACCCCTCGCCGAAGTGGATCAGCGTCACCGTGGCGCCCGCCCGCCAGCACTCGAGCGCCGCGTCCACGCTGCTGTTCCCGGCTCCGATCACGATCACCCGCTGATGCCAGTACGGGTGGCCTTCGAGGAAGTAGTGGTGGACGTGCGGCAGGTCCTCGCCCGGGATGCGGAGGAAGTTCGGGTTGTCGAAGTAGCCGGTGGCGAACACCAGGTTGGCGGCGCGGTACTCCTTCCGGTCGTGCGCGCGGACGACCTGCACGCGGAAGCCGCCGTCCGCCTCGCGCGCGACGTCCACGACCTCCTCGCCCGGTCGCACGTCGAGCGCGTAGTGGTCGGCCACCCGGCGGTAGTAGATGAGCCCGTCCTGGCGGGTGGGCTTCTCGTGGCTCGCGATGAACGGGATGCCGCCGATCTCGATCCGCTCCGGCGTCGAGAAGAACGTCATGGCGAGCGGGTAGCGATCGATGGTCGACACGACCGTGCGGCGGTCGAGCACCACGCATGGGAGGCCCGCCTGCTTCGCTGCGATCGCGGCCGCGAGGCCGCAGGGCCCGGCCCCGATGACGAGGAGGTCGGTGGCCTCGGTCATACTTCGATGATCTGATCCCGCCGCGTGCCGACGCTCACGTAGCGCAGCGGCGTCTCCGAGAGCGACTCGAGCCGGTCGAGGTAGGCCCGGGCCGCCGGCGGAAGGTCGGCCAGGGTCCGGGCCTCGCCCGTGGGCCGCTGCCAGCCGGGCAGCATCTCGTAGATCGGCTGCACCCGTCCCAGCGCATCGGCCTCCGCGGGGATCTGCTCGCAGCTCTCGCCGTCGAGCCGATAGGCGGTGCAGACCGGGATCTCCGCGAACGAGTCGAGCACGTCCAGCTTGGTGACGGCCAGTCCGGTGAGGCCGTTGACCCGCACCGCGTAGCGCACCACCGTCGCGTCGAACCACCCGCACCGCCGGGCCCGGCCCGTGACGGAGCCGAACTCGCCGCCGAGCTCCCGCAGGCGGTCGCCGGTGGCGGTGTCGGCCTCGGTGGGGAGCGGGCCGTTGCCGACCCGGGTAGTGTACGCCTTCACCACGCCGAGCACCCCGGCAATCGCCGTCGGCCCGATGCCCGCGCCCACGGCGGCGCCGCCGGCGGTGGTGTTGGACGAGGTGACGTAGGGATAGGTGCCATGGTCCACGTCGAGCAGCGCGCCCTGCGCGCCTTCGAGCAGGACGCGCCGGCCCGCGCGGACGGCGCGGTGCACCAGCAGCCCCGTGTCGGCGGCGAGCGGCAGGACTCGCGGCGCCAGACGCTCGAGCAGCGTGACGTGCGCGTCGAGCGAGGCGCGCTCCGGGCTGCCCATCAGCTCGAGCAGCAGGTTGGCGCGGTCCACCCGCTCCGCCAGCATCGCTCGGGCGCACTCGAGGTGCCGGAGGTCGGTGACCCGGATGCCCCGGCGACCGTACTTGTCCTCGTACGCGGGGCCGATGCCACGCCCGGTGGTACCGAGTTGCTGACTCCGCTCGCTGGCGGCGTCGAGCAGCTTGTGGTAGGGCAGCACGAGGTGGGCGCGGTCGGACACGAAGATGCGCCCGGTGGTGTTCACGCCGCGCCGGGCCAGCTCGTCGAGCTCGCCGAAGAAGGTCTCCGGCTCGAGCACGACGCCGTTCCCGACGATGCAGGTGACGGTGGGGTGCAGAATGCCCGAGGGGATCTGGCGGAGGATGAACTGTGAGTCGCCGATCACCACCGTGTGGCCGGCATTGGCGCCGCCCTGGTAGCGCACGACGAAGTCCACCCGCTCCGACAGCACGTCGACGAGCTTGCCCTTGCCTTCATCGCCCCACTGCGCCCCGACGACCACCACGCAGGCGGTCTCCGCGTCGAACATGTCGGCTCCCTGATCTGCAAACGAAAGGAGCCCCTCCGCGGGGCTCCAGAATCCTCGGGCAAACCTATGCGGGGACGGGGCGGCAGTCAATTCGGCGTCGCCAGGCGCGCCGCGCAGCCGCGTCCGGAACGCTGGTTCATGGCCCGAAGATCGGCTCGACTAGTCATGCTGCCGAGCCCCCGGGCCGGGCGGCACTTGCATCCCGCCGACCGCGCGTCCCACCCGTTCCGCCAGGTCGAATGAGAGGCCGTCCGACGTGTCGCGCGGCGTGTGAATGGTGCGCAGCGTTCGCCAGGTGAGTCGTCCGATGGTCACCGCCGGCACGCCCGCGCGGGCGAACGGCAAGCTGTCGGTGAAGATCCCGAGGGGGAGTCGGCGAATTCGGGGCGCCAGCCCGGCCGCGGCGAGCCGGGGCGCCTCCGCCCGCGCGAACTCGGCGCCGCGGGCGTCGTGACACACCAGGGAAAGCTCGCCCTCCTGATCGATCGTGTCGAAGTTCAGGATTGCGGCGCCCTGGAGCAGCGGCCCGCGCGCCCGCGCGAACACCCGCGCGCCCACCATCCCGAACTCCTCCGCGCCGGTGATCAGGATGCCGGTCGTGGCCGCCGCGCCGCTCGCCGCGGCCAGCGCCGCGGCAACTCCGGTTCCGTTGTCCCGCGCACCCGGCGAGGCGCCGCGGAGCCGTCCCCGGCCCGCCAGCGCGCCCGCGAGCACGGCGAGCGCCGCGCCCGTTCCGGCGGCGCCCAGCGGTACGGGGCCGCCCACTCGCACGAGCGCGAGCGCGAGGAGCGCGGCGACCGCGAGGCCGATCACCCACACCGCCACCAGACGACCCGCCATCGACTGGACCTGCGCCTTGGTATCGAGATGGGCAACGATCCATCGCTCCACCCGCCCGTGACCGCGGGTAGCGACGAGGTTCGCGTCCTGGCGGGCCTCGCCCCCCAGCGGCAGCCAGCCGAGTCCGATGCCGACGGCCAGGGCGGCAAGCGACGCCACGCCACCCACCAGGAGCAGTGCCGCGGCCCATGGCGGTGCCCCACCGGCCATCAACAGCGGAAGGAGGAGCAGGCCGAGGCCGCCGAGCCCGGCGCCGAAGACGGGGAATCCGTGGAGAGCGGATGGGTGAAACGAGAAGCGCTGCAGGTCCACCCGGTAGCCCAGAGCCGCGAGGTGCTCCGCGACGGCCGCGCGGGCCGCCACGGATCCCGACGTGCCCGCTTCGCGCGGGAGCGCGAGGACCCGCTGCATCGTCTCATCGAGCGTGGGCACCGCGCTGGCGTCAGGCGGAGGCCGCCTGGCGGGCGCCTCGCTTGCCGGAGGCGGGACCCGCGACCCCGCCGAGGGACAGGGCGACCCTGGCGGTTTCGGTGGCGATCGCGCCCGACGCGACCAGGTCGTCCACGTGCTGCTCGAATGTCTGGGTGCCGAGCTGCTTCCGCCCGTCCGCCATGTGGCGGCGGAGCTCGCGGAGGCGGGAGGCGTCCTTGAGAGATTCGCGGACGGCCGGCGTGGAGATGAGCACCTCGACCGCGGCCACCCGGCCCTTGTCGTCCTTCCGCGGCAGGAGCTGCTGCGAGATGATCGCCCGGAGCGCCTCCGACAGCCGCATCCGGCCGATCTCCCGTTCCTCCGCGGGCAGCGTCGCCAGGAGGCGCTCGATCGAGGTGACCACGTCGGGCGTCGGCATGGTGGCGAGGACCAGGTGGCCCGTCTCCGCCGCCTTGACGGCGATGTCGATGGTCGCGGCGTCGGCGACGTCACCCAGGACGACGACGTCCGGGTCCTGCCGCAGCGCGGCGCGGAGGCCGGTCGCCAGGCTGTCGGTGTCTACGCCGACCTCACGCTGGGTGATGGAGCAGCTCACGTCGCGGTGCAGGAACTCGATCGGATTCTCGATGGTGACGACGTGCTTGTGCTGGGTCCGGTTGATATGGTGGACCATCGCGGCAACCGTCGAGCTCTTGCCGCTCCCGCTCACGCCGGTTACCAGCACCAAGCCCCGCTCCGCCTCGGCGATGGCCCCGAGCGTCTCCGGCAGTCCCAGGGATTCGATCGTGGGCACGGTGAACGGAATCACCCGCATCACGATCATGAACGAGGAGCGCTGCCGCAGCACGTTCACCCGGAAGCGGCCGACGCCCGGCATGCCCCAGGAGCAGTCGAAGTCGCGGAGCCGGTCGATCCTGGCCCGATCCTCCTCGCTGCTGATCAGCTTGAGCGCGATGGCGCGGGTCTGGTCCGGCGTGAGCCGCTGTTTCGTGAGCGCCACCAGTTTCCCGTTGATCCGAGCCCGGAAGACGTCGCCGGCCTTGATGTGCAGGTCCGATGCTCCGCGCTCGACGGCCGCCTTGATGATCTTTTCCATGGGCACTCAGTCGTGAGTCGTGAGTCGTGAGTCGTGGGTCGCGGCTTCCAGAAACCCCATGCGCTCCCGCACTTCCCGCATCGTCTCTCCCGCGATCCGCCGCGCCGCGGCCGCGCCATCGCCCAGGATCTGGTCCACGCGACCGGGTTGGGCGCGGAGCTCGAGCGCGCGCGCGCGGATCGGCGCGAGCGTCGCGATCATGTTGTCGGCCAGGACCCGCTTGCAATCGAGACAACCCCACCGGGCGCCGCGGCAGTTCTCCGCCACCAGCGCCACCGTCTCGGGGGGCGAGAAGTAGCGGTGCAGATGGTAGATGTTGCAGAGCTCCGGCGTGCCTGGATCCCGCTTCGTGACCCGTGCCGGATCGGTTACGGCGGGGCGGAGCTTCTGCCAGATCTCCTCGGGGCTGTCGAGCAGCCCGATCGTGTTGCCGAGGCTCTTCGACATCTTGCTCTGGCCGTCGAGGCCCATGATCCGCTTGGCTTCGGTCAGCAGGGGCTTGGGCTCGGGGAACCACTCCTCGCCGCCGCCGAATTCGGCGTTCCACTTCCGCGCGATCTCGCGGGTGAGTTCGAGGTGCTGCGTCTGGTCGTCGCCCACGGGCACCAGGTCGGCGCGGTACAGCAGGATATCGGCGGCCATGAGCACGGGGTAATTCAGCAGTCCCGCCGGCACACTTTCGAAGCGCTGCGCCTTATCTTTGAACTGCGTCATCCGCTCCAGCTCGCCGATCGGAGTGATCGTGTTGAGCAGCCACTGGAGCTCCGAGTGCTCGGGCACGTGCGACTGCACGAACAGGACCGCGCGCTCGGGATCGACGCCCGAGGCCAGGAGCCCGATCGCCATCTCGCGGGTGCGCTCGGCCAGGGTGGCCTGATCGTACTTACCCGTCACGGCATGGAGATCCACGACGCAGTAGATGCACTCGTAGCTCTCCTGCAACGTGACCCAGTTCTGGACCGCGCCGAGCCAGTTGCCGATGTGCAGCTCGCCGGACGGCTGGATCCCCGAGAAGATGCGTGGCATGGCCCCCAACTTACCCGGTTCCCGAGAGGCCAGCAAGCCGGTGTCCGCCTTAGACTTACTGCACCTTGCCCGGGCCGCCGCCGAACGGGCGGCCGACTACGTCCGAAGCGTCGAGCGCCCGGCCGATCCCCGCCGGTGGACGCTCAAGGGGAGCCGCGACTTCGTGACGGAGGTCGATCGGCGGGCCGAGCGGATAGTCTCCGAGCACCTCCTGGCAGCGGAGCCCTCGAGCCGGGTGGTGGGCGAAGAGCTGAGCCCGGGCCTGGCGACGGGCGGGCTGGTGTGGATCGTAGATCCGCTGGACGGCACGACCAACTTCCTGCACGATTTTCCGGTCTATGCGGTGTCGATCGCCGCCGCGGTGGACGGCCAACTCCAGGCGGCGGTGGTGCTCCACGTGCCGCGGCAGGAGACCTACACCGCGGCGCTCGGCGCGGGCACCTGGCTCGGCGAGCGGAAGCTCACGGTGTCGGCGATCGACGAGCCGGGCTTCGCGCTGATCGGCACGGGCTTTCCATTCAAGGATCCAGCGCAGCTCGAATCCTATCAGGCGCAGTTCGCCCGGGTGGCCGCCCAGGCGAGCGGCATCCGCCGCCCGGGCTCCGCGGCGCTCGACCTGGCCGACGTCGCCGCGGGCCGGAGCGACGCGTTCTGGGAGCAGAGCCTGTCCGCCTGGGACATCGCGGCCGGCACACTGCTCGTTCGCGAGGCCGGGGGCGTGGTCACCGATCTGGCCGGCCGCGACGTCGGCGTCGAGCACACGTCGGTCGTCGCCGGCAATCCGGCGATGCACGAGTGGCTGCTGAAGACGCTCTGCTGAGCGCGTCGCGATGGAGATCGTGTCGCGGTTCACCACAGAGGCACAGAGGGCACGGAGGGAGCTCGGGCACGGAGCGCATCTGGGAGCGGAGCCACCACCAACTTGTTGCTGTTGTCCGGGTCCAAGGAACCGTCCCGGTAGGGGAACCCTCCGTGCCCTCTGTGCCTCTGTGGTGAATAGCGACGCGTTACCAGCGTCCACCGCGATCGCCGTCACTCACCACACCCCAAACACCTGCGAGCCCAGCATGCCCGACGCAAGTGAGACCCTGACCGGCTGGCTCGCCGCCATCGCCGCGCCGACACCGTCACCCGCCGGAGGGTCGGCCGCGGCCATCGCGGGCGCGCTCGGCGCTGCTCTGGCGGAGATGGTGGCGGGACTGACCGCGCGGCGCGAGAAGTACGCGGCTGTCCATCCGGAAGCCCGGCAGACGGTAGAGCGCGCCGCCGGACTGCGCACCCACTTGGCCGCGCTCGCCGTGCGCGACGCCGAGGCGTTCACCGGATTTACGGCGGCGCTGGCCCTGCCGAAGCGGACAGCCGAGGAGCAGGCGGCGCGCGCGTCGGCCCGCGAGGCCGCGCTCCAGGAAGGCGCGGCGGTGCAGCTCGAGCTGCTCGATGGGCTGGCGGAGACCGCCGATCTCGCGGCCGCGATGACCGAGCGCGGGCTGGCCGGCGCCCTGGGTGACGCCGCCACGGGGGCACTGCTCGCGGCGGCCGCCGCCCGGAGCGCGTGCTGGGCAATCCGCAGCAACCTCGAGGGCACGGGCGACCGCGTGGCGGCCGCGCAGCAGGTCACGCGGGCGGGCGAGCTGCTGGACCGGGTGGAGCGAGCGGAGCGGCGGGTGCTGGAGGTGCTGCGGGCGCGGGTGGTTTGACGCTCAGGCCGCGGTGAGGATCCGCGGCCCGTCGGCGGTGATCGCCACCGTGTGCTCGAAGTGGGCGGACAGGCTGCCGTCCGCGGTCACCACGGTCCACTTGTCGGCGAGGGTCTTGGTGGCGGGATTGCCGATGGTGATCATCGGCTCGATCGCGAGCGTCATCCCCTCGAGCAGCCGGGGGCCGCGCTTGGGGCTGCCGTAGTTGGGCACCTGCGGCTCCTCGTGGAACCGCGTGCCGATGCCGTGGCCCACCAACTCCCGGACCACGCCGTATCCGGCTTCTTCGGCCACCTGCTGCACCGCATGCCCGATGTCGCCCACATGGTTGCCCACGCGCGCCTCGGCGATCCCGGCCACCAGACAGGCCTGCGTCACCGCCAGCAGCCGCTCCGTCTCCGGTGGGATCCTGCCCACACCGATCGTGGTGGCCGAGTCGGCGTGCAACCCCTCGAGCTGTGCTCCGACGTCCACGCTCACGATGCTCCCCTCGTCGAGCACCCGCCGGCTCGAGGGAATGCCGTGCACGATCTCGACGTCGATCGACGTGCACAACGTCTTGGGGAAGCCGTAGAGGCCCTTGAAGGACGGCGTGGCGCCCTCGTGGCTCCGGATGAACTCCTCGGCCGCTCGATCGAGATCCTCGGTGGTGAGGCCGGGCCGGACGATCTCCCGCATCAACGCGAGCGTTCCCGCCACGATCCGTCCGGCCCGGGCCATCACGTCAATTTCCCGGGCAGACTTGAGCGTGATCATCTCACCGGCCAAGCGCCCGCCGCACTCGGCCCGCGATCTCCTCGATCGTGCCGACGGCGGGAATCCGGTGGACGACCTTCCGCACCTCGTACCAGGCCAGCACCGGGGCGGTCTGCTCCCGATAGGCGCGGAGCCTGGTGCTCACCGCGACGGGGTCGTCGTCGGCGCGGTGCTCGAGGCTGAGCCGGCGCTGCAGCCGCGCCAGGATCTCCGCATCGGTGACGTCGAAGAACAGCACGGCGTCCATCCGCCGCCCCTTCTCCGCCAGCAGCCGTTCCATCCCTTCGGCCTGCGGAATGGTGCGCACCACGCCGTCGAAGAGCACGCCCTTGGCCGCCTCGGGCTTGGCCAGCTCCTCGCGCACGACGCCCAGGATGATGTCGTCGCTCACGAGGTGGCCGGCCTCCATGACCGCCCGGGCCTTGAGCCCGAGCGGCGTGCCGCGCTTGACCGCGTCGCGCAGGAGGTCGCCGGTGGCGAACTTCGGCAGCCCGAGCGACTCGGCCAGCAGCGCCCCCTGGGTACCCTTGCCCGCGCCGGGCGGGCCCATCAGGAGAATGTCCATGGAAGTCGTGAGTCGTGGGTCAGTCAGCCATCAGTCGTCAGTAGCCCGTAGTCAGTGGTTAGACCCGCGAACCGCCACAGAAGACAACCATAAAAAATAACACAGCTGCCGCCCCCCGAACATAACCCCGCCGCACATAAA
>JAICLE010000119.1 GCA_025927545.1 Gemmatimonadales bacterium
CACGGATTGGTTGCCTCGTACTGGCCGAGGTGCGGCACCGGGTTGTAGTAGTTGGCGCGGTCGATGAAGAACACGCCCGGCTCGCCCGTCTTCCAGGCGCCGTGGATGATCTTCTCCCAGACCTCGCGCGCGCGGAGCTGGCCCACGACCTTGCCGTTCTTGGGGTGCTTGAGGTCGTACATCCCGTCGGCCTCGACCGCCGCCATGAACGCGTCGGTGACCGCCACCGAGATGTTGAAGTTGGTGATCTTGCTCGTGTCGTCCTTGCAGGTGACGAACTCCATGATGTCCGGATGGTCCACCCGGAGGATGCCCATGTTGGCGCCGCGCCGGGTGCCGCCCTGCTTGACCACGTCGGTCGAGGCGTCGAACAGGCTCATGAAGGAGACCGGGCCCGAGGCCACGCCCATGGTGCTCCGCACGATGTCGTTCTTGGGCCGGAGCCGCGAAAAGCTGAACCCGGTGCCGCCGCCGCTCTGGTGCACCAGCGCCATGGAGCGAAGGGTGTCGTAGATGCCGCTCTTGCCGTTGGAGAGCGCGTCGTCCACCGGGAGCACGAAGCAGGCGGAGAGCTGGCCCAGCGGGCGGCCGGCGTTCATGAGGGTCGGCGAGTTGGGCACGAACTGGCGCCGCGCCATCAGGCCGTAGAACTCCTGCGCCACTTCCTCCACCTTGCCCACGGGCACGCCGTAGCGGCGGTCGGCCTCCGCGATGGTCTTCGCCACCCGCCAGAACAGGTCCTCGGGCGCTTCCGCCGGCTTGCCGGCGTCATCCTTGACGAGGTAGCGCTTCTCGAGGACCGTGATGGCGTTGGGCGACAGCGAAAGCGCGTCCCGTGGGGTGGACGAAGTCATGGAGCTCCCCGCTTGCGATATGGAAGAGAAGAGAGTGCAGAGACTGCACTACGGAACCGTTCGAGCTCAGCATCCAGCGTCACTGCCAGCCTGCCCCGAGTCAGCCGTTCGAAAGCAACCAGCGAGCGAAGCGGAGGGCCAAGGTAGGTCAAGCCCGGATGGCGCACAATACCGCGAAAAAATGGCGTAGCTGCGTGCGATGTCGGTTCCCACATCACAAATTTAACATGGTGTGGTCGTGTGGATCAGGTGGATAAAATGTGGCCAGGGATGTGGGTATTCTCTGGCCCCCTTGCGCCGGCTGCTCTGGCGCTTCTCCACATCGCCGCGCACCTTGGCCGGTGACCCGTTACAGCCGTGGCCGGCCGCGCCGGCGGAGAGGACCCACCCCGTGTATCACGCCAGCTCGACCCGCCGGCCGGGCCGGGCACTCGCACTCGCCGCGGCCCTCGGCTGCGCCGCGCCGTCCTCGGCTCCCCGCCCTGCGCCGGCGCCAGCGCCAACCCCCGCCCCGGTGGCCACGGCCGCGCGCTGCGAGCCGGGCGACTCGGCGCTGGTGCGCGACGTGATCTATTTCGGCCGCAACCGCCCGGACGGCGGCGTGGTGAGCGACGCCGAGTGGCGGGGCTACCTGGACTCGGTGGTGACGCCGCGGTTCCCGGACGGGCTCACGGTGGTCGAAGCCCATGGCCAGTGGCGCGGGCGCGGCGGCGCGGTGGAGCGGGAGCAGGCGGAGGTGCTCACGCTGTTTCATCCGGACGACGCGGTGAGCCGGCACGCCGTGGACGAGCTGGCTGCCGAATACAAGCGAAGGTTCGGGCAGGAGGCCGTGCTGCGGGAGCGGGTCGCCGCGTGTACGCGATTCTAGCTCGGGGCGGGCTGGTCGATGCGAACCACGGTTAGCACCGAGCCGCCGAGCGTCACGAGCGGCTACGCCCGCCGGCTCGGCCTCTTTTCCGGCACCATGGCCGTGGTCGGCGGCATTATCGGTGGAGGGATCTTCCGGACGCCGGCCGTGGTCGCGGCGCGGGCCGGGAGCGCGGAGGTCACCCTCGCCGTATGGGTGGTCGGCGGAGCGGTGGCGCTGGCCGGCGCGCTCTGCTTCGGCGAGCTGGGCGCGCGCCGGCCGCGCGCCGGGGGCGGCTACGTGTATCTGCGGGAGACCTGGGGCCCGCTCCCCGCTTTTCTCTATGGCTGGACCCTGCTGCTGGTCATCGCGACGGGTGCCATCGCCGCGGTGGCGGTCATGTTCGCGGACTACACGCTGGCGCTCTTCGGACTGTCGGCGCGACTCACGCTCCCGCTCGCGGTCGGCGCGATCGTCCTGCTCTCCGGTATCAACTACCTAGGCGTGCGCTCCGGCGCGTTGACCCAGAACGTCTTCACCGTGCTCAAGCTGCTGGCGCTCGCGGCGCTGATCGGCGCGGGCCTGGTGCTCGCCGGCCCGGCCGTCGCGGGAGCACCACCGGCCGTGGCGAGCGCGGGCGGGGGCGTTGGCGCGACGATCGCCGGGTTCGGCGCCGCGCTGGTCCCGGTCCTCTTCACGTACGGCGGCTGGCAGCAGACCAACTTCATCGCCGAGGAGATCATCGACGCCGAGCGGACGCTGCCGCGCGCGCTGGTGGTGGGGGTGATCCTGGTAGTTCTGGTCTACCTGGCCGCCAACCTGGCGTATCTCCGCGTCCTCGGCGTCGGAGCGCTGGCCGCCAGCGCAGCGCCTGCCGCGGACGTGATGCAACGCCTGCTGGGCCCGCGCGGGGCGAAGCTGATCGCGGCCGGGATCGCGGTATCCACGTTCGGATTCCTGAATCTGGTGATCCTGGTGACGCCGCGGGTATTGCAGGCGATGGCGGCGGACGGGCTCTTCTTTCCCCGGCTGGCCGAGCTGCATCCCGTGCACCGGACGCCCGGCGCCGCGATCGGGCTGCAGGCGTTCTGGGCGATCCTGCTCACCCTGACCGGCAGCTTCGCTCAACTGGTGGATTACGTCACCTTCGGCGACTGGATCTTCTTTGGACTTACTGTGGCGGGGCTGTTCGTCTATCGGCGGCGCGATGGCGCGCCGGCGGCTGGTCGGGCTGGCGGGTTCCGCGTGCCGGGCTATCCGTGGGTGCCCGCGGTGTTCGTGCTGGCGGCGGCGTACGTCGTGGTGAGCGCGGTGGCGGCCAATCCGCGCAACGCGGCGATGGGGGCGGTGCTGATCGGGCTCGGGGTGCCGGTGTACTGGTACTGGGCGGGGAGGGCGAGAGGTAGTCTACGCCGTTGACGCGTCGGGAGCCGAGGGGAGCGCCGGTTATCCCGAGCGCGCCGGCATCCCCGGCGGACGTCACGGCCCGCTGTCAGCCCGAGCGCAGCGGGAGTGTGACAGCGCAACTACGGTGTCAAAGCCCTGAAGAGTTCCCCGCGCCAAAGTACCTTCGGTTCGCTGGGCGTCATTTCGACCTCCGCCTCGGAAACTCTTACAGCCGAAACCGGACACACCGAGCGCAGCGAGGGACCTTGCCGGGCCGAGTTCGAACTCGAGTCAGCTAGATCCCTCGCTGCGCTCGGGATGACAATTCTGCGCTCGGAATGACAGTGCCGGTTTACGGCCGGCATCACCCCGCCGCCACCACCTCCACCGGCGGGAACTTCCCTGCCCGGTGCGCCCGCGCCTGCCCCACGTAGTGCACCCACGTCGCCGCGATACGTTCGGCGAGCGCGGCGTCCACCGGCCGGACGATCCGCCCAGGAAGGCCCATCACCAGCGAGCGCGGCGGCACCTGCATGCCCTCGGGGATCACCGCCCCGGCCGCCACCACGCTGCCGGCCCCGATCCGCACGCCGTTGAGCAGAATGGCGCCCATCCCGATCAGGCACTCGTCGCCGACCGTGCAGCCGTGCAGAATGACCCGGTGCCCCACGCCCACCCGGCGGCCGATGGTGCACGGCACGCCTTCGTCCACGTGCACGATCGTGCCGTCCTGGATGTTGCTCTGCGCGCCGATCACGATGGGCGCCATATCGCCGCGGACGACGGCGCCGTACCAGACGCTCGACTCCTCGCCCAGCGTGACGTCGCCCAGCACCACCGCGCCGGCAGCGATGAACGCGGTGGGATGGATCTCCGCGCTCACTGGGACGCCGGGGGGAAGAGCATCTGGGTCCACGCCTCCACCGGCTGGCCGCCCTTGAGCGCCGGATGCCACGTCACGCTCCAGACGAAGTTCCGGACGGCCCGCTCGAATTCCGGGTCGTCCGACGGCCGAAGCCTCGCCACGTCGACCGTCCGCCCCTCGGTCGAGACCTTGACCCAGAGCAGCGAGGGACGGGGCGTGCCGCTCACGCCGTCGGGCAGCGGCACGAAGGGCGGGTTGACCGGCTTCGGCCGCTCGTCGAAGCAGGCGCCGTCGGCGTTGTAGCCGGGACCCGGGCTGCACTGGTCGGCCGCGCGCGCGGCGCGGATGGCGCGCCGGCGCACCGGCTCCGGCGAGCCGATCGCGGAGAGCTGGGGCCCCACCTCGGTGATCTCGCCGGGGCGAACGACGATCGTGTCCGCGTAGAAGTTGAACCGCGGAGCGGAGACGCCGAGCGCGTGCGGCCCCGGCGCCAGGCGGGTGACGGCTTCCGTGACCGGCTTCTCGTCGATCATGACGGTCGAGCCGCGCGGGAGTCCCACCACCCGGATGCCGCCGCTGTCGCCCGAGATCGATTCGACCGGCATCGGTGCGGCGGTGCCGCGTACGGGCTCCGCCGGCCGTGGCGCGGCAGCCGCGGTATCGGGCGTCCGCGCCGGGGTGGTGGTTGCCGGAGCGGTCGGTGCCGAATCGGTGGGTGCCGGAGACAATGCCGGCGTCCGCGCCGCCGTGGTATCGCGGAGCGGGGTGGTATCGGCGGCCGCGGCCACCGAGTCTGCCGGGTCCCGGGTGCCCGCGGCGAATCCGTGCGACTTGTAGTAGTAGAAGGCGCCGCCGCTCCCGCCGAGCACCGCGACCACGATCCAGAGCCACGCCCAGGACGAGCCGCCGCTCCGCATGGCCAGCGACCGATCGGCCACCCGGCGCGGCGCGTCCCGCCGCTCGCGCGGGGTGGCGCGGCGGTTCACCAGCGGCGAGTCCAGCGGCGTGGTGGGCTGGCTCACGATGGGCGGAAGGCCGCCGATCGGGCTCGGCGCCGCGGGCCCGCTCGAGCGTCCGCCGCCCACCAGCGCGGCCGCGGCGGAGGCCCGAACCGCGCCGGGGGCGGCGGTCGGCTGCCCCTGCATCGACACCACCAGCTCCTCGCAGCTCTGGAACCGGTCGGCGGGGTCCTTCATCAGCATCCGCTTGATCACCTCGTAGATCCGCCGCTCGTCGGCGGTGATCAGCGAAGGCGTCGGAATCGGCTCGGTGATGTGTTTGTAGCCGATGGAGAAGCTGTCCTCGCCATCGTACGGCACCGTGCCGGTGAGACACTGGTAGGCGACGACGCCCAGGCTGTAGATGTCGCTCCGGCCGTCGATCGCCTGTGCCCGGGCCTGCTCCGGGCTCATGTAGTGCGGCGTGCCGATGGACATCCCCGTCCCGGTGAGCTTCTGGCCCGACGCGGCCTTGGCGATCCCGAAGTCGGTCAGCACGCACTGGCCGAACTCGTCGAACATGATGTTGTCCGGCTTGATGTCGCGATGGACGATGCCGCGCTGGGCCGCGTAGCCGAGGGCGCCGCCGGCCTCGAGCAGCAGCCGGCGGATCTCCGGCGGGGTCAGCTTTTTCCGCTCCTGCAGGACGGTCGAGAGCGAGCCGCCCCGGAGGAACTTCATGACGAAATAGATGACCCGGCCCGAGCGGCCGACCCGGTAGATGGGGATGATGTTGGGGTGCTCCAGCCCGGCCGCGGTGCGGGCCTCGCGCTGGAACCGCTCGACGAACTCGGCATCGAAGGCGAGCGAGAACGGCAGCACCTTGATGGCCACCTCGCGCTCGAGCTGGCGGTCGCGCGCGCGGTAGACCAGCGCCATTCCGCCCCGGCCCAGCTCCTCGATGATCTCGTACTCGGCGGCCAGCGCCTCGCGCACGAGATCGGTCTCCTGGAGCGCGCCGGTGGCGATGGCGTGCACCGGAGTGGTCGCCAGGAGATCGAGGCCGCAGGATGGACAGAACTTGGATTTGCCTGTGATCTCGCTGCCGCAGCGGGAGCAGAACATGCGCGCAAGCTACCCTCCCGACCGGGGGAGTCAAGCGGAATTCCCGTGGCGTATCGCGAGAGCCCTTGCGGACGGCACGGGCGCGCGGCGCCGCATGTGAAAGCTCCCCGGGGCGGAACTTGGCACGCACCATGCAGCTACCACGGCGGGCAATCAGGCGCTGTCCCATCCCCCGACAACACAGATCCACCGGAGAAGCCGTGGTCCCGTATCACACGATCGCCTTCAGCCAGCAGAAGCTCCGTGCGGCGCTCCGGCGCGCCAGCGGACAGGATCCGGCCTTCACCTACGGCTTCGTCGTCCATTCACGGCGGCACAGCGACCACCCGACGCTGGGCCTCATCACCCTGCACGGCGAGAGCCTTCCCTTGAACGAGCGCCTGATCAAGGCGCTCGAGGGCGAGCCGCTCTGGCTCTTCGGACACGCCCGGATCACGCTGGGCTCGGGCACCGTCGTGCCCGGCGCGGAGCACAGCCGCGCCGAGCCGGCCGATCAGCCGCTCGCCTCGCTGCTGATGCACATCGCCACCTTCGACACCGCCACGGGCGTCACCCAGCACCTGGTACAGGTCGAGGCGCAGGTCAAGGCCGAAACGCTGGTCCAGCCGCTCCTCGTGCTGACGCACTCACGACCGGGGGCCTGGCCGCTCTAACGTCGGGGCGCGGTACGCGGGGCGGCTCGCCGAGCCGGCCCGACACGAAGGCCACACCCTCGGAGGACTGTCGGCTTGTCCGGAGAGGCGCGCCCCGCCCCAGCCGCGCGGCTTCGGTCATCGGGCCTTCGGGAGACGCCACCGGTCGGATCAGGACATCACCCCTCCACCACTTGGAATGCCCGGACCCGCTTGTCGTGCCGGCCATCGCGGTCGGTCACGGTCATCTCGAGCACGTAGTTCCCCGGCTTGAGCCGATCGAGTTTCAGGCCCCGATGCGCCGGCTCGAGCGCCTCCGTGGCCTGGCCCTCGTACTTGAGGCTGAGCGCTGCTCCGCCGCCGCCGAAGATCTTCCTGAACAGTCCGCCTCCCCCACCCTGCTTCTTCACCGCCAGCCGGACCTCGTAGGGGCGCCCCGGCCGGAGGCCCTCCACCTCGTAGTAGAGCTGCATCTCGTCGCTGCGCTTGAAGGTGTGGAGCGGGTTGAACAGGATGGTGTCCTGGTCGGCGCGGCGCCAGACGAGGTTGGTGCTCCGGCTGCCCAGCACCAGATCGCTCAGCGCGAGGGCGCCGGAGGTCGGGGCGCCGACGCGCACGGTGTCGGCCGGCAGGACGACACCCGCCTCCTCGCCCTGCTGAATGGCGAGGCGGTACTCGTAGCTCCCCGGCCGGAGGGGAAGCGCCACGCGGCCCACCAGATGCTCCGTCGCCGGCACCGGCGAAGGGGCGACGAAGTGCCGGGTCGTGTCGATCGAGGCGACCACCTGGCCGGTGCGGTCGGTGGCCGCGAAGCGCAGCCGGACCGAGTAGAGGTAACCACTGGTAACCGTGACCGGCTCGAGCCCCTTGCCCGAGATGGCATAGACGACCTGCACCAGGGATCCGGCGGAATCGTGCCCCACGCCGAGCACCGCGGAGTGCACCTTGAGCTCGCGGGCGAAGCGCAGCTCGTAGCTGTCGGTCGTGGTGCCGAGCGCGATGCTCTCCTGTCCCAGCCGGCGCTCCTCGGTCTGGAACCGGGAGCTCCCCGCCGGACCCGCGCCCTGCAGCCGTCCGTAGATGGGCGAGATCTGCTCGCGCGAGAGCATGAGCTGCGCGGCCACCGGGTTCTCCTCGGCGCCCTCGCCGCGCAGCGCGACGGCCTGGCTGAAGCCGAGCACGTCGAACAGGCTCTCGACCAGCTTGAAGTCCTGCACGTCCTCCCGCGCGACGAAGTGGAAGACCAGCTCACCCTCCGGACGGTCGTAGCGCCACGACTCGTTGGGCTCGAGCCCCGGCGCGGCGTAGCTCGCCCGGCTGCTGGGCTCGCCGTGGCGAATGTAGATCACGCCGCGGTCGTCGAAGTCCCGGCTGCCCGAGCGGTAGCGCTCGACGATATCGTAGTGGCGGTTGAGGGCGGTGAGCTGGAAGTTCTTCCGGGCGTAGAACAGCCGGCGGTAGTGCTCGCGCAGCCGCTCGCCGGGCGACCGGAGCTCGGCGCGATCGCGCTGCGACCAGAACCGGCGGAGATACGCCGCCCGGTGGGGGCCGGCCTGGCGGTCGAACTCGCGCAGTACGCTGTCCGAGGCGATCGGCGCGAGGTCGGCGCGGAAGCCCGCGACGGTGGCGGGATCGTCCGACGCGGCGGCGTCGTAGTAGGGCTGCACGCCGTCGAACCGGCCAAGCAGGAAGAGCGTGCGGGCGATCTCGAGCTGGCCCAGGCTCCGGCTGGAGCCGCGCTCGAGGTAGCCGCGGAAGGCGACGAGCGCGGAGTCGCCGTCACCCACCTCGCGCTCCACGCGGCCGCGCGCGAGCAGCACCTGAGGATCGCGGCCGGCCGGCGTAGCGGCCGACCGCCGGAGGGCGTCGAGCGCGACGCCGAGCTTGATGTTGACGCGTTGCCGGAGCGCCGTGTTGGCCAGCTCCACCAGCCCGCGGACGAAGCTCGCATCCACCTCGGCCGACTTGGCGAAGGCCATCGCCGAGCGGGTGAGCGCGTCCTTGCCCAGCATGGTCTTGAGCCCGGTGACGAACGAGATCTGCGAATCCCCGACGCCGAACTCGGCGAACCCCATTCCGTACCAGGGGTAGGGCCAGCC
>JAICLE010000025.1 GCA_025927545.1 Gemmatimonadales bacterium
GCGCTCACCGGGCCGCCTCCCGCACGGGCGGGACAGCGCCCAGCACCGCGTCCACCTGCGCGGCGCGGTGGGCGTAGGTGTGCTCGGACAGCAGCCGCCGGCGGGCCGCGCGGCCGATGGCAGCGGCCCGCACCGGCGTGAGCTGCTCCAGCAGCTCCGCCACCGCGTCGCCGTCCCGCGCCACCAGCACCTCGCTCCCGGGGTCGAGGAAGAGCTCGATCCCTTCCCACTCGTCCGTGATCAGGCAGCCGCCGGCCCCGGCGGCCTCGAACACCCGGGTGGGCGGCGAGAAGCCGTACCTCGCCATGCTCTCGCGGTTCACGTTGAGCACTGCGCGCGGCGTCACATTCAGTGCGTTGTGGTCGCGGGTGTAGACGTGGCCGAGGTAGTGCACGTTCGCCGGCAGGGTCTTGTCGCCCCAGCCGCTGCCCCCCAGCAGGAAACGATGACCCGGCAGCCGCTCGGCCGCCTCGAGGAAGAACGCCTCGACCCGCGTCTCACGGTCCGGCAGCCGGTTGCCCAGGAACGCGAGATCACCCTCGAAGCGCGGGTCGCTCGGGACAGGATGGTGGGTCTCGGGGTCGAGGGCGTTGTAGACGGGCACGCATTGGCGGGCCCCCACGCGCTCGTACGCCTCGACGACCGGGTCGCCCCCGCCGTAGGTCAGGACGAGGTCATACTGCGGGACCAGCGAGTGGAACGGGTCTTCCGCATCTCCCGCCAGACGGTCCAGCGTCGCCGGCGCGTCCACGTCCCAGAATGCCACTATCGTGGATGGGCCCTGGAGATCCAGGGTCGCCCGCTCCAGCAGTTGATCGAAGACGCCGACGCCGCTCGCCTTGATCACGAGATCGGCGCCGCGCGCGGCGTCCAGCGCCCGCAGCACGCCAGCCTCTCCCTCGCCCGGATACACTACCACCCGCGCCCACGCGGGGTCTTCGATATCACGGTGCTGCTGCCGGCCGAAGGCGTCGGGCTCGTAGAATGTGATGCGATGCCCCCGCTCGGCCAAAGCGCGGATGATGCCGCGGTAATAGGTGGCCGCGCCGTTCCAGTAGGCCGAGACGAGGCTCGATCCGAAGAAGGCGACGTCGAGTCCGGATGCCATCACGCTGCTCCGTGAAGCGACGGTCGGACCGCCCCGGCGGGGCGAAGCGAGGCGGCAATGGCGAGCAGCTCGTCTACCCGGTGAGCGCACGTGTGGCGCGCCAGGATGGTCCGGAGGCCGTGTGCCGCCATGGCCCGCGCCGCGGCCGGATCGGCCAGCAGCTCCGAGAGGTGCCGCTGCATCTCCGCACCCGTCCGGGCCACGAGGTAGTCGGCGCCCGGATCGAACAGCCCTTCCGCGTCCTCCCAGGGAGCACAGACGAGCGGGATCCCGCAGGCGAGCGCCTCGAACACGCGGATCGTCGGGATCCCCGGGAGGTCGCGTACGTATGGGCGCCGAGGGATGTGCACCGTCGCGCCGAACCGGGCAAACACGCCGGGCACCGCGTGGTTCGGAAGCCAGCCACCATAGATGATCCGGGCCCTCGCCAGTCGTCCGAGCGCTTCCCGCGGGTAACGAACGCCATGGACCCGCGCCCGGAGTCCCAGGTGTTCGACTGGCCCGATGAGGAACTCTTCGAGCTCGGCCGTGCGCTCTTCGTCGCCCCAGTTGCCGATCCAGACGAGGTCACCCTCATGGGGGGAGCCCGGCACCGGATGGAACACCCGCACGTCGGCCGCCTCGTGCCAGGTCCACACCCGACTCGCCCAGCCCTCGTCCAGGTACCGCTGCCGCACGACCTCACCGAACGCGAGCACGCCGTCGTACGCGCGGAGATCGTAGGCCGCCATCTCGGCGGGTGCGCTCACCGAGCGGTGGTGGGTGTCGTGGAACAGGAGCCCGTAGCCGCCCACCAGCCGCCGGTGCTCGCCCACCGCGTGGACCAGGGAGGGGTCGCTCCATTCGTGCACCAGCACCAGGTCCGCTCCCGAGAGCAGCCGATCCAGATCGGGCGCGGCGCCGTAGGTGGTGCTGCTCAGCTGCGGGTATGCCTCGTGGTAGCGCTCCAGCGCGCCGGCGCCATGTTCCCGCTGCAGTTGGCTGCGGCTCCAGCCGTCCGCCGGCTCCAGTACCGTCACCTCATGGCCACGGCGCGCCAGCTCACCGGCGACGCCCCGCAGAAAATGCGCGTTGCCGTGGTTCCAGTCCGATGCGAGCGAGTGATAGAACATCACGACGCGCATGTCGGCACCTCCGCGCTGCGGGCCGCGGTGCGGCCGGAGAGCAGCCGGTCGTAGAGGTCGAGATAGCCGCCGGCCATGCGTGCCGGCGAAAAGCCCAAGGCCCGGCGGCGCGCACGCATGGCGAGCCTCTGCCGGAGACCCTGATCGTGCACCAGGGCGTCGATCGCGGCCCGCAACGTCTCCGGTTCGTCGGGAGGGACGAAGATGGCCACGGCATCCCACAGCTCGCGCAGGCTGGGAATGTCGCCGAGCACGAGGGCACAGCCCGCGAGGGCGGCCTCGAGGACAGTGAGGCCGAACGGCTCGTACCGCGCCGGCAGCGCGTACACCGCGGAACGCGCGAGCTGCTCGGTCATGGCGTCCGGTCCCAGCATTCCGAGCAGGCGCACGCAGCCGGGATCCGGGGAGCCCCCGCCGTCCGGCCCGGACACGTCCCCCGCCGCGTACACCGGCCACGGCAGCTCCCCCGCCACCTCCACCAGCAAGGCCAGGTTCTTGGCCGGGTCCCAAAGCCGCCCGGCGGTGAAGATCACCGGGTCTTTCGGCGCGGGCACGTACCGCGCGGGGTCGCGCCCGTTCGGAACCACGCTCCCGCCGCGCACGCCGTAGTGCCGCGCCAGCGCCGCCAGCATGCTGCGGGACGGGGCGGCGACGGCGCCCGCGGCGAGGAAGCCGGCCGTCATTGCGGTGCGATACCGCTCCCATTCCGGCGGCGCGCTCTCCCCGCGCACGGCCTCGTACCACGAGAGCACGCAGGAGTGTCCGACTGCGATGGTGGGGACGCGCCACGGAAGCGCCGCGAACACCGGCTCGCTGAGGTGCGCCACCTCCGCGCCGGAAGTCTCGGTGAGCTCGAGCAGCCAGTCGCCGGCGCGCGCGATGTCATCCCACGGATCCTCCATCCAGGGGAGCGCGTACGGCGCCGCGTGAAAATCGAGCCCGCCGATGGCGCGGACTTCCCCCTCCTGTTCGGCGGTGGGCTGTCGTCCCATCGCGGCCAGGACCACGTCGATCCCGCTCTCCCTGAGGGCACGCGCGAGCTCGAGTGCGTGCGACCATACGCCGCCGAGCGTATCGGTCGTGAGCAGGACGCTGCGGGGGCGGGCGCGCGCGCCTTGGCGGTGCATCACGCCGTCACCGCCATCGCTCGCCGGCCATAGATCCCGTCGATTGCCGCGGCCACCTCCACCAGCCGCTCGGCCTCGAGACCATAGCCGCCATCCTCGCTGAGCCGCCGGGCCCACGCCACCGCGGCCCGGCCGCCCCAGGGGTCCGGCGGCCGCGCGATCGTCTCTTCGCTGGTACCGCGGGCGTGAGTGGCCGTGAAGTCGTAGAACGACCCTTCCACGTTCCGGACAGCCGCGCTCCCTCTGGTACCGAAGAACTCCGCGCCAATCACCGCGTCGCGCCCGGCCGAGAGATTCCAGGAGCAGGCCAGGCGCGCCACCGCTCCCCCGTCGAGATCGAGCGTCGCGACGGCGTAGTCCTCGACGACGCCGCGGCCGGCGAGCGGAACGCCCCCGGCAAACAGGCGGGAGGTGGTGGCCGAGACGCACGGGTGGCCAAGCGTCCACAACGCGAGATCCACCAGGTGGATGCCCAGATCGATGACGCATCCTCCCCCGGAGAGCGCCGGGTCGTAGAACCAGGGCTTGTCGGGGCCGTAGGCGTTGTGGAAGACGAGCTCGGCGGCGAACACGTCGCCGAGGTTGCCGTCCAGCACCAGGTCGCGGACGCGCCTCACCCCCTCGACGTGCCGGTAGGACAGGTCCACGGCGAGCAGCCGGTCCGCGCGGCGCGCGGCCTCGACGACGCGTGCCGTCTCCTCCGCCGTCCGGCCGAGCGGCTTCTGGCAGAACACCGCCAGTCCCGCCTCCAGAGCCGCCACCGACTGCTCGGCGTGGAGCGCGCTGGGCGTAGCGATGACCAGTCCGTCGAGCCCGACCTCCAGCAGCTCGTCGAGCGACCGCAGCTCGATCGCGCCCGGTGCGAGCGCCCGCGCGGCCGCCGCGTTCGCGGGTGCCGGATCGGCGATGGCCGCGATCTCGGCGGCGCCGCTCGCCGCGATCGCTTCGAGCCGGTGACTGCCGATCCAGCCCGTGCCCAGGAAGCCGAGGCGTGGCGGCCGCGCGCTCACGTGAGGACCAGTGCCTTGAGGAAGCCGTCCGGACGCGACCGCATCGTCTCCAGCGCCTCGCCGAGCTGCGACAGCTCGAAGCGGTGGGTGTACAGCGGGGCGGGGTCGAGCGTGCCGTCGGCCACGGCGTCGACCGCGCCCCGAATTCCGTCGAGCGCGATCGCGGGGTCCCGCTCGTGCGCGTTGATGACGTCGATGCCCCGCCAGTTCCAGAGCTGCATGTTCACCTGCCGCATCCCATCCTGGTGGTAGCCGGCCACCACCAGCCGGCCGCGTACCCGGGTGAGCTGCCCCGCGAGGTCCAGCGGCTCCTGCAGTCCGACGGCTTCGATGACGCGGTCCGCGCCCGCGCCGCCGGTGATTCGTTCGATCTCCCGCTTCACCTTCTCGTGGTCCGCGAGCGGCATGACGATCTCGGCTCCCTGCGCGCGGGCCACCTCCAGCGCGAATGGACGGCGCGAGACCGCCACCACCCGCGCACCGGCGCGGCTGGCCAGCCGGGTGATGATGGCACCGAGGAATCCGATCCCGATTACCACGACGATGTCGCCCCGGCGGATTTGGGCGCGGCGGAACACGTTGACCGCGCAGCCGAGCGGCTCGCCGGGAATCGGCTGCCGGGCCAGCATGTCGGGGAGGGGGACCACCGCGTCGGCCCGCGCGAGGTCGTACTCGGCGAATGCCCGGAAGGAGAGCGCCGCCACGCGCTGGCCCCGCGTAAGGCCCTCCGCGTCCGGCCCCACGGCGTCGATCACTCCCCACCCCTCGTGGCCCGGTGCACCCCCCGGGAGCGGATAGTCGAACCAGGGACGACCCTCCCACACGGGAAGGTTGGAGCCGCACACGCCGCAGCCCTGCAGTCGGATGCGGACCTCACCCGGACCCGGCTCCGGCACGGCAGCCTGGTCCACGCGCACGGCTCCCGGGGCGGTGATCACCCCCGCCCGCATCGTGCTCACGCCCCGGGCACCGGCGGTGCCCAGTTCAGCGCCGCGCACCGGTACCGTTCCCCGCCGCCTCCGGCAGCCGCCCAGCTTCCTGCAACCACGCCGCCAGTCGGGCAAGTCCATCCCGCACGTTCACGCCGGGCTGCCATCCCGTGGCCCGGGCAAACTTGCCGGTGTCGCTCACGTACCACCGCTGGTCGCCCACCCGCCAGGCGTCGTACGCGACCTCCGGCGCGCGGTCGGTCAGTCCACCGATCTCCCGGATCAGCTCGAGCAGGCTGGTCGCGTTGCCGGGGCCGCCGCCAATGTTGAACACTTCGCCCGACTCGGTAGGCATGTGGCGCTGCGCCAGCAGCAGCGCGTGCACCAGATCTTCGACGAAGAGGACGTCTCGCACCTGCCGGCCGTCGCCGTAGACGGTGATCGGCCGGCCCTCGAGCGCGCGGATCAGGAAGTGCGCGACCCAACCCTGGTCCTCGGTCCCGTGCTGATGCGGGCCGTAGATGCAGCTCATGCGGAAGACGATCGTGGGGAGGCCGTAGCTGCGCGCGTAGTCATGCACGTACTGGTCCGCACAGCCCTTCGAGCAACCGTACGGGCTGTGGAAATCGAGCGGACGCAGCTCGCTCACGCCGCGATTCGCCACCTCCGGCTCCAATGGCTCGTAGCTCAGGGTTCGCCGACGGAGCGACACGTCCTCCAGCGCGCCATAGACCTTGTTGGTCGACGTGTAGACGAGCGGCGGCGGGACCGGTTGCGCCCGGATGGCCTCGAGCAGGTTGAAGGTGCCGCGGGCATTGACCTCGAAGTCATCGCGCGGGTCGCCGAGACTGGTGGTCACGGCCACCTGCGCAGCGAAATGAAAAACCTGGCCCGCTCGCTCGACCGCGCGTCGGACCACGGCGGCGTCGCGCACGTCCGCGATTTCGACGCTCAGCCCGCTGCCGTGTACGTCGCGCAGCCAGCGGAGGTTCTGCTCCACGCCGGGCCGGGCCAGGCTGTCGAGGATGAGCACCGGGCGGCCGTTGGAGAGCAGCCGGTGGGCCAGGTTGGTGCCGATGAAGCCGGCGCCGCCGGTGACGAGGACCGGCTTCATACCGTGAGCCCCCTGGCGGCCAGCTCGGCGCCGGCTTCGCCGCCCCGATCGATCGCCTCCTGGGTTTGCAGCCAGTCCGCCAGCTCCGCCAGCCCGGCTTCGAGCGCCACCTTGGGCTCGTAACCAAGCACGGCACGTGCTCCGGTGATGTCGGCGAAGCAGTGGCGGATGTCGCCTACGCGGTACTTGCAGGTGACTTCGGGTCGAAGCTCCGGCCGGCCGGTAGCGGCGGCCACCCGCTCGGCGATCTCTCGCACCGAGAACGAACGCCCGCTTCCGACGTTGAGCACCATGTCCGCCGACGCGGGCCGCTCCAGGGTCAGCCGGCAGGCGGCGGCCACGTCCAGCACGCTCACGAAGTCGCGCCGCTGCAACCCGTCCTCGTACACCAGCGGGGTTTTTCCGTTGAGCAGGCGCGAAGCGAAAATGGCCAGCACTCCCGTATACGGATTCGAGAGCGCCTGCCGCGGGCCGTACACATTGAAGAAGCGGAGCGCGGTCGTGGGGATCCCGTAGGCTCGCCCCACCATGAGGCACATCCGTTCCTGGTCGTACTTGGACAGCGCGTAGACCGACGCCAGCGCCGGCGGTTTCGTCTCCGGCGTCGGTACGGGGAGCAACGGCTCACCCTCGGCGCCGTGAAGCTCCCACTGTCCCGCCCTGAGCTGCTCGAGCGAGCGCTCCGCACCCGCGCAGAGGCTGCCGTCCGGGCGTCGGTACAGTCCTTCGCCGTACACGCTCATGCTCGAAGCCGCGATCAGGCGCTCGACCGGCCGCGCGCTCAGCGCCTCCAGCAGCACGGCGGTGCCCAGATTGTTCACCGCGGTGTAGTGCGCGATCTCGTACATGCTCTGCCCCACGCCCACCGCGGCCGCCAGGTGAACGACCACATCCACGCCGGCGAGCGCGCGGCGTACCGCCGCCGGGTCGCGGACGTCCCCGACCACCAGCTCGACCTCCGGGTCGAGATACGCGGGCCGGCCACCATCCTCCCCGTGCACCTGCGGGGAGAGGTTGTCCAGCGCCCGCACGCGGTGACCGCGCGCCAGGAGGGCGTCCGCGAGGTGGGACCCGATGAAACCCGCGCCGCCCGTGATCAGGATGTGACTGGCCATCGTGCGCTCCACTGCTAGAGTCCGTCGTGGTCCGTCCAGTTGCCCGCCTCGCGGTAGGCTCGGCGGCGCTCCGCGAACGGCAACTCGGCGAGCACGACAGGTTGCGAGCGCCGGCTGTGCCGGCTGCGATGCAGCCGCCCGGCGAAGTAGCGCACCGTGCGCTCGAGCCCTTCGCGGAGCGCGATCGTCGGCTCCCAACTGAGCAGCGTGCGGGCACGGGTGATGTCGGGGCGGCGCTGCGTAGGGTCGTCCTGCGGGAGTGGGCGGTAGGTGATCCTCGGTTCGCGCCCGCAACAGGCCGCGATCTGCTCGGCCAGTTGGCGGATGGAGAACTCGCTCGGATTGCCGAGGTTGACCGGGTCGTGGAGCTCCTCCGCCTGCATCAGCCGGACGAGCCCCTCGACCAGGTCGTCCACGAAGCAGAACGAGCGCGTCTGGGAGCCGTCGCCGTAGAGCGTGAGCGGCTGGTCGCGGAGCGACTGGACGATGAAGTTGGAGACCACCCGGCCGTCCGACTCCGCCATCCTGGGGCCGTAGGTGTTGAAGATCCGCGCGATGCGGATGTCCACCCCGTTCTGCCGGTGGTAGTCCATCATGAGCGTCTCGGCCACGCGCTTCCCTTCGTCGTAGCACGAGCGCGGACCTATCGGGTTCACGTTGCCCCAGTAGCTCTCCGTCTGTGGGTGCACCATCGGCTCGCCGTACACCTCGGAGGTGGACGCCTGCAGGATGCGAGCGCCCACCCGCCGGGCGAGCACCAGCATGTTGAGCGTCCCCATGACGTTGGACTTGACGGTCTTGATGGGATTGTACTGGTAGTGCACCGGCGAGGCGGGACAGGCGAGGTTGTAGATCTGCTCCACTTCCAGCAGGAGCGGCTCACACACGTCGTGCCGCACCAGCTGAAATCGCCGGCAATCCAGCAGGTGCCGGATGTTCTCCCGGCGTCCCGTGAAGAAATTGTCCAGGCAAAAGACTTCGTGACCCTTGCGAACCAGCCGCTCGCAGAGATGGGAACCGATGAATCCGGCCCCACCCGTCACCAGAACCCTCATCTGCTGTCACCACCCTGCTGACGATTGCCCCCGCCGCCATCGGAGAGCCCGGGCGGGTAAGTACCCTCGCAGTGTGCGGCCCGAGGTACTTACGCGTCTGTGACACGTCTCACCCGATGTGAGTCTCGAGTCACGCCTGTTGCATGTGATAGGTTTCGGCATGCTCAATTTGACCGATCTGCGGCAGGCGCTTGCGGCGAGGGGGCTCACGCCCGCGACCGTTGTCCCCGAATCCAGTGCGGGACGCGCCGACGAGGCAGGCATCCGGCCCGCTCGGCTCGAGGAAGGCTCGGCCCTCGCCTGGTACCCGGTCGGTGAGCCCGAGCCCTGGCCCGGTCCGCTCGCCTTTCTCGACGGGGTGCAGCGCTCGGTGCTGCTGGCCTATGCGGGGTCGGCGCCCCTCGTCGTCGCGGAGGTGGCCGCCGCGGTGCGCCAGCGATGCGACCGGCGCTTGCGTACCGTACTGGAGGAGCGGCGCCTGCTGGCCATCGCCCGGCCGGCGGCGCTGGCCGCAGCCGGGGACCTGCCCGCTGGCATCAGGACGGTCGCGCTGCCGGCGGACGAACCGGCTCATCCGGTCCGCGACCTGGCGAACGCCTCGCGCGCGGTCGATCAGGCGCGGGGCGAGCTCGAGCTGGCTGTGGGCGATCGCTACCGAAAGGGGTCGGACGGCTGGCTCGTGGTCGACGGCTCGCTGACCGAGAGCCCGGCCTGGGCAGCCGATCCGCGTATGCTTGGCGTCTCCAAGAGCCACGCGACGTTGCCCTTCGAGGGGCCGGAGCTCGATCGCTACCTTCGACTTCCGTGCGGACACCGCTCATCCATCTATGCGCCGGCCACCCGCAGCCTCACGCCCATCCGCCAGTGGGCGCTCCGGCTCTGGCCCTGGGAGGGGAAGGACGTCTTCCACGGACTGGTGCGGGTGGACGTCGCGCCGGCCAACGGCACCCCCGCGGTGGCCGACATGCTCTCCCGCCGGCTCCTGGCGGAGCGGGCGCCGCTCAGCACCCCGGACCAGCGGTGGGACCGGCTGCTGTACGGGATCCATTCCGTCGAGACGTATCTTCGCGCCGGCGGACGCCCGTTCGGCTGACGGCACGGCGCTCAATCTCCGGCGAACACCCGCACATGGGTTGCCGAGACGTATACCCGCTGGCCCTTGGCGATCGCGAGGCCTTCGAACCGGCTCCGTGGCAGGTGCGCCTCGATCGTCCGCCCGCCGTCGACCAGGTCAAGCTCGAGCCGCACCACGGGCCCGAAGGTTCGCACGTGACGCACCAGCGCCTCCAGGGACGAGTTGCCGCTGGGGGTTGGCGCGAGCTCCACGTCGTACGTGCGCACGTACGCAATTCCGGCCTGGTCCCGCGCCTCCGCCCATTCGGGGGCGTCCAGCTCGCTCTCGCCGATCCGCACCCGGCCGCGGTGAATCCGGCCGTGGAACAGGTTCACGTCGCCCAGGAAGCCGTAGACGAAGGATGTGGCCGGCCGCTCGTACACCTCCTCCGGCGTGCCGCTCTGCTCGACCCGCCCCTCGTTCATGATCACCACCCGATCGGAGACCTCCAGCGCCTCCTCCTGGTCGTGGGTGACGAAGACACTGGTGACGTGGACCTCCTCGTGCAGCCGCCGAAGCCAGCGGCGGAGCTCCTTTCGCACCTTCGCGTCCAGGGCGCCAAACGGCTCATCGAGGAGCAGGACCTTCGGCTTCACCGCGAGCGCCCGGGCCAGCGCCACGCGCTGGCGCTGGCCGCCGGAGAGCTCCGATGGCCGGCGGTCGGCCAGCACGTCCAGTTGGACCAGGTGCAGCAGCCCCAGCACCGTCTCGCGGATCTCCGCCTCGCTCGGCCGGGAGGGTCTGGGTCGGACCCGAAGGCCGAAGGCGACGTTCTCGAACACGCTCATGTGCCGGAAGAGCGCGTAGTGCTGGAACACGAAGCCGACCTGGCGCTCGCGGACCGGCTGGCCGGTGGCGTCTTCGCCGTGAAAATGGATCGTGCCCCCGTCGGCCGGTTCCAGGCCGGCGATGATCCTGAGCAGCGTCGTCTTGCCCGAGCCCGAGGGGCCGAGCAGCGCCACCAGCTCGCCGCCGGGCACGTCGAGGCTCACGTCATCGAGCGCGGCGAAGCCGCCGAACGCCTTCCGGAGGTGGCGCACCTGGATGCTCATGCCGCGATCCTTTCGAGACTGGGAGCGATGCCGGCCTCATGGGTCACCGACCGCCGCTGCTGCCACTCGACCGCCGTCTTGAGGGCGAGGGTCACGAGCGCCAGCAGCGTGAGCACGGACGCCACCGCGAAGCTGGCGGCAAAGGCGTACTCGTTGTACAGGATCTCCACGTGCAAGGGCAGGGTATTGGTCTCCCCCCGGATGTGACCGGAGACGACGGACACGGCGCCGAACTCGCCCATCGCCCGGGCGTTGCAGAGGATCAGGCCGTAGAGGAGCCCCCACTTGATGTTGGGCAGGGTGACCCGCCGGAATGTCTGCCAGCCGGTGGCCCCGAGCACGATCGCGGCCTCCTCTTCCTCGCTCCCCTGCTCCTGCATCAGCGGAATGAGCTCGCGCGCGATGAATGGCGCGGTCACGAAGGTGGTCGCGAGCACCATGCCCGGCACGGCGAAGATGATCGTGATGTCGTGTTCGAGGAGCCACGGCCCGAGCCAGCCGTGCGCGCCGAAGAGGAGCACGAAGATCATGCCCGAGATCACCGGCGAGACAGCGAACGGCAGATCGATGAGGGTCAGCAGGAGGTTTCTGCCGGGGAAATCGAACTTGGAGATGCACCAGGCCGCGGACACGCCGAAGACGAGATTGACGGGCACGACTATCCCGGCGATCAGCAGCGTCAGCCTGGCCGCGCTGAGCGCGTCGGGCTCGGTGATCGCCGCCCAGTACGCGGCCAGGCCCTTGGCCACGGCCTCGTGGAAAACCAGCGCGAGTGGGAGCGCGAGCGTGAGCGCGAGAAAGACCAGCGCGACGGCGATCTGGGTCCAGCGGACTGCCCGGGACTCGCCTCTGGCCATGGCTCAGACCCCCGCGCGGCGCCGCGCCGCCCATTGGAGCAGGTTGATCGACAGCAACAGCCCGAACGAGGCGACCAGCATCACCACGGCCACCGCGGTGGCGCCGGCGTAGTCGAACTGCTCGAGCTTCGTGATGATGAGCAGCGGCACGATCTCGGTTTTCATCGGCATGTTGCCCGAGATGAAGACCACGGACCCGTACTCCCCGATCGCCCGGGCGAACGCCAGCGCGAACCCGGTGAGGAGGGCCGGTGCCACGCTCGGGAGCACCACGCGCGTGAACGTCTGCCAGCGCCCCGCGCCCAGGCTGGCGGCGGCTTCCTCCACCTCGACCTCGAGGTCGTCGAGCACCGGCTGCACGGTGCGGACGACGAACGGCAGGCCGATGAAGACGAGCGCCACCGTGATCCCGAGCCAGGTATAGGCGACCTTGACGCCGAAGCGCTCGAGGGCCCCCCCGAGCCACCCGTTGGGCGCATATAGCGTCGTCAGGGCGATGCCGGCCACCGCGGTCGGCAGCGCGAAAGGAAGGTCCACCATCGCATCGATCAGCCGCCGCCCCGGAAACCGGTAGCGGACCAGCACCCAGGCCACGAGCAGGCCGAAGACGGTGTTCACTGCCGCGGCGAGAAGTGACGTCCCGAAGGTCACCCGGTAGGAGGCGACCACGCGCGGGTTCGTGATTACGTCCCAGAACCCCGGCCAGGTGAGCTCCGCCGAGCGCGTGAACACGGTCGCAAGCGGCAGCAGCACCAGGAGGCCCAGATAGGTACAGGTGATCCCCAGGGAAAGTCCGAAGCCGGGGAGCACGCTCCGTGAGGTCCCCGGCATTCAGCGCCCCGGCTGGTAGATCTGGTCGAACAGCGCTCCATCGGCGAAGTGGGCCGCATTCGCCTTTTCCCACCCGCCGAACACCTCGTCCACCGTAACGAGCGAGATCCTGGGGAACTGGCTCGCGTACTTGGTGGCCACCGCGGGCAGGCGCGGCCGGTAGAAGTGCTTCGCCGCGATCTCCTGCCCGGCCTCGGAGTACAGGTATTCGAGATACGCCTGGGCCACCGCCTGCGTTCCGTGCTTCGCCGCGACCTTGTCCACCACGGCCACCGGCGGCTCCGCCAGGATGCTGACCGATGGGGTCACCACCTCGAACCTGCCGGGGCCCAGTTCCTTGATGGCGAGCAGCGCCTCGTTCTCCCAGGCGATCAGCACGTCACCGATGCCGCGCTCGACGAACGTGGTGGTCGCACCCCGGGCGCCGGCGTCGAGCACCGGGACGTTCTGGTAGAGTCTGGTGACGAACGCCCTGGCCGACGCATCATTCCCGCCGGGCTGCCGCAGTGCCCAGGCCCAAGCCGCCAGGTAGTTCCAGCGCGCCCCGCCGGAGGTTTTCGGGTTCGGCGTTATCACGGATACGCCGGGTTTCGCCAGGTCACCCCAGTCCCTGATCCCCCTGGGATTCCCCTTCCGGACCAGCAGTACCATGGTCGAGGTGTAGGGCGCGCTGTTGTCGGGCAGCCGGCGCTGCCAGGCGGCCGGGAGCAGTCCGCTCTTTTCGGCGATCTGGTCGATATCGTACGCCAGCGCCAGGGTCACCACGTCGGCCTGGAGGCCGTCGATCACCGATCGGGCCTGCTTGCCCGAGCCGCCGTGCGACTGCCGAACCGTGACCGTCTGACCGGTCTTCTCCTTCCAGTAGGCGGCGAATTGGTGGTCGAAGTCCTCGTACAGCTCCCGCGTGGGATCGTACGACACATTGAGCAGGGTAACCGGCTTGGCGCTCGCCTGGGCGGCGCCGGCCTCGGCACCCGCAGCGAGCGCCATGAGGGCAAGGGTGCCGGGCTTCACGAGTCGGGTGCGCATGTCGTCAGCGTGCTCCGGTGTGAGTTCAGAACGAGTGCTGGAACCGGGTGACCACGAAGTCTTCCGGCTTCCGGTCGCCCCTGGCGGCGCCGCCGCCGAAGGTGGTGTGCTCGTAATTCACCAGCAGCTTCATCGCCTGGTTGAGGTACCAGTTGATTCCAAGCCCGGCTCCCCTGGCCCCGCGTGCTGAGCCGGCCGGGTCGGCAAAGAGCGGGAAGGCGTCGCCGTCGATGTCGATCTCGCCGTAGCGCGCCGCCAGCTCGAGCGCGCCGAAGGTGCCCGCCTTGAGGTCGAACGGCTTGCGAGGCGCCGGGCTCCTGAAGCCGGCCTTCTCGCCCGTCAGGAAGTACGAGCCGCTGGCCTGCCAGGCGTGATGCTCCAGTCTGACCGTTGTGCCCGCGAGCGTTACGTCCTGCCGCGAGATGGCATACTCGCCCAGGACGCCGAGCGAACCCAGTGCGAGGAACGCCTGCGGATAGAGTCGGCTCCGCCGGCCGGCCGCGAGGACGGTGGTGCCGGAGGTGGTGCCGGTGCGGTAGCGGAAGAACATCTGCTGGGATGGTGTCCTGTAGCCGGGGAGACCGGTGGCGGTCGCGCTACCCTGCTCGTTCCCGGTGCTGCCCGCGACTCCGAAGCCCGAGCCCTGCAGCGTCCCACGCCCGAAGGGCTGGACGAACAGTCGGGCGACGAGATCCTTGGAGTCGCTCAGATCGGCGTCGAGGTTGCCGAGGTCGGCCGCGCCGTCGAAGACGCCGGCCTCATAGGAGAGGACGCCGCCCGAGACGTCGCCGGCGATCCGGAGGCCGATATCCCGGTTGGGCGCCAGGTTGCTGGGGAAGCCCCGCTCGGCGAAGGTGACGTCGGTGGCCGAACGGAGGCGCTCGAGGCTGATCGGCGATTTGAATTTGCCTGCGCGCACGGTGAAGGCGGGATCGAATTTCCCCTCCCAGTACGCATCGAAGAGAACGGTCTGACCCTGGCCGAAATCCGGCATGAGTCGGAAGTCGAAGTACCGGCCGACGGTGGCCTCGAGAATCGGGCGAGCCCGCCGGAGAAAGAAGGAATTGGTGAAGGCGCCGGCGCCGTCACCCGGGACGAAGCGGGCATCGGTCTGGGCGTAACCGCGGAGTCTGAGGGCGTACTTGCCGTCGGCGGACCTGAGACTGAACCCGTCCCTGGCATTCGCGGTAGCTGACGCGCGGTCGCTGGCCGCGGCCGCCGCACTGTCCGCCGCCAATTCCCGGAGCCGTTGCAGCACGCGGATCTGCTGATCGAGTTCGTCCACTCGGGCGGCGAGCGATGGCGGGGCGCTGTCGGCCGCGATCTGCTGCGCCACACCCTGTGGTGGGGCGACCACAGTCCCGAGCGTCAGGGCAATGCCGCTGCACCAGTATCGAGCCGAGCTCATGCCAGTCACCCTCGCGGTCGTTGGTGGACCCTCAGCTGCTACGTGGGAGCCTAGATAGTCTACTTACCCGATAGAGTAAATAGGCAAAGCTTGTGCCAGAGGCTCGCTAATCGGATCGGTCGGTTCAGCGAGCTTGGTCGAGGAGGGAGGCGCGCGCGACCTGGCCGCGCAATGAATCGAGGCTGGTACCGTCCAGAATCTTGGCCGTCGCGTCCCGCACTTCCTTCATCGCGAGGCGTACGCCGCAAACCGCCTCGCTCCGACAGTCGGCGCACGGGACGTAGGCGGTCTGGCTGGCGCAGGGGACGGGCGCGAGCGGCCCATCGAACATGCGCACGATCTCGCCGAGGTGGATGTCCTTCGGGTCGCGCGCGAGCAGATATCCGCCGCCCTTGCCCTTCCGGCTGCGCAAAATGCCCTGATTTCTGAGGCCAAGGAGAATGAGTTCGAGAAACTTGGGCGGGATCTGCTCTCTTCGCGCCAGGTCGGCGATCCGCATCGGCTCGTCGGGGTCACGGTCGGCGAGCGCGAGGAGCGCTTTGATGGCGTACTTGGCCTTCTTCGAGAGCATCGCGAACTCGGTGGCAGAGTGTCGTATAATAGCCAGGTCCTCGGCACGGGCGCTTCATCGGCGGCGTCGAACTTGCAAAGCCGTGCGCCTTCACTCATAGCGAGCAGGAAATGGGAAGAGATCTTTCGACTCTCGCGGCCCGTGAGTTCGATCTGCTCGTCGTGGGCGGCGGCATCTGCGGTGCGGCGGTGGCATGGGACGCCGCGCAGCGCGGGCTCGCGGTTGCGCTCCTCGAGCGTGGCGACTTCGGAGGCGGCACGTCGGCCGAGTCGCTCAAGGTCGTCCACGGCGGCATCCGCTACCTCCAGCACCTCGACGTCGTCCGTGTGCGCGAATCTGCCCGCGAGCGCTCGGCGCTGCTCCGGATCGCGCCTCACCTGGTGCACCCGTTGCCCATCGTCGTGCCCACGTACGGCCACGGACTCGGCGGCCGGGGCCCGCTCGCCGCCGCCTTCCGGCTGCTCGGCGCGCTCACGGCCGACCGCAATCGCGGCATCGTCGATCCGGATCGTCGCATCCCGCCGGCGCGGCTGGTCTCCCGGCGGCAGGCGCTCGACTGGTTTCCGGATCTCCAGCCCCGCGGGCTCACCGGCGCCGGGGTCTTCTGGGACGGGCAGTTGTACAACCCGCCGCGGCTGGTCTGGGCCTTCATCCGCTCGGCTATGCGCGCCGGCGCGGTCGTCGCCAACTATGCCGAAGTCAACGCGATTCTCCACCGGAGCGGCCGGGCCACCGGAGTGAGCGTGGAGGACCGGATCGGCGGCGGCCGGTTCGACGTGCGGGCGCGCGTGATCATCAACGCCGCCGGGCCCTTCGCGGGGGCGCTGCTGCGTCGCTCGGGTCTCGCGCCCGATCGGCCGGTCCATTTCTCACGCGATATGGCGCTCGTGCTGGGACGCCCCGCCGGTACGTCGCGCGGCATCGCGCTGCAGACCCGGTACCGCGACCCCGATGCGCTGCTGACCCGCGGCAATCGCCATGTCTTCCTGCTGCCCTGGCGCGGCCGCATCCTGGCGGGAGTGAACAGCATCATCTGGCGCGAAGAGCCCGACGCGCTTCGGGTCACGGACGAGGAGGTCGCCGGATTCCTCGCCGAGATCAACGAGGCGGCTCCGCATCTTCGCCTGACGACCGACGACGTCGCGGTGGTGCTCTCGGGTCTGCTGCCGATCGCCCGGGGGGAGCTGGTCGGCCGCGACGTGAGCTTCGGGAAGCGTCCGATCGTCATCGATCATGCGGCGGAGGGGTGCGCGGGCCTGCTGAGCGCCATCACCAATCGATATACCGTGGCCCGCGGTGTGGCGGAGCGGGCGGTGAACTTCGCCTTCCGAACCCTGGGGCGCACGTCGCCGCCCTGCCGCACCCGCACCACGCCGCTCCATGGCGGCCAGATCACCTCGTTCGCGGCCCTGGAGCGGGAGGTCGCGGCGGCGCTCCCGCGATCGGACGCGGCCGAGCGCCTGGCGCACGATCACGGCAGCGCCTATCCCGAGGTACTTCGGATAGCAACTGAGCAGCCCGACTGGGGTACCCCGATCGGCAGCACCGGCGTGCTGCCGGCCGAAGTGGTCCTCGCTGCCCGGAGCGAGCTGGTCTGCCATCTCGGCGACATCGTCTTCCGCCGCACGGGCCTGGCGACTGCCGGTCACCCGGGCGAAAGCGTGCTGGAAGCGGCGGCCTCGATCGCCGCGCGGGAGCTGGGGTGGAGCCCGGCGCGGCGGCTGGCGGAGCTCGACGACGTCCGGGCGCGGCTTCCGGGCGGCGCCCCTACACGTTTGCCCGCGGGCGCGCCACATTGAGGGCATGCCCTTAGACACGCCGCCGCTCGGTCGTGTGGTCGCCACCGAGCTCAAGCCTTCCACGCCACATCAATTCCACTTCTGGACCGCCCGGGACACGCCGATGGGCATCGGCGCGATCGTTCGCGTCGAGGATGCCGGGCGGCAGGTCTTCGGGGTCGTCACCGACGCCTTCGCGTATTCCGACCTCATGACCCCGCTGCACGCGGTGATCGGCGCCGACGGCGATCCGGTCGCCGCGGGGCTGGAGCCGAGCCAGCGCGCGGAGATCCGGCTGTTCACCGCGGCCGTGTTGCGGCAGATCCCCGAGGAGCCGCTGCAACCGGTGCCGCTCGGCCCCGTCTGGCTCGCCACCGACGCCGACGTCGGCCTGGCGCTCCGCATGGACGGCTACACGGTGGGCGAGCGTCCGACGGGGATTCCGGTCGGATTGTATGCGGCCGGCGGTCTCGAGTCGCCCGTGTACCTCGACTGCGACTTCCTGCTGGGACCTGAGGCGGCCCACCTCAACATTACCGGCGTCTCGGGGCTCGCTACCAAGACGAGCGCGGTGGAGTTCCTGCTCGGCAGCATCTTCCAGACCTTTCCGGGGCACAAGGGCTCGGTGGCCGCGCTCTGCTTCAACGTCAAAGGCCCCGACCTCTGCTTCCTTGACCAGCCTGCCACGCTCACCGACGAGGACCGCCGCCAATATGCGCGGCTCGGCCTCCGGGCGGAGCCCTTCGCCGACGTGCGCTACTACGCCCCGTTCAAGTCCGATGGTGTCAACCTGAACACGCTCCGCACCAACGAGGCGCTCGCCGCCAATACCCACCCGCTCGTGTGGGGGCTCCGCGAAGTGTTGGACTATGCCGAGGTGGTGCTCAACCGGGATGACGTGGACGCGAAGGCTGACGCCTTCATCGACTTCCTCGCCGAGCGGGTGGTGGGGCGGGAGTATCAGGACGACATGCTGCGGGGAAAGCCGTTCCGGGTGCAGAGCTTCGCGGATCTCGAGGAATTCTTCCGCGCGATCTTCGATTTCATGGAGATCCTGGGGAAGGGCGGGGAGGTCTGGAAGACGCATCACCTCGCAACGATCCGGAAAATCCGCAACCGCCTGAACAACATCTCGACCCGCTCCAAGGGGCTCGTGACCGACGATGGCATGGCGCACGACCTGCCCTGGGGCGAGTTCACCGACCGCAGCGTGTACGTGGTGGACGTCGCGGGCCTCGACCCGCTGGCGCAGGACCTCGTCTTCGCGCGGATTGTTTCCAAGCTGCGCGAGCACCTCGAGCGGCGGGATCTCGGGGTGGACCACGTCGTCGTGTTCGTGGACGAGCTCAACAAGTACGCCCCGGCCGACGGCGCGGACAGCTACGTGCGAAAGATGCTGCTCGATTTATCGGAGCGCGGACGCTATCTGGGCCTCGTCCTGTTCTCGGCCCAGCAGTTCCGCTCGCAGGTGCAGCGCCGCGTCGTGGGGAACGCCGGGACCGCCGTCTACGGCCGCATGGATATGGATGAGCTCTCCACCCCCGGCTATGCCACGCTCTCGCCTGCCACCAGGATCAAGCTCGCCACCCTCCCCAAGGGCGAGCTCATGGTGCGCCACCCGCATTTCACCCAGCCGATCTTTGTCAAGTTCCCCCGTCCTGCGGTGCTGGGCAGCCGTGAGGCGATCGAGCGTTTTCCGCCGTGTGCCGAGCTTCCATTCGCCGACGCGGTGGCCCGGCAGCTTCGCGGTCTCGACCGGCGGGTCTCCTCCGACGCCGTCCGGGCGCTCGTCGACGGACGGCGGGAGGAGGACGTGCGGCGGGCGCTCGGTGCCACCCGGCGCGAGCGTCCCGACGACGCGCTCGCGTTCTTTACCGCCTGTCTGGGCCGTCGCGTCAACGGCGAGCCCACAGGGCCCCGCCGCGGAATCCCGGCCGTGAAGCGGAGCGAGGACGGCTACGGTTTCTGAGGGGCGGGGCGTGAAAGCCCCGGACTCTGTGCCCTGGCTCATGGTACGGACCCGTTCGGAGGGCTAGGCTGAAGGCCGACCTTCGGCCGCCGAGGTGCCATGTCCGGCTCCAGACTCAATCCCGCGACACCCCCTCCGCTCGGGGAGGACGGCTGGCGCGTGCTGGTCGAGCAGGTCAAGGACTACGCGATCTTCATGATGGATACCGCGGGCCGGAGTGCCTCGTGGAACGAAGGCGTCGGCCGGGTGCTCGGGTACGGCGAGGCCGAGTTCGTGGGACTGCCGGTCGGGGAGATCTTCACACCCGAGGATCGGGCGGCCGGAGTGCCCGCGGAGGAGCTCGCGACCGCCACACGGGAGGGAAGCGCCAACGACGACCGGTGGATGATGCGGAAGGACGGCGCCCGGTTCTGGGCTACCGGGATCACCACGGCCCTGCGGGCAGCGGACGGCGGGCTCCTCGGCTTCACCAAGGTGCTTCGGGACCACACCGCCGAGAAGCGGCTCGACGAGGAGCGCAGGACGAGCGAGCACCGGCTGTTGACGGCGCTGGCGGCGGCCTCGATGGGAACGTGGGAGTGGGAGATCGCGACCAATCTGGAGCGGTTCGACGAAGGGCTCGCCCGGCTCTTCGGCACGGAGTCGAGGGAGATTGCGACCCTGAACGACATGCTGGACAGGGTCCACCCCGACGATCGGGCGGCCGTCGCCGTGGCGTACCGCCAGTCCGCGGAGAGCGGGGCCGATCTGGACGTGGAGTTCCGGGTGATCCGGCCTGACGGCAGCACGCGCTGGCTCCGGGATCACGGGAAGGTCCTCTATGACCGGAACGGCGACCCGCTCACCATGACGGGTGCCTGCGTGGACATCACCGAGCGGCGGCAGATGGAGGCGCAGCTCGGGCAGGTCCAGCGGATGGATGCGGTGGGCCGGCTCGCGGGGGGCGTCGCCCACGAAGTCAACAACATGATGACGGCCATCCTCGGCTTCACCGATCTCCTGCTCGATCCGACCCGGCCCGGCGACCCCCGCCGCGCAGACCTCCTCCAGATCCGAAAGGCCGCCGGACGGGCCGCCACCGTCACGGCGCAACTCCTCGCGTTCAGCCGCCGGCAACTGCTCCAGCCCCGCACGGTGGACCTCAACCTGGTGATCACCGAGCTGCACCCGATGCTGCTCCGCCTGCTGGGAGAGGACAAGCAGCTCACCATCCAGCTCGCGCCGGACCTGTGGCCGGTGCACACGGATCGCGGCCAGCTCGAACAAGCGCTCATCAACCTCGCGCTCAACGCGCGGGACGCGATGCCGCAGGGCGGCCGCTTGGCGATCGAAAGCGCCAATGTCCAGCTGGAAGATGCCTACCTCTCGCGCCATCCGGCGACCGCGATCGCGTGCGGCTCCTACGTGCGGCTGGTCGTGAGTGACACTGGCGCCGGCATTCCGGCCGACGTACAGTCCCGGATCTTCGAGCCCTTCTTCACCACCAAGCCGACGGGGCGGGGGACCGGCCTGGGGCTGTCGATGGTGTATGGGCTGGTCAAGCAGAGCGGTGGGTTCGTCTGGGTCTACAGCGAGCCCGGCCAGGGCACGGCGTTCAAGCTGTACCTCCCCCGGGTGTCCCATCTGCCGGAGGCCCACATCCCGGTGGTGAGCCGCGGGATCCCGCGCGGCGAAGAGACCGTCCTGGTAGTGGAGGACGACGATCTGGTGCGGCTGCTCGCGGGCCGCCTGCTCGCCTCCCAGGGGTACACGCCCATCGAGGCCCGGAACGGCCACGAGGCCCTGGCGCTGGTGCGTGCCCGTCGCGGCCAGGTGCAGTTGGTGCTCACCGACGTGGTGATGCCGGAGCTCGGGGGCGCCGAGTTCGCGCGGCGTCTGGCCGAGCTGCGGCCCGACCTGCCGGTCCTGTTCATGTCGGGGTTCACCGACGACGAGGTGATTCGTCGCGGGCTGCTCGAGCCCGGCGCGCCATATCTGCAGAAGCCCTTCGATGCGGCGGCGCTCGGGCGTCGCGTGCGTGAGGTGCTGGACGCGCGCGCCGCTAGCCGCGCCGACTCCGAAGCACCCGCTTGACCTTGAGGCGCAGGCGTCGGGTGCGGTGGGAAACCCAGCCGGCTTCCCGGACCTGCTCCTCTTCCAGCAGTTGCTGCCACGCCAGCGCGATCCCGGTCCTGCCGAGATAGCCGATCAGCTTGCGCGGGCTGTCGCGCTCCACGACCGGGAGCCGGCCGACCCCGCGCCGGACCATCTTGTCCACCGCCTCCTCGAGGACCGCGTCCGGGTAGGTCACGATCGCCGGGGAGGACCCCGCCTCCAGGACGCTGGCTTCCCGGTCGCCCGTCGCCTCCAGCGCGCGGAGCAGGTCACCGCGGGTCACGAGTCCCACGAGCGCACCCTCGCCGTCCACCAGCGGCCAGGCCTGGCGGCGCCCCAGGACGGGATCGTTCGCGGTCAGCATCCCCAGGACCCGGTCGACTTTCATGTCGGCGGGAATCGTCGGCGGGTTTCGCTCCATGACGTCTTCCACCCGCACCCGGGCCAGCGGGTTCACGATGTATTCCCGCATCACGTGGTAGCCGCGCCGGGCCACCTTCTCGGTGAGGATCGAGCGCCGCATGATCAGCACGGTGACGGCATGGGCCGCGGCGCAGGCGATCAGGAGCCCGGGCAGCACCAGGATGTCGTCGGTCAGCTCGAGCATGAACGCAACCGCGGTGAGCGGCGAGCGCATCGTGCCGCCCATGATGGCCGCCATGCTGATCATCGCCCAGAGCGCCGGGTCGCCCAGCCGGATCCAGTGGGCCTCGAGGGCGCCGAGCGCGCCGCCCATGATGAGTAGCGGCGCGAGCACGCCGCCCGACGTGCCCGACCCCAGCGCCACCGCCCAGATCACGGCTTTCGTCATCATCAGGCCGAACAGCGCGCCGCCGATCAGCCGGCCGTTGAGCAGGTCGGCGATCGTGTCGTAGCCCACGCCCAGCGCGCGAGGGTAGAGCAGGCCGCCCAATCCCACGACCAGGCCGCCGATCACCGGCCACCACATGTAGTGGAACGGAAGCTTGGTGAACGCGTCCTCGCAGGTGTAGACCAGCCAGGTCAGAAATCCCGACCCGAACCCCGCCACCACGCCGACCCCGAGGCAGACGAGGAGCTGCGGCCAGGGCAGCGCGGGATGTGGCGGGACCGGGAAGATCGGCCCCTGGCCCAGTAGCGGAACCCGGAGCGCGGCGGCCACGGCGGCGGCCGCGGCCACCGGAATGAAGCTGCGGGGCTTCCACTCGAAGAGGAGGAGCTCCACCGCGAGAAGGACGGCCGCGAGCGGCGTGGCGAAGATGGCCGCCATGCCCGCCGCGGCGCCCGCCACGAGCAGCGTCTTGCGCTCCGCCGCGGACATGTGGAACGCCTGGGCGAACAGCGACCCGAGCGCGCCACCGGTCATGATGATCGGCCCCTCCGCGCCGAACGGGCCCCCGGTGCCGATCGAGATCGCCGAGGAGAGCGGCTTGAGCACGGCGACCTTGGCGCTCATCCGGCTGCGCCCGATGAGGATCGCCTCCATGGCCTCGGGGATGCCGTGCCCGCGAATTCGCTCGGAGCCGTACCGGGCCGTGAGGCCGACGATGAGTCCGCCGACCACGGGGACCAGCACAGCTGCGATACCGAGCTGATTGGCGGACGGGGAGACGAGAGTGGCGTCGAACCGGTGGTAGTAGACCAGGTGGGTGATGGTGCCGATCAGCCAGACGAGCGCATACGCCACCAGCGCGCCGAGCACCCCGACGGCGGCCGCCATGGGGGTGAGGATGAGGAGCCGGCTGTCGGCGGTGAAGTCGCCCAGGCGGTCCTGGCCCCGGGGGGAGGCGCGCCGCTCCGACGCCGGCGGCATCGTCAGCTCGTCGAGCCGGACACGGGCGCGTCCTCCCACGGCATCTGGATGCTCCGCTCCGCGTGCGCGGCCGCCTCCAGGCGCGTCTGATGGGCTTCGAGCAGATCGCTTCGGGTGATGATCCCGATCACCTTTGGCGGGCCCTTGCGGGAGATCACCGGGAGACGGCCCACCTTCTCGTGAACCATGTGGTCCGCGGCTTCACGCAGCGTGTTGTCCGGATAGATCGCCACGGGAGGCCGTTTGAGCGCCGCCCCCACGGTGATGTTGCGCGGCCCGAGTGGATCGTTGAGGTCCCGGCGCGTCACGACGCCGACGAGTGCGCCCGCGGCATCGACCACCGGAAAGCCGTTGTGCGTCTGCCCGGCGGACCGGTCCGACACCCGCGCCAGCGCCGATTCGAGCGTCTCGTCCGACCGGATCGTCATGACTTCGGTGGACGCGTGGTCCCGGACGAGTTGCTGGCGCAGATAGTCCACCGAGTATTCCGTGGGCCCGGGCGCGCCCCGGCGCGCCAGCCGCTCGGTCATGATCGAGTGCCGCATGAGGAGAATGGACACCAGATAGGCGGCGCTGCAGCCGCCGAGGAGCGGCAGGAGGCCCATCGGCTGCCGGGTGGTCTCGAAGGCGAAGATGATCGAGGTGAGCAGCGCGTGCGAGGCGCCGGAGAACATCGCCGCCATGCCCACCAGCCCCGCCACCCGGATATCGAACTGGAAGCCGGGGAACACGAGCATCCCGCCCGCGGCCAGCAGCGAGCCGAGCCCGCCGCCGATGGTGAAGAGCGGTGCCAGGGTGCCGCCCGAGGTGCCGCTCCCGAGCGCCACCGACCAGGACACCAGCTTGAGCACGACCAGTGCGAGCAGTGCGTAGCCCACCACGGCGCCGGAGAGGATCTGCTCGATGTTGTCGTACCCCACCCCCAGCGTCCGGGGCGCGACGTAGCCGACGACGCCCACGACGACCGCGCCCAACGCCGGCCACCACATCCAGTGGATCGGAAGCCGTTCGAACGCATCCTCGATAGCGTAGACGCCGCGCGTAATGTAGACCGAGGCGAGCCCGACGACCGCGCCGAGCAGTACGTAGGAGGCGAGCGCGGTGCCCGATGGGCGAAGGACATCCGGCATCTGGAAGATCGGCGCGGAGCCGTGGAAGCTCATCCGCACGGCAGCCGCGACCGTGCTGGCGAGCGCGATCGGGATCAGCGATCGCGGCCGGTACTCGAACACCAGCAGCTCGACCGCGAGCAGGATTGCGGAGACGGGACTACCGAAGGTGGCTGCCATGCCCGCGGCGGCCCCGGCCGCGAGGAGCACCTTGCGCTCGTCGGCGGTGATCTGCAGCAGTTGGCCGATGAGCGAGCCCAGCGCGCCGCCGGTGGCGATGATGGGGCCTTCGGCGCCGAACGGGCCGCCGGTCCCGATCGACACGGCTGCCGAGAGCGGCTTGAGGAACGTGACCCGTGCGGAGATCCGCGACTGATTGTAGAGAATGCGCTCCATCGCCTCGGGGATCCCGTGGCCCCGGATCGCCGGCGATCCGTAGCGGGCCATGACCCCCACGATCAGCGCGCCCAGGATCGGCACCGCGATGACGGCAAGGCCCAGGGTGTTGTCCTTCGGCGAGGTGAAGGCGAGCGAGAGGCGGCCGTAGAATCCGAGGTTGGTGATCAGCCCGATCAGCGCGATCAGGGCCTCCGCGGCCAGGGCGGCGAAGAACGCGATGCCGATGGCGATCGCGCTGATCACGATGATCCGGTGACGGTCGCCCTCCGTCTGGCGCGGCATCCGCATGGATTCGAGCGTCGGCCCCATCGAGGGGGCCACCGGTAGACCCTCGGTGGTAGACGCGCGCTTCGCTTCGTGGTCGGTCACGGCAGGCGGGCTTCAATTGTATGGCATTCCATGGGATGAACGTACTCGGAACCCGGAGGAACGGGCAAGCCGGGTCGGTCGAGGGGCCTGGCCGGTGCTCGGTCGAGGGGCCTTAACTCCTTGCAATTCCGCCTGTTTGGCTGCATTCTCCAGCGGTGAAACTGGCCCACATCGCCGATCCTCACCTCGGCATCCGGCAATATCATCGGCAGACCGCCAGCGGGATCAATCAGCGCGAGGCCGACGTCGCCCACGCGTTTCGCCAAGCGGTGGACGGGGTGCTGGCCGCGCGCCCCGACGCCATTCTCGTGGCCGGCGACCTGTTCCACTCCGTCCGCCCCACCAATGCGGCCATCGTCTTCGCCTTCCGGCAGTTCCAGCGGCTCCGCGAGGCGCTTCCAGAGGTGCCGATCGTGCTGATCGCGGGCAACCATGACACGCCCCGCTCCACGGAAACCGGCTCCATCCTGCGGCTCTTCGAGGAGCTCGGGGTGGATGTGGCGGCGGATGAGGCCCGGCGGCTGGTCTATCCCGCCCTCGACCTCGCGGTGCTGGCCGTGCCGCACCAGGCGCTCGTGAGCGGCGCGCGGCCCTTGCTCCGGCCCGACGGCAACGAGCGGCATCAGGTCATGGTGCTTCACGGCGAGGTCGAAGGGATCTTCCCCGCCGACCGGAGCTCGGCCGAGTACGGCGGGGCACTCGTCGGCCTCGAGGAGCTGGCACTCACCGAGTGGAGCTATGTGGCGCTCGGCCATTACCATGTGCAGCATGAGGTGGCGCCGCGCGTCTGGTACGCCGGCTCGCTCGAATACGTGAGCCCCAACCTGTGGGGCGAGCTGGTGGACGAAGCAGGCCGCCGGTCGGCGGGCAAGGGCTGGCTGCTCGTGGACCTCGAGCGCGGCACCGCCGAGCCGCACCCGGTATCGCTTGCGCGGAAGATCCTGGACCTCGAGCCGATCGAGGCGGCGGGACTCCCGGCGCCCGCGGTCAACGGGCTCATCGCGGATCGGGTGGCGGCGGTGGCCGGCGGGATCGGCGACAAGATCGTCCGGCTCCGGGTGTGGAACATCCCGCGGCATGTGGGCCGCGAGCTGGACCACGCCGCGATCCGGGCGCTCAAGTCGGCGGCGCTGCACTTCCACCTCGACTTGCGTCGGCCGGACATCCATCGCACCGTGGGCATGGGCGCGCCCGGGCGGCGGCAGACCCTGCCCGAGCTCGTCCGCGCCTACCTGGAGCGCCGCCCATTGCCCGCGGAGCTCGATCGGGAGGCGTTCGTCCACCTGGGCGCGGCACTGATCGACGGGGTGGAACGGGACCTGGCGGCCGGCTGATGCAGATCAATCGACTCCGCCTCTGCAACTTCCGCCAGCACGAGAACACCGATCTCGAGCTCGGGGCGGGGCTCACCGGCATCATCGGTCCGAACGGCGCCGGGAAAACCACGCTGCTGGAGGCAATCGCCTGGGCGATGTACGGCATGCCCGCGGCGCGCGGCAGCCGTGATACGATCCGGCGCCGGGGGGCGCCGCCGCGCTCGCGCGTGGAAGTCGAGCTGGAATTCAGCCTGGGCGCGCACCAGTATCGGGTACTGCGCACGCTGAATGGCGCGGAGCTCTATCAGGATGGCGAGCCGGCGCCGATCGCAAACTCCATCGGCGCCGTGACGGAGCGTATTACCCGGCTCCTGGGGATGACGCGAGACGAATTCTTCAACACCTACTTCACCGGCCAGAAGGAGCTCGCGGTCATGGCCGCCATGTCGGCGCCCGAGCGTGCGCAGTTCCTCTCTCGCGTACTCGGCTACGAGCGCATTCGTGCGGCGCAGGACCGGCTCAAGGAGCGCCGCTCCGGCTTGCGCGCCCGCCACGATGCTCTGCGCGCCGGGTTGGGCGACCTGGGCGAGATCGAGGCGGCCGAGACCCGCGCCCGCGAACGCGTGGCGTCCGCTCACGCCGTGGAAACGGCGGCAACCGATGCGGCAGTCGCGGCGGAACGCAACCTTGCCGAGGTGCGCCCGCGCTGGGAGCAGATGCAGCAGCGGCGTGATGCCGCCCGCGCGATGGAGTCCGAGCTCCGGCTGGCCGAGCACCAGGCGGCCGCGGCCGGCGAGCACGCGCAGCGGCTCCGGCACCAGGCCGAGGAGACCGCCGCCGCCGCTCAGGCGCTCGAGGCGATCGGGCGCCGGCTCGCCCCGCTCCCGACGCTGCGCGAAGAGGTCGCGTCGCTCGAGCGGCAGGCCGAAGCGCACGCACAGTGTCAGGGTGTCCTGGCACGGCTCGAGGACGTGCGGCGCCATCTTGGCTCGCTCGAGGATCGGCTGGCCCGGCTTCCCGGGCCGCCTGAGCTCGACGCGGCTCGTGCGCGGGTGAACGACGTGCGCGCCTCTCTCACCACCGTCACGCTCGATGGCGAAAGCCTGCGTACGGCCTGGGTGCGCGACGCGCAGGATGCCAAGACCAAGCGTCAGGGGCTGCTCGATCAGTACCAGGAGCTCCGGGAGCAGCGACAGCGCATCGTGGAGGCGGGTCCCGAGGGCGACTGCCCCACCTGCGCCCGCGCGCTGGGCGCGGAGTATGGCAAGGTGTTGGAGTTGCTCGACCGTCAGATGGAACAGGTCGTCGCCAACGGCAATTTCTACAAGCAGCGCATCGAGCAGCTCGTGCTCGAGCCGAGGGAGCTCGACGAGGCGGACCGCCGCCGGCTCGCGCTCGAGGCGGAGCTGGCGGGGGCCATGGGCGAGCTGGGCCGGCTCGAAGCAATGACGCAGGAGGGCGCGGGCCTCAACGGCGAGCGGCTGCGGCTGCTTCCCCGGGTACGGGAGCTTGAGGCTACGCTGGAGCGGCTCCGGGGCGAATACGATCAGGCCCGCCACCACGCCGTGGCAGCCGGAATCCGCGAGCTCGAGCCGCTCGCGCTCCAGGCCGAACGGCTCCGGGCGCTGGCGGACCGGGGCGCGGCCGCCTCGGCGGAGCTGGCGGCGGCGGATGCGGAGCACGCGGCGGCCGGCACCAGGGTCGCTGATCTTGGGGCCCGGCTTCGCGAGCTCGGTTACACCGAGCAGGCGTACCGCGACACCCGCGACGCGGACGCCGCGGCCGAGCGCGCGCGCCGCGAGGCGGAGCTGGCGCTGGTGCGCGCGCGGGGCGAGTCGGCGGCCGCGGCGGAAGCTGTGGAGGCGGCCCTCCGGAGACGCGCCGAGCGCGCCGACCGCGAGCGCGTGGCGACCGCCGCCGGTCTGGAGCTCGCCCTCCACCAAGAGCTCGACCGCGCGCTTACCGACCTGCGCACCGACCTCAACGCGACGCTCCGCCCCGATCTCTCGGAGCTCGCCTCGGGATTCCTGCGCGATCTGACGAACGGCCGCTACACCGACCTGGAGCTCGACGAGGACTACGGGGCCACGCTCCTCGACGACGGCGATCCCAAGGCTGTCATTTCGGGCGGCGAGGAGGACATCGCCAACCTGGCGCTCCGGCTGGCCATCAGCCAGATGATCGCCGAGCGCGCGGGGCAGCCGCTCTCGCTGCTCATCCTGGACGAGATCTTCGGCTCGCTCGACGAGGACCGCCGCGCGGCCGTGGTGGATCTGCTCCGGAGCCTGGCCGACCGGTTCCCGCAGGTCATCCTCATCACCCACATCGACTCGGTGCGCGAGGGGTTCGATCGGGTGGTACGCGTCGGCTATGACCTCGCCCGGGGCGTGGCGACGGTGAGCGACGAGCCGGTGGGGGAGCACGATGTGGCGGCCTGACCGGACCCTGCGCGGGCCCGAGCGTCCGACGCTACGCGACATCGAGCCGCTCAACCGGGTTTTCGCCGACGCGTTCACCGATCGCTACAGCCGGGACGGCCTGGTCGGCGTGCGCGTGCCGCACCTCAACACCCTCGTGTGGCGCTACGCGCTGGAGGACGCCGGCGACGGTGCGATGATCTGGCGGGATCCCGACGGACGGCTCGTGGCGTTCAACATGGTCCACCGCTCGGGCACGGAGGGCTGGATGGGTCCGCTCGCCGTGCGGCCGGACCGCCAGGGGGAGGGACTCGGGTCCACCATGGTGCGGACCGGCATCGACTGGCTCAAGGCCCAGGACGCCGGCACGATCGGCCTGGAGACGATGCCGCGGACGGTCGAGAACATCGGCTTCTACAGCCGACTGGGCCTGGTCCCGGGCCGTCTCACCGTCACCCTGGTGCACGAAGTGCCCCGCCGGGTGGCGGCCGCGCCCGAGCTGCTCTCGAAAGCGGGACACCAGATCGCCCACGGGCTCGAGGAATGCCGCCGATTGACCGACGAACTCGCCCCGGGGGTCGACTTCACTCGCGAGATCACCCTCACGCGCGACCTCGGCATCGGCGACACCACGCTGCTCCACGACGGGGGCGAGCTGCTCGGGTTCGCGCTCTGGCATTCGACCCCGCTCGCGGCGGGGCGGGGGAAGGACGAAGTGCGGGTGCTCAAACTCGTCGCCCGGAGCCTGGGCGCGTTCGAGCGGTTGCTCGACGCGCTCCACGGTACGGCGGCAGCGGAGCGCGTCGGGCGCATCGCCATTCGCTGTCAGACCGAGTACGCCGACGCCTACCTGCGCCTGATCGCGGCGGGATACCGGGTGCACTGGACCGATCTGCGGATGATCCTGCAGGGCTTCCCACCGGCGGCGCGGCGGGGCGTGGTGCTCTCGAACTGGGAGATCTGACGCCGGCGCGGCTCAGCCGGTGGGAGTTCCGACGTAGCCGGCGGGAGCACGCCCGGGGAGCCGCACGTCAGCCAGCACGCCGCGATACACGTCGAGCGTCCTCGTCACGAAATGCGGCAGCGTGAACTCCTGCTCGTAGCGGGCGCGGCCGTTGGCACCCAGACGGGCCCGCAGTGCGGGAGATGCCAGCAACTGCCCGAGCCGGGCCCGGAGCAGATCCACGTCGCCCCGTGGGACCAGAAACCCCGTTTCGCCCTCCGCAACCGATTCGCCGATGCCCGCGATGGCTGACGCCACTACCGGGAGCCCGGCTCGCATCGCCTCCAGAATGCTCATCGGAAATCCTTCCCAGTTGGTCGACAGCACGCCGGCCTGCGCCCCCGCCAGGCGCTGCTCCACGTCGGTCCGCTGACCCAGGAAGCGCACCCGCTCGCCCAGCTCGAGCGCGGCGGCCAGCGCCTGCATCTCTCCCATGAGCGGGCCGTCGCCGATGAGCTCGAGCTCCCAGGGCTGGTCCCGGAGGCCGGCCACCGCCCGCAACAGGGTTGCGTGGTCCTTCTGTGCGCTGAAGCGGGCCACCATCACCAGACGTGGAGGGGTGCGCGCGGGGTCGGCCCTGAGCTGACGCGGGACGTCCGGGATGCCGTTGTGAACGGTGACCACCCGCGGCGGGGGAACGATGCGCGCCTCGAGCGTGAGCCGGCGATCGAACTCCGAAACGGTGATGATTTTCGCCGTGAGCGGGCCGACGGACCGCTCGATCCCGCGATACACTGCCGCCGTCCGCGGGGGAATGCCCGGTGTGAAGTTCCAGCCGTGCGCCGTCAGCACCACCGGAACTCCGAGGAACCGGCCAACCAGCCGGCTCAGGACGCCCGCCTTGGACGAATGCGCCGCCACCAGGTCGGGCCTGAGCTCCCGGAGTGTGGCGTGGAGCTCTTGAAGGGCGCGCACGTCACGAATCGGGTGAATCGGCACGCAGAGATGGCGCAGGACCACTACCGGGATATCGGCGGCGCGAAGGTCGTCGATGAAGGGTCCACTGCCGCTCGTGACGACCGTCGGCGAGTGGCCCTGGGCGCGCAGGGCGGTCGCGAGGTCCCTCACGTGGATCTGGACGCCGCCGATCGGGTCCGCCCGGGTCACGGTGTACGTGATCCTCACGTCGTGCCTCCACTCGTCGGTTCGGTCTGCCGTGCGCACCGGAATGGCCGGCCGGTGCGGGCGGCGAGAAGTATACCACAGGCGCCCCTTGCGTCGCGTCGTAGGGCGCCGGGCCAGCCGACTGTCCAGAGGGCATGTAGTGTATAAAAGCGATGCACCATATCTGTTACAAATCGTTTGGCTGACTTCCGCAACTGTTGTGAATATAAATGTTTGCGAAGCATGGCATAAAGTCCGCATCACATTCTGGTCGAATTTATTGGCATTGCCGCCTTTCCCCACATGCCCTAGATAAGCAGGAGCCCAAGGGTGGGGTGCGGCAGGGAACGGTTGGGTGCCACGGTCGGGAAGCCGAAGGAAGGGTGTGCTACAATGACGTACACGTTCAAGCTTGCGCGAAGGCTGGCGGTCTCGCGAGACTACGGCGTGCTTACCGCTCTCGCGTTGCTTGCGGCCTGTATGGGAGACACCACGGCCCCTGACGCGGGCTCCTCCGCTTCCGCCCACACGCCCGTATCGCTCCAGGTCATTCCCCACTCGGTCGTCGTCGAGACCAACCAGCGGGTGCGTTTCCGCGGCGAGACTCGCAACTCGCGAGGCGAGCCGGTCGCCACTCCGGTGGCCTGGGGGGCCACCGGCGGCCGGATCAATCCCGATGGCACATTCTCCTCGGCAATCACGGGCACCTTCAAGGTGGTCGGACGTGGCCGAGGCTGGCGGCACACCGATACCTCGGTCGTGGTCGTGATCCCACCGGCCACCGACCTGGCGCGCCTGTCCGTCACGCCCGATTCCGCCCGCGTCGATGCCGGCGGCGCCGTTGCGTTCGCCGTGACCGGGTATCTCGCGGATGGCTCCGAAGCGCCGATTGGCGTCAACTGGTCGGCCACTGGCGGGACGGTCGATCCCGACGGCGTCTACCACGCCGACTCGAGCGCCGGCCGGTTCCGCGTGATCGCTACCAACGCGTCCGGAACCCTCGCCGACACCGCCGCTGTCGAGGTCGCGGCCCCACCGCCGCCGGCGTTAGCCGAAATCGTCGTCCGGCCGGCCAATGTCTCGCTCACATCCGGCGCATCGCAGCGCTTCGCCGCATTCGGCCGCAACTCGGCAGGCGATAGCGTGGCCGTCGCCGTCACCTTCACCGCGACGGGCGGCACCATCAGCAGCGCGGGTCTGTACACGGCGGGCCAGTCCTCAGGCACCTACGGCGTCCAGGCCAAGGCCGCCGCGGTCACCGGGTCGGCCAGCGTCATCGTCGCAACCGTGGCCCCGGCACCAGCGCCCTCGCTCACCGGTTCGAGCCTGGCTTTCGGATCGTTCGGCCTGTTCAACCTGACCAGCTCCAGCGACCCGACCATCAGCGCCTTGAACCTCACCCAGGATAGCTATACCCCCGACAACGTGGTAACCCGGATCGAGGCGGCCCGCGCTCAGCGGCGGAAGGTCATCATGGCCATGACCGGCGGGAGTCACGACAACTACCTCACCAACGGCGTGTTCGACCGGGCCAAGTGGGAGGCGCGGCTGCAGAGCTACAACACGGCGACGATCCGGGGGGCGATCGCCGGCGGCGTGGCCGACGGGACGATCATCGGCGCCACCGTCATGGACGAGCCCAACGTTTCGGGAGGCGGCGACGGAAACACTTGGGGCCCCCCCGGCACCATGACCAAGGCCCGGGTGGATTCGCTCTGCGCCGATATGAAGGCGATGTTCCCGACGCTCCCCGCTGGAGTCCAGCACCGCTGGGACATATTCGAGCCCACCAAGCCGTACCGGGTGTGCGACTTCCTCACGACGCAGTATTCCTCAAGGATCGGCGACGTTGCCACCTGGCGCGACGGGGCGCTCGCGATGGCCCGGCGCGATGGCCACGCGATCATGTTCAGCATGAACATTCTGAACGGTGGGACCCAGGACCGTGATGGAACGTGGGACTGTGCGGCCACAGGCGGGCTCGGCACCTTCAGCCCCAACTGTCGGATGACTCCGTCCCAGGTCCGCGAGTATGGGTTGGCCCTCGGCCCGGCCGCCTGCGGAGGGCTGCTCATGTGGCGGTACGACGATCGCTTCATGGCGGATCCCGAAAATCAGCAGGCTTTCAAGGACGTCGCCGCCCGCCTGGCCTCACAGGCGGCCAAGCCATGTAGACGCCAGTAGCCCGGTTCGAGGAGACTGAACGACCGGAAGGGGGGCACCCCCTTTCGGTCGTTTGCTTTTCCCAGGTGTGTCGGTCACGCCACAGTGTTGCTGCGCCCTCCGGTGCTCGGCTCCGTTGATGCCTCCGCGACGGCGCGAAGTCCGCCCCGAACGGGCCCTGCCGCGCACGCCTCGCCCGAGGTGCCGTCCGAATCCCACAGTAGTAGATTGCGTTGCGTCACGGCCAGAAGCCGCCTGGCTCAGCTCAGGTCGGGGGCATGGATCGTGCTCGAAGGCCCCCGGATTTCGGTCACTCGGGTGAGAACACGGGTTCGAGCCGCCAACCTTTCACCACACGTCGAGGTTTATGCGAGTCCTGGCCTCTCTCACGCTCGTCGCCGCTTGTGTTCTGGTGTCGCACCCCGCCGCGGCCCAGGAGGCTCGCGCGAGGACCGAGCAGGCAGTGCTGACGCCAGGAGACTCGGTGCGCATCGTAGTGTGGCGGAAGCCGGAGTTCAGCGGGGATTACGTCGTGGCGCCGGACAACACGATTACCCATCCGCTGTTCCGTGCCGTCAAGGTCGGCGGCGTACCCTTCGCCACCGCCCAGGCGAATCTGCGCACCTTCCTCTCCCAGTTCGAGGAGAACCCGCAGTTCGTGATGGAGCCGCTGATCCGCGTTTCCGTCTCGGGTGAGGTCACCAAGCCGCAGGTGTTCGCCACCCGCCCGGAGACAACCATCGGTGAGGCCGTGGCCCGTGCCGGCGGAACCACCGAGAACGGCGCGCCCGATCATGTCCGTGTCCTCCGCTTCGCGGCGAACGGCCAACAGGACCAGTTCAAGGTCAACTTGTCCGACCCGAACGGCTCGCAGGCCACGCTCCCCGTGCGCTCGGGAGACCAGATCGTCGTGGACCGTCGCAAGTCGTTCTTCAAGGACGTGCTCCAGCCCGCTCTCGTCGTGGTCGGGACATTCGCCTCGCTCGGGCTGCTCATCGATCGCGTGAGCCGGGGCAACAGGTAGCCAGCTATGCCGAACTTGCCGCCCAACAACCGCATGCTCCCGGGGACCACGGAGCCCTCGATGCGGCCCATCGAGTCGGCACCGGCCGGCGATTCCGTCTCGTTCCGTCAGGTGCTGGCTGTCCTCCGCCGGCGCTACCAGTTGATCCTGGCGATGACCTTGATCGGCGCGAGCATCGGGCTCTTTCTGGCGTCCCAGGCCCCCGCGACCTATCGGGCGGCGGCCATGCTCAGGTTGGCCGGCGAGCGGCAGACGCTCACGGGCGATGAGGAGGAAGCGCCGGGGCTCGGGAAAACGGCGGACCCGCTCCTGTCCATCATCGAGCTGCTGAAGAGCCGGACGGTGGCGCGCGTCGTCGTCGACACGCTGGGCCTCCAGCTACAGAGCCGGACCCCCGAGTTCCCGCTCGCGAGCCTTGCGCAGGTGCACGTCGACCCCCGGGCCGCCGGCGACTCCGTGCAGCTTGTCTTCCACCAGACCAATCTCGAGGCACGGCGCGCCGACCGGGCGGTGACCGCGCCCTACGGCCAGGTGATCAACCTCGGCGTGGTGCAGTTCGCCGTGCGCGCCCGCCCCGCCATCGATGCCGCCACGCTGGGCATCGTCGGCCAGGAGCAGGCGATCGACGGCCTTCTGGCCGGCCTGCAGGTGTCGCGGCGGGAAATGACCGACGTGATCGACGTCAGCTATTTCTCGACCGAGCCCGCCATCGCCCAGCGGATCGTCAACGCCACGGTCCAGGCATTCCAGTCGCTCAACGTCCAGTGGGCCCGCGAGCGCTCGCGGCGCCGGCGCGAATTCCTCTCCGAGCAGCTCGCCCAGACCGACAGCATGCTCGAGCGCGCGCAGGCCGAGCTCAGCTCGTTCCGGAGCCGCCAGCAGCTCGCCAGCAGTCATGACAAGCTGGCCGCGGAGCAGTCGGCCGTGCTCGCGCTCGATACCCGTGCGGCCGAGCTCGACGCCGACCGGCAGACCTTTACCGCTCTCCAGCAGCAGCTCAAATCGGGAGATGAGTCGGCCCGCGCGGAGGCCCTGCGGGCCCTGGCCACGTCCCCGGCCATGACCGACAACCCGGCGGTCGGGAACCTCTATCATCAGCTTCTCGACTACCAGGACCGGCTCGACTCGATGACGACCGGTCCGTGGAAGGCGGCGGCCACCAACCCGGACGTGATCCAGCTGAAGAGCCTGGCCAAGTCTACGCAGGACAAGCTGGTGGACGCCGTGAGCAGCCATGTGAAGTCCATCGATGCCCGGATCGCCTCGCTGACCACCCTGCGGCGCCGCACCGGTGCGTCCATGGAGGTCCTGCCGGCCATGGCCGAAGAGGAGATGCGGCTGAGCCGTCGGGTGGACGCGCTGGCCAGCATGGGCGATGAGCTCCGCAAGGATTTCCAGAAGGCCCGGATGTCCGAGGAAGTCGAGGCGGGCGACGTGGATGTGGTCGACCTGGCCGACGTGCCCTACGCCCCGCTGCTCAGCGCCTCGGCGCTGAAGCTTGCGCTCGGGCTCGCGCTCGGGCTCATCCTGGGGCTGGTGTTCGCCTATGTGCTCGAGGCGCTCAACACTTCGATCCGGCGGCCCGAGGACCTCGAAGCGGTGCTCCACGTGCCCGGCCTGGCCGTGATCCCGCGCATCACCGGCGGTGCGTCCAACGGACGATCCCGTCTGCGCGCGCTGCTCGGGGCCCCCAAACCCGCGCGGGCGGATGCCGGCGCGCTCATGTCCGGCGGCCAGACGTTCTCCATCGGGATCGAGGCTTTCCGCAACCTGCGCACGAGCCTCATCTGGTCCGATGGCGGCGAGGCGTTGAAGACGCTGGTCGTCACCAGCGCCGCGCCGGGGGAGGGCAAGACGCTCACCGCCGCCAATCTCGCCGTGACGCTGGCGTATGACGGCCTCCGGGTCCTGCTCGTGGATTGTGACATCCGCCGGCCCCGGGTGCACGGTCTCTTCCGCATGCCGCGCTCCCCCGGGCTGATGGAGCTGCTGACCGCCTCTCGGCACCCAACGGGCGACCCCGTCTCGGCGCCGGATGCCATCCGGGAGACGTCGATCGCGGGACTCTCCGTCCTCACCTGCGGGGCGCTCCCCTCCAACGCGGCGAACCTGCTGAGCAGCACCCGGATGCGGGTCCTCCTGGGCGAGCTGCGGGAGCAGTTCGACATCATCGTGCTCGATACCCCGCCCGTGCTCGCCACGGCCGACGCGGGCATCGTGGCCTCGCTGACGGACGGCGTGCTGCTGGTCGTCCGGGCGGGCACCACGGACCGGAACGCGGCCCAGCGTGCCTACCAGCAACTCGCCAACGTGGGCGCCCGCGTCGTCGGGACCGTGCTGAACGATCCGGGCGGGCAGGTCGCCAAGGAAGGCGACTACTACTATCCGTACGACTACGCCGCGGAGGAGCAGTGAGCCGTCCGCCCGCGGCGTGGGCCGATCATCCGTAGACCCGGTCTAGCCGTGCACCACCCGGACCGGCCGCGCGAGGCGGTTGCCGCCGGAGCGCGGCCGCCAGAATCCCGTTGACGCTCAGGGAGGAATCTTCCAGCCGCATGTCGTCATCATCTATCGCTTCCCCCGAACCGCGCGTGGCCGCTCCGCCCGGATCGCAGCGGATGAACATCGTGATCGTGGGTCACGTGGACCACGGCAAGAGCACGGTCATCGGCCGCCTGCTGGCCGACACGCACTCGCTGCCCGACGGGAAGCTCGAGCAGGTCCGGGCCGACTGCGGGCTCAACTCCAAGCCCTTCGAGTACGCCTTCCTGCTGGACGCGCTCAAGGACGAGCAGGCTCAGGGCATCACTATCGATGCCGCCCGGGTCTTCTTCAAGAGCCGCCTGCGCCCCTACCTGATTCTCGACGCGCCGGGACACATCGAGTTCCTCAAGAACATGATCACGGGGGCCGCGCGGGCGGAGGCGGCGTTGCTGGTGATCGACGCGGCGGAAGGGGTGCAGGAGAACTCCCGTCGCCACGGCTACATGGTCTCGATGCTCGGCGTCCACCAGCTCGCCGTCGTGATCAACAAGATGGACCTGGTGAACTGGGATGAGGCGGTCTACGACCGCATCGTGACCGAATACAGTGCGTTCCTCGAGCAAGTCGGCATCCGGCCCTCGTGCTTCATCCCCGTGTCCGGCCGTGGGGGCGACAACATCGCCGACCGCTCGGGCAACCTGCCCTGGTACACCGGCCCGACGGTGCTCGACGCGCTCGACGCATTCCGGA
>JAICLE010000028.1 GCA_025927545.1 Gemmatimonadales bacterium
ATCCCTCGGCTTCCTGCCCGGCGACATCCAGGCCAAGGTGGACCCGTACCTGCGCCCGCTCTACGACGCGCTGGAAGACATGATGCCGCACGACCGGGTGCAGCGCGCGCTGGAAACCCGTACCATCGAGATCGCGCCGCTGGCGTACATGCGCGGCCGCACGCTGGCCGACGCGTTCATCATCCTCGACGAAGCCCAGAACGCCACCGGCGCGCAGATGAAGATGTTCCTCACGCGCCTCGGGGTGAACAGCCGGACGGTGGTGACGGGCGACAAGACTCAGATCGACCTGCCGCGCCGCGAGGACTCGGGGCTGGTGCAGGTCGAGCGGGTGCTGCCGGGCATCGAGGGAATCGCGTTCTGCTACCTGCACGAGGCCGACGTCGTGCGACACCGTCTGGTGCGCGAGATCATCAAGGCGTACGCGGAGGATCAGAACGGCTGATGGCACCCCGGGCGCCGTCCCGCGTCGCCACCGGAGCGTCGGCCGGTGACCGGGTGAGGTTCCACGTCATCCGGTGGCTACCCCTGCTCGCCACCGCCCTCATCACCTACGCCCTCTTTCCGCCCCCGGCCGGGGTTGTGACGAGGGTCCCCGAGCTGGGCCAGGTCGCCGAGCGCAGCGTGGTCGCGCCGTTTCCGTATCAGGTCCGGAAGTCTACCGACGAGATGGCCCGCGAGGGCGAGTCGCGCGCGCTCACCGCGCAGCCCGTCTACCGCTTCAGCCCGACCGCCTACGATTCGGCCCTGGCCGCCGCCCGCGACTTCTTCGCCGACCTGGACCGCGCGAGCAGGCAGGGGCCGGAGCTCATGCGGGCGGCGGCCGTCACGCAGGCGCACCTGGGGCCGGCGGAGATCGCGTATCTCTCCGACTCCACCCGGCGCCACGCGATGCGCGAGATCGTCACCCATTTCCTCGGCGAGACGCTCTCCAAGGGCGTGGCGGACGCGGGCGTGATCCGGGGCGAGCCCAGCCGCCAGGTGACGCTGCGCCGGAACGATACCGACCTCGTCGTGTCGCGCGACTCGATCCTCACTTTCGCCGATCTCATGGAGCAGGCCGAAGTGGCGGGGATCGTGATCGAGGACCCGGCGGGGCAGCGCACGCTCCGGCGCGTGGTGGGCGCCTTCTACCATCCCACGATCGTCCCCGATCTGACGGTGACCAGCGCCCGGCGCGAGCAGCTCCGCGCGAGCGTGGATCCGGTGCGCTACGGGGTGCGCGCGGGGGAGCGCATCGTCGCGGCCGGGCAGCCGGTGACCGAGGAGGTACGGGCCAAGCTCATCGGGCTGCACCAGGAGCTCCAGCGCCGTGGCTCGGAAGCGTTCTGGACGGCCGGGGCGGTGGGCGGCTTCCTCTACAACGCGCTCGTGCTGAGCGTCTTCTGGCTGCTCATGCTGTTCTACCGGCGGGGGACGTACCGCGAGCTGCGGGAGATGGTCTTCTTCGGCGCGCTCTTCACCCTTGTGGTGGTGATCACCGCCGGCACCACGAGCATCCTCCCGATCCGGCCCGAGCTGGTGCCGATCCCCTTCGCGGCCATCCTGGTGACGCTGCTCTACGACGGCCGCGCCGGGGTGTTCGCGGCGCTGACGCTCGCCGTGCTGCTCGACGGCCAGTGGGCGATGCGGGACAGCGGGATTCTCTTCTTCGGGCTGGTGGGAGGCGTGGCCGCGGCGATCGGGGTCCGGGCGGTGCGCCGCCGGCGCCACCTCTACCTGACGGTGGGACTGATCGCGGCCGCCGGCGTGCTCGCGTCGGTCACCATCGGCCTGCTGCAGGGCTGGGCCACGGTGACGATCGTGGCCAGTGCGCTGCTTGGCGCGCTCATGGCGCTCGCGAGCGCGGCGCTCGCCATGCTCATGATGCCGCTGGCGGAATCCGCCACCCGCATCACGACCGACCTCACGCTGCTCGAGCTCTCGGACCTGGGCCGGCCGCTGCTGCGGCGGCTGGCGCTCGAGGCCCCCGGCACCTGGGCGCACAGCCTGGCGATGGCCAACCTGTGCGAGTCCGCCTGCAACATCATCGGGGCCAACGGGCTCCTTGCGCGCGTCGGCTGCTACTATCACGACGTCGGCAAGCTCACGGCGCCCGGATTCTTCGTGGAGAACCAGGGCGGGGGCCCCAACCCGCACGACGAGATGCGCCCGATCGACTCGGCGCGCATCATCCGCCAGCATGTGCTGGACGGCATCGCGCTGGCCGAGGCATCGGGTCTGCCGCCGGTCGTGAAGGCATTCATCCCCGAGCACCACGGGACCACCGAGGTCACCTACTTCCTCATGCGTGCCCGGCGGAGCGCCACCGACGGCGGCCCCAACCCGGCCGACTATCGCTACCCCGGCCCGCGCCCGCAGAGCGTCGAGACCGCGGTGGCCATGCTGGCCGATTCGGCGGAGGCGGCCGTGCGGGTGCTGCCCGAACAGACGCCCGACAACGTGCGGGAGGCCATCGAGCTGCTGGTCCAGCAGAAGCTCGCCTCGGGACAGCTCGACGACGCGCCGCTCACCCTGCGGGACCTCGACCGGGTAAAGCGGGAATTCGCCCGCGTGATGTCGGGCACCTACCACAAGCGCATCGGGTATCCGCGTGCCAGCGGCGGGATCACGCCGGAATTCCAGATCGTCGAGCGGCAGTGAGGTCGTGGTGAGCGGCCGTCGCGTGCCGCTGCCCGCGTCCCTGGTGCGGCGCGCGGTGACCGCGGTGCTGCGGGGCGAACGCCGTGACGCCCTCGTCTCGGTCACCTTCCTCGGGCGCGACGCCATGCGCCGGCTCAATGCCGAGCACACGGGACGGAAGCGCCCCACCGACGTGCTCAGCTTCGAGCTGACCGACCCCGCCGGACGCGCCGTCGGCGACGTCTACATCTGCCCCTGGGTGGCGCGCCGTGAGGCGCGCGCACGGGGGGTTCCCCTCCGCCAGGAGCTGCTCCGGCTGGTGGTGCACGGCACGCTCCACGCCCTCGGCCGGGAGCACCCCGAGGGCGAGGGCCGCACCACCTCGGCGATGTGGCGGCGGCAGGAGCGTTACGTGGACGCGCTGGCATGACGACGATGCTGCAGCTCTTCATCGCCCCGCTGCTCGCCGCGGTGCTCACGCTGTGGGCGGCCTGGCTCGCGCTCGCCGCCGAGTCCGATGCCGACCTGCCGCGCGCTCTGGGCGGCGAGTTCTCCAACGAGGCCGGCGCCGGGACGCTGTCGCGCAACCTCCACGTGGCGCACCTCGCGCTGCTCGTGCTCGCGGGTGCCGCGGCCGGCGGCGCGGTCGCGTGGTGGGCCCGCTCGCCCTCGGCGGGGCTCATCCGACTGCTGCTGGCGGCGGGCCTCGTCTGGGTCCTGGGCGATCTGTTGCCGCGGCTGCTGGCAGCCGTGGCCCCGGAGCTCACCGCGCCCGCCCGCGGCGCCGCGGCTGCCACGCTCGCGCCCTTCCGGCTCCTCCTCCGGCTCACCGCCTGGGCCGACACCCGGGCCCGCACCACGCCGGCCGAACCGGCGCGACACGCCGGCGCCGTCGAGCGCGACATGCTGCTCGGCGTGTTCTCGCTGGCCGACACGACGGTGGCCGAGGTGATGACGCCGCGCATCGACATCATCGCCGTGGATTCATCGGCGGACCGGGAAGAGGTGACGGCCACGCTCCAGAGCTCGGCCCACGCGCGCCTCCTGGTCTACGACGGGCACCCGGACGAGGTGGCCGGCGTGATCTACGCCAAGGACATCCTCGCCGTGAACGCCGGCGACGAGACCTCGTGGCAGACCCTCATCCGGCCCGCGGCGTTCGTGCCGGAAGGCAAGACGCTCGATCGCCAGCTCCGCGACTTCCAGCGCGGGCCAAGCCATCTGGCGGTGGTCGTGGACGAGTTCGGCGGCACCGCCGGGATCGTGACGCTCGAGGACATCCTGGAGCAGATCGTCGGCGAGATCCAGGATGAGCGCGACGTGGATGAAGTGGCCCCGATCCAGATCGTGGCGGAAGACCAGCTCCGGGTCGAGGGCGGCGTCGCGCTCTCCGAGCTCGAGGCGGTGCTGGGACACGGTTTCGACCGCGAGGACGTGAGTACGGTGGGCGGGCTCATGCTGGCGGAGTTCGGCAGGGTGCCGCGGGCTGGCGAGGCGCTCGACCTGGACGGGTATCGGCTGGTGGTGGAACAGGTGATCCGGCGGCGGGTGCGACGGGTGGCGGTCTTCCGGCCCCCGGTGGAAGCGCCACTCGCGAGCCCGGAACGGGTGCTGCCATGATCTGGCTGGTCATCCTGGTAGGTCTCGGCGTCGCCGCGTTCGGCGCCACGGCCGGCGCGGCGCTCATCACCGTGAGCCGCACCGAGCTCACCCGCGCGGTGAGCCGCCGGCTCCGGGGTGCCACGCCGTCGCTCGCCTGGCTGAGCCGGGTGGACAGCTACCTCACGGCCGCGTCCGCCACCACCTCGCTCGGCGTGCTGCTGGTGGGCGCGGCGCTGCCCGGGCTCGTCACCGGCTCGGGCGCACCCCGGGCCGTCGTCGTCCTGGCCGTGATCGGAGTGCCGCTGGTGCTGTTCGCGGCGTACCTCGTTCCGCGCTGGCTCACGCACCCGCGGGCCGAGACGGTGGCCGCCCGGGTCATCCCGCTCATGCGGCCGTGGTCCCGCGTGCTGGGCCTGCTGCTGCCGGCCCGCACGGCCACGCGCCCGACCGACCTCCGCTCGATCTGGCGCGAGGGCGCGGCGGTGGGCCTCCGGGCCGACGACGAGCTGTTCCTCGTGGGCGGCGTGATGGCGTTCAGCGTGCGGCCCGTGCGGGAGGTGATGACGCCGCGCACGGACATCGTGGCGATCGGCGAGAACGCCGCGCTCGACGAGATCCGGGCCGTGTTCGCCCAGAGCGGGTACAGCCGGATCCCGGTGTTCCGCGAGACGCTGGACGACATCATCGGCATGCTGCACGCCTTCGACCTCTTCAAGTTGCGGCCGGGCGACCCGCTGCCGGTGCGCCCCGTCGCCCTCACGCCCGCCAGCCGGAGCTGCGGCGACCTGCTGCTCGACATGCAGCGGGAGCGGCGCCACCTGGCCGTGGTGCTCGACGAGTTCGGCGGGACGCTGGGGATCGCGACGCTGGAAGACCTGCTCGAGGAACTGGTGGGCGAGATCTACGACGAGCACGACGACGAGGTCCGCTCGGCGCCGGCCGGCGGTCCCGTCCTGTTCGAGACCGACGGCAACATCCCTCCGGAAGCCATCGAGGAGCGGTTCGGCGTCCCGCTCCCATCCGGGCGCTCGACCACCGTGGCCGGGCTGGTGGCCGAGTGGGCGGGACGCATCCCGGTCGCGGGCGAGCGGTTCACCATCCGCGGCCTCGAATTCGACGTGCTGCAGGCCTCGCCCACGCGGGTCGAGCGGCTGGTCATCCGCTCGGGCGCGAGCGCGCCGGTCACCCTGCTGCCGGGCAGCGCGTGAGCCCGGGGTGCGCGCCCTCACCGTCTTCGTCCGCCTGCTGCCGTTCGTACTCGCCTTCATCTGGGACCGCCGGCGGTTCTTCCTCGTGGGCCGCCCCCGCCGCCGGGACGAGGAGCGGCACCGTCGCCGCGCGGAGCGCCTGACCCGGACGCTGGCGGAGCTCGGGCCCACGTTCATCAAGCTGGCGCAGGTGTTCGCCGCGCGGGCCGATATTCTGCCGGAGCCCTATCTCTCCGCGATCGGCACGCTGACGGACCGCGTCCCGCCGCTTCCGCCCGGCGTGGCGGAGCGGGTGGTGCGAGAAGAGTTCGGGCGCGACGTGGACGAAATGTTCGCGCGCTTCGATTCGACTCCGCTCGCGGCCGCGTCGCTGGGGCAGGTCCACCGTGCCTCGCTGGGGGGGCGCGAAGTCGTGGTGAAGGTGCTCCGGCCGGGTGTGGAGGAGCTGGTGGGACGGGACCTCGACGTCTCTTTCCGCATTCTCTTCGTGCTGAACCTGCTCTTCCCCAACCATCACACGCGCGCGATCACCGCGATCGTGAGCGAGTTCTCCAAGCGCATCCATGACGAGCTGGATTTCCGCGAGGAGGCCCGGAACGCGGCCACCCTGCGGCGCAACTTCCAGGCGGAGCCGCGGGTGGTGGTTCCCGAGGTGGTGTCCGAGCTGGTGACCCGGCGGGTGCTGGTGCTCGAGTACGTGGAGGGGACGCGGATCGACCGCCTGCAGGAGCGCATCGCCTCGGGCGACGTGGTAATCGACCGGCTCATCGAGACCGTGGTGGACGCCTACATCCGGATGATGCTGGAGGACGGCGTGTTCCACGCCGATCCCCACGCGGGCAATCTGCTGGTGGACCCGCAGGGCCGGCTGGTGCTGCTCGATTTCGGCATGGTGCTCCAGGTGGAGCGGGAGACGCGCCGGCGACTGGTGGACACCGTGCTGGCGGCCATCCGCCAGGACGTGGACGGCGTCATCAACGGATTCTACGAGCTCGGCATTCTGGATCCCGACGTGGACCGGGGCACAGTGCGCGACGCCGCGCGGAGCCTGATGGCCATCTCGTTCCGGGACGGAGCCTCCCCGCGCCAGATCCAGCAGGTGGTGGAGCGGGTGCTCGAGACATTCTACCAGTGGCCGCTGATGCTGCCCTCGAACCTGGTCTATTTCGGCCGGGCGGCGGTGCTGGTGGAAGGCATCGGACTCCGCTACGATCCCGACTTCAACGCGCTCGCGGTCGCCCGCCCGGTGCTTGCGCGCGCCGCGGCCCGACTCACCCAGGGCGCGCTGGACGACCCCCGCGCGCGAGTCACCGACTGGACGCTCGAGGCGCTCGCGACGGTGCGCACGCTGCGCGATCTGCTGCGGCGGGTCGAGCGGGACGAGTTGCGGGTACGCCGGCATCCGCGCGATACCCTCGAGATGCAGCGGTTCCTGGCCCAGCAGGTCCGGCGCGCGCTGCTCGCGCTGTTCGCGTTCACGATCGCACTCATCACCAGCGTCGTCTACCTGGCGACGCGGCGGCTCGAGCTGCTGGTGGTAGGCCTGCTGATCGCGTTCGGGATGTTCCTCGTCATCTTCCTGCTGCCGGCCCACCTGTTCCAGAACCCGCTCAGCTTCCGGCGCCGCTGGCCCCCTCGCTGAGCGCGTCGGCGTAGTGCTCCTTCCAGCGCCGCAGCGAGTCGGTGGACAGCTCCGCCAGCGTCCGGGACACGGCGGCCACGGCGTCGATCGCCAGTGCCAGGCGCGCGCGATCGTCCTCGTCGGCCGGCGTTCCCGGGCCGCGCGTCAGGGAGAAGAGCACTACCTGCAGGTGATTGTTGATCCGGTCGCGCAGCAGCCCGCGGACCTCGGCGATGAGCTCGCGTCGCACGGCCTCCGCCCTCCGCCGCAGCAGCCAGTGCACGAAGCCCTGGACCATGCACGCCCCGATGGCGGCGCCGGCGAGCTCCTGCACGTCGGTGCCCAGTTCCAGCGCGAGTGGGAGCACCAGGATGACCGCCAGCGACACGACCGAGAGATAGAGCTCGAGATGGCGGGTGAGGTGCGTCTCGACCGCTCGCCACCGGGGCTGGCGCCGGTGGAAAGGAAGGCGCCCCTCCTTGCGGAGGGGCGTAGGGCGGTTGGCACGGGGGCGCCCGCGCTTCACCGGGGTAGGATCCTGCAGTGCGGTACTCAGGCGGACTTCAATCGCGCGAGCACGGTGTCGTCGAGCCGGCCGGTGACCGGCAGCTTGTTCTGCTTCTGGTACGCGCGGAGCGCCTTGCGGGTGTCCGCGTTCATCGCGCCGGAGACCTTGCCCTTGTAGAGGCCGGCCTTGGCGAGACCCTGCTGCGCTTCCTTGATTTGACTCTGGGTCCACGCCGCGTGGTGGGTGGACGACGGCTTGGCCGCGGTGCTCGAATCCAGCTTCACGTGCATCGCGGGTCCGGGCTTGGCCGCGGGCGCGGCGGTCTGGGCGGACAGCGCGTTGGTGCTGAGCGTGGCCGCGACCACCGCGGCGACGAAGGCGAGCTTGCGGATCATCGAGATCTCCTGGAGAGTGTGGCGGACACCCGGATGACCGGGCGCGGAACTACTCAGCGGGAGGGCAAGCGACATGCCAGTCGCGATGGGGCGCGCGACGGGGCGATGCGGGTGGATCGGGAGAGCGAAGGAAGGAGTGACGCGCCACTCTGTCCCGGGCGGGACAGAGTGGCGTCAGCTCCGGCGCGGAAGATCCCAGCGCTGGATCATGCGCGTGAGCGTGCGGCGGCTGATGCCGAGGACTCGCGAGGTCTCGTCCCGGTTCCCGCCCGTCGCGGTGAGCACGCGGAGTACGTGCTCGCGCTCGACCGCCTCGAGCGTCGGCAGGAGGGGCGCGGCACCAGCGGGCCCGCCGTCCGGGGCGGCCGGCCGCGCGGCCCCGGTGAGCGGCGCCCGCAGGTCGGCCGGGAGATGCTCGGGTCCGATCACGTCCTGCTCGGCCAGCAGCATGGCGCGCTCGAGCACGTTCTGCAGCTCGCGGATGTTGCCCGGCCAGTCGTACGCCAGCAGGCGGCGCTGGGCTTCGGAGTCCACCGCGACCAGCCCCCGGCCGTGGCGCGTCCCGAGCGCGTGCAGGAAGTGGTCGATGAGCAGCGGGATGTCCTGCCGCCGCGCGCGCAGCGGCGGCAGCGTGAGCGTCACCACGTTGAGGCGGTAGTAGAGATCTTCCCGGAAGCGCCCCTGCCGCACCAGCTCGGGCAGGTCCCGGTGGGTGGCCGCCAGCACGCGCACGTTCACCTTGACCGGCGTTTCCGAGCCGACCGGCACGATCTCCTGCTCCTGCACGGCACGCAGCAGCCTGGCCTGCAGGGCGGGCGAGACGTCGCCGATCTCGTCGAGGAAGAGCGTCCCGTGGTCGGCCTCGCGGAACAGGCCGGGACGGGCGGCGGCGGCTCCGGTGAACGCGCCGCGCACGTGCCCGAACAGCTCGCTCTCCAGCAGCCCCTCGGCAAGCGCGGAGCAGTTGACCGCCACGAAGCGCCGGCTGCCGCGCTCCGAAAAGTGGTGGATGGTGCGGGCGACCAGTTCCTTGCCCGTTCCGGTCTCGCCCAGCACGAGTACCGTCGCCTGCGACGGCGCCACCCGCGCGAGCGTCTTCATCACTTCGATGATGGCCGGACTGTGACCCACCAGCGCCGGGCCGGACGCGGGTGCGCCGGCCCGCGGGGCGTCAGCGGGGTCGCGCCGCACGCCGGCCAGCCGCCGACGGCCCAGTGCGCGGGCAAGGGTCTCCCGCAGCGCGGCAATGTCGTAGGGCTTGCTGATGAAGTCGTACGCGCCCGCCCGGATCGCCTCGCCGGCGGCGGCTGCGTCGCCGAAGGCGGTGAGCACCAGCACGAGCGCCGCGGGATCGCGCTCGCGGAGCGCGCGCAGCAGGTCGAGCCCGCTCCGGGCCGGCATGCGGAGGTCGGTGAGCACCGCGTCGAACGGACCGACCTCGTCGAGCTTGGCCAGCGCCTCGTCGGCCGACAGCGCGGGCACCACCTCGTAGGACTCCCGCTCGAGCACCTCGGCGAGCAGCCGGCAGGCCTCCTCGTCGTCGTCGACGAGCAGCAGGCGGGCGGGCGCGGGAGTGGACGTACTCAATCGAGCGTCTCCCGGGGCAGGGTCAGCCGCCAGCGCGCGCCCCGCTCGCTCGGCACATGGACCAGGTCGCCGCCGAGGAGACGGGCCAGTCGGCGGCTCACGGCCAGTCCCAGACCGGTGCCGGCGGGGCCCTTGGTAGTGGAGAACGGCCGGAACAGGCTCGACTCCGCGTCGGCGTCGAGGCCCGGGCCATCGTCGCGTACGTCGATGAACGCCTGGTGGTCCGCGACGCCGGTCTCGATGGTGACGATGCCGCCGGCGGGCAGCGCCTCGATCGAGTTCTTGAGCAGGTTGAGCAGGATCTGCTCGACCATGGCGGGATCGCAGCTCGCGAGGACGGGGCCGCCACCGTCGAGCTCGAGCCGGGCGTGGACGCCGGCATCGCCGAAGGACGGCTCGAGAAAGCGGATCATGCGGAGCGCGATCGCGTTGAGGTCCTGGCGCAGCACGAGCGGGGTGGGCCAGGCCCCCCGGTTGAGTCCCGCGCGCACGATGCCGGCCACGCGGTCCATCTGGGCCAGCAGGAGCCGCACCCGCTCCAGGCCGCGGGCGTCGTGCTGCGCGTCGAAATCGTCCCGCAGCAACTGGAGATGGCCGCTCACCGTATTGAGCGGCGTGCCGATCTCGTGGGCGAAGACGGCTGCCGTCTCGTGCATGAGCGCCAGCCGGTCAAGTCCGCGCGCCCGCTCTTCCAGCGTGAGCAGCATGGCCCGCGCAGCGCTCTCCTGCTCGCGCGCGGCGAGCGCCTCGCGCATCCGGTTGTAGCGCCGGGTCAGCTCCCGGAACTCCGGCGGCCCGATCTCGGGCGCCTCGGGGGCGTCTTTTGCGCCGCCGTGCGCGCCGGCCATCGCGGTGCCGAGTGCGGCGAGCGGCCGCCCGACCCAGCGCGCGGTCATCACCGCCACGAACAGCGCTACCAGCAGCGCGGACAGGAATGCCAGCATGTACGCCCGCCGCCGCTCGAGCCGCGCCCAATCCTGAAGTCGCCGGGTCGAGAGCCGCATGTCGAGGACACCGTAGGCGTGCGGCAGCCCGAGGGGGATGAGGACCTGCCATCCGGGATCGTCGCCGCTCCGAAGGTGCTCCTCCGCGGCGCGGCGCGCGAGGGCGTGATACACCGCGGGCTCGGCCGCCGTCGAGTCCGGCAGTCCGCTGGCGGCGACGGGGATCAGGTCCCCGTGCCGCAGCACGTACACCATCGCGCCGGACCCGGGGCCGCGATGGCGTGCCCACCCCTCGAGCCCCTGCGCCAGGCCGGCCGGATCGCCCTTGGGCGCGCTCCGGACGAGCAGCGAGGCCAGCGTATTGGCGAGCGAGACGGCCTCGAGCCGGAGGTCTTCCAGGCGGGTCCGGGCCGACCACACGAGCGCCACCTCCGTTGCGCCGGTCACGAGCAAAATCGCCATCACCGCCGTCAGCACCGCGAGCCGGCGGGGCAGGCCCATCGGCATCAGGCGGGCTCCGGCGCGCGCCGGCGGAACAGCGCCACGAATCCCGACCGGCCCAGCAGGCAGAGGCCGATCGCCAGCACCGGCAGCACCTGCACCGCCTGCAGCGCCACCCCGGCCGCCAGCGCCTCCGGCGCCGCCACCCCCGCCGGCCGGAGTGCCAGCACGACGGCGCCCTGGACCACGCCGATGTTGGCCGGGGTCAGCCGGAAGATCCCGCCCACGTTGGCCAGCACCAATGCCAGGCAGGAGAGCGACGGCGTCACCGCGGTGTGCGCGGCGGCGATCGACCAGTGATACGACGCCCACTGCAGCCCCCAGCTCGCGATATCGATCCCCACCGCCGGCGCCAGCCGCGCGACCGACCAGCCCTCGAGCGCCGCCGCCCCCCCGCCGCCCGGCCGGAGCCACGGGAGCCACCGGAGCAGCGCCAGCGCCCCGCCGAGCAGGAGCACGCCGCCGCCCAGCAGCTTGGGCGTGTGCTCCGTGGTGGTGAGGGCGACGGCGCCCAGCAGAAAGACGCCGAGGGCGATCGCCTCGACCAGGCGGCTCGCGACGATCGAGCGAACCGCGGCGCCCGGCGCGATGCCGTCCCGCTTGCCCAGCACGTGGACCCGGGCCGCCTCGCCGCTCATCGCGATCCCGACCGAGTTCACCGCCGCGCCGACGAACGTGGCCTCCTGCGTGGTCCGGAAGCCCACGGGCGCCACCGCACGCAGCAGGAGCTGCCACGCCCAGGCCTTGAGCGAGAGCGACAGCAGGTTCCATCCGCCGGCGACGGCCAGCATCCCCCAGTCGGCGGTCTCGAGGGTGGTCCAGGTGTCGAGCCAGGGAAACGTCGTGGCGAAGCGGAGCCCCGCGGCCAGCACCACGACGACGAGGAGCTTGACCCACCATGGCCGCCTCACGCCCCGCTGATCCGGTCGAGCGAGCGGAATTCATATCCCATCGATCTGCAGTCCTCCAGGATGCCAGGCAGCGCCTCGGCGGTCTCGGTGCGATCGCCCATCGGGTCGTAGCCATCGCCGTCGTGCAGCAGCAGCACGGCGCCGGGCCGGAGCCCGTGCCGCATGCGGCGGCGGATGACGGCCGCCCCGGGCCGGGCCGTGTCCCACACGCCGAACGTCCACCCGAAGACCCGGTAGCGGTAGGCCGCGGCGGCTCGGCGGACGAACGGGTTGCGCTGCCCGTGCGGCGCGCGGAACGAGCGGGGCGTGATCCCGGTGTGCGTCACGATGGCGGCGTGCGCGCGCGCGATCTCGTCCCCCACCCGCCCCGGTCCGCAGAGCGCCAGCTTCGTGTGGGTGTAGGTATGATTGCCGATCGCGAAACCCGCCCGCGCCACGCCACGCGCCAGGTCCGGATACCGGTCCACGTGCCGTCCCACCATGAAGAACGTGGCCGGGACCCGCTCGCGCTCGAGCAGGCGGGCGATCGGCTCGGTGGTGCGCGGGTTGGGGCCGTCATCGAACGTGAGATACAGCACCGGCTCCCGCGGGCCGCGGCCGACGACCGGCCCGAAGAGCGGGCTGTTCGGCTCGTACACGCCGTGCGCGAGGAGCGCCGCGCCCGCGCCGGCCAGGGCCAGCGCCGGGATCAGCACGCCATCACCCGGCGGTACACCTCCATCACCCGCGCCGCGATCCGGGGCCAGGCGTACGTCTCGGCCTTGCGCCGGCCGGCCGCACCCATCGCGGCCAGGCGGGGGCGGTCGGCCATCAGGCGCACGATCGCCGAGGCCCACGCCGTCGGATTGCCGCGCGGCACGAGCAGCGCCTCGGTGCTCCCGCCGACCAGCTCGCGGAAGCCGGTGATGTCCGAGACCACGAGCGGCGTACCGCACGCCATCGCCTCGAGCAGGGTGATGCCGAACGAGGCCTTGGTGGTGGGGCAGAGATACATGGAGGCGCGGGCATAATGTTCGGGCCGGTTGCCGTTGACCCGGCCCACGAACTCGACCCGCGTCCCCAGCGGCCGGGCCAGCCGCTCGTAGAGCGGCCGCAGCGGACCGTCGCCCGCCACGGTGAGGCGCGTACCCGGCAGCCGCTTGAGCACCTTCGGCATGGCGGCGAGGACCGTGTCGAGGCCGTTTCTGGGGTCCAGCCGTCCGAGGAACAGCAGCTCCGGGTTGCCCGCGGGCGGGCCGTTGCTCGCGCCCGCGTGGAAGAAGTCCGTGTCGACGCCGTTCGGAATGATCTCCCAGTCGGCCTCGAAGTAGCGCGCGTGCGCCTGCACCACCGGCTCGCTCACGGCGATCACCGCGCCGTGCCGGTCGAGCCGCCGCTGCAGCGGGCGGCGGAACACCCGGCAGAGCCCCGAGCGGGCGAACCACGAGTGGAATGTAGCGACGACGGGGAGATCGAGATCCCAGGCGGCGTCCGGCGCCACCAGGCCGAGGGTCGGGTTGAGGCCGCCGTGCACGTGGACCAGATCCACCCGCTCCCGGCGGAACAGCTCGCGCAGCCGGGCGCGGAGCCCGACGCCGGTGCTCACCCGGGCGAACGAGCCCGCGCTGTAGATTGTCCGGCTCGTGCCCACCCGGCGGACGAACGGCGGATCGACGCCGCCGGGCACGAGGTCGTGGCCGCGCGGGGGAGGCCGCATGTGCGCGGTGACGATCAGCGTGGGATGGCCTTGTCGCTGGAATTGATACGCCAGATTGTGAACGTGCTCGGTCACACCGCCTAGGTGCGGGTAATAATATTCCGTGACTAGGGCGATCCGCACACCTTCCTCCGCTCGACTGGTGCCGGCGCGGAAGGCAAGAAGATGGCCATCGTCAAATGCGGCCGGCGCGGACAGATTCCCGGCTCCGCATCCGGCCGCCGGCCAGTTTGGCCCGAACGCGAGCCGGACGGGCCATTCTGTCCCGTACGACGGCCTTGAGCGGAGTAGATTCCGCCTGCCTTTGCCCGCCCCCGCACTATTCCACCCGGAGTCGCCGGTGCTGGTGCCCAAGCTGGTCACGACGCTCGAGACCTATGATCGCTCCCAGTTCGCCGCCGATCTGGGGGCGGGCGTGATCGTCGGCATCGTGGCGCTGCCGCTCGCGATCGCGTTCGCCGTGGCCAGCGGGGTCACGCCGGATCGCGGCCTCTACACCGCCGTGATCGCCGGTTTCCTGATCTCGGCCCTCGGCGGGTCGCGGGTCCAGATCGGCGGCCCGACGGGCGCGTTCGTGGTGATCGTCTACGGCATCGTCCAGAAGTACGGCGTGGACGGACTGATGATCGCCACGCTGATGGGCGGCTTCATCCTCATCGGGTTCGGGCTCGCCGGGCTGGGTGGCGCCATCAAGTTCATCCCCTTTCCCGTGGTGACCGGATTCACCAGCGGGATCGCGTTGATCATCTTCTCGGGGCAGGTCAAGGACCTGCTCGGCCTGCCCATGGGCGCGCTCCCCGCGGAATTCGTGGGCAAGTGGACCGAGTACGCCCGGCACGCGGGGCACGTGAACCCGTGGGCGTTGCTCGTGTCGGCGCTGACCCTGCTCATTCTCGGGCTGTGGCCCCGTTTCGGATCCCGAGTCCCGGGACCTTTCGTCGCGCTCATTGTGACGACCCTGCTCGTCCGCCTGGCGCACCTGCCGGTCGAGACGATCGGCAGCCGCTTCGGGGCGATCGACGCGGGCTTTCCGCGGCCGGTGCTGCCGCGCGTCACCGTCGAGACGGCCACGGCGCTGGTCGGGCCCGCGTTCACCATCGCGATTCTCGCGGGCATCGAGTCCCTGCTGTCCGCCGTGGTGTCCGACGGGATGATCGGCGGCAAGCACCGGTCCAACATGGAGCTCGTGGCGCAGGGGGTGGCGAACATCGCCTCGCCGCTCTTCGGCGGCATCCCCGCGACCGGCGCGATCGCGCGCACCGCCACCAACGTGAAGAACGGCGGCCGCACGCCGGTGGCCGGCATGGTCCACGCGCTCACGCTGCTCCTCATTACGCTCTTCTTCGGCCGGTGGGCCGGGCTGATTCCGCTGGCCACGCTGGCCGGCATCCTCGTGGTCGTGGCCTATCACATGAGCGAGTGGCGCACGTTCCGCTCCGAGTTCCGCGCGCCCCGGAGCGACCTGCTGGTCCTGCTGACCACGTTCCTGCTCACGGTGCTGGTGGATCTGACCGTCGCGGTCGAAGTCGGCATCGTGCTCGCCGCGTTCCTGTTCATGCGGCGCATGGCCGAGGTGACCAACGTCAGCATGCTCACGCGCGAGTTCGAGGAGGGCGGCGACGAGGGCGAGGGCGACCCCAACTCGCTGCGCCGCCGCACGGTGCCGCCGGGCGTCGAGGTGTACGAGATCAACGGGCCTTTCTTCTTCGGGGCGGCGGAGAAGTTCAAGGAGACGATGACTTCCCTCCGCGGGCGCCCCCGGGTGCTGATCCTCCGGCTCCGAAACGTCCCCGCGATCGACTCGAGCGGCCTCCACGCGCTGGGCGACGTGGTCCGCCGGTTCCGCAGCGCCGGGACGCGAGTGATCCTGTCCGACGTGCACGCGCAGCCCATGGTGGCGCTCCAGCGCTCGGCCCTGGCCGACGAGCTGCCCGAGGACGACCTGGTCGGCAACATCGACGACGCGCTCAACGTGGCCCGGGCCCATTTGGACCTGGAGCCGGTCCCGCGGCCCGAGTTCGCGGTCCCGACGGTGGCGCGCGAGGATCGCCGCCGCCAGCCCCGGCCGCGGGCCTGATCGCGTGCACATCGAGGCGCTGCTCGCGCGCTACGGCCTGGCGGCGGTGTTCCTGGGCTCCGCCGTGGAGGGCGATTTCACCCTCATCCTCGCGGGCGTCGCGGCACACCTGGGTTACTTCCCGTTCCCGCTCGCTCTGGCCGCCGGGGCGGCGGGGAGCTTCATCGGCGACTTCGCGTGGTACATGCTCGGGCGGGTGCGGGGACCGCGCTTCCGCGCCGGACGGCTATACGAACGCGTGGGACATCGAATCGAGCGGCTGGCCGCGCGCCTCGGCCCCGCGGAGCTGATCGCGTCGCGGTTCGTCTACGGCACCAAGGCCGCGAGCATGGTGTTCTGGGGGCTCCACGGGATGAGCGTGGTGCGGTTCGCCGTGGTCGACGCAGTGGGGTGCGTCCTGGGCTCGCTGGCTTTCACCGGGCTCGGGTACCTGGTGAGCGGGAGCGCCACCATCCTGCTCGGCCGCGTGCGCCGGGTGCAGCTCTGGCTCCTGGGGGCGCTCGCCGTCGGGGTGATCCTCGTGGTGATCATCAACTGGACCGCCCGGAAGGAGTTGCACATCGACAACGGGGACGAAGAGGCCGGCTGACGGCTCGCTTGCCTCCGCCCGGGGGCGGAGCGACCTTTCGGACATGAATTTCGACCCTCTGATCGCGCGATTGCGGGCGGGGAACACGGCCGCCCTGGCACGCGCGATCTCGGTGGTCGAAAATGAGCGGCCGGGGTTCGAGCGGCTCCTGGCCGAGGTGCATCACTCCCTCGGCCGCGCGCGCCGGATCGGCATCACCGGCCCGCCCGGCGCCGGCAAGTCCACGCTGGTCGAGCGCCTCGTCGCCGCCTACCGCCAGGCCGGCCAGCGCGTGGCGGTGGTGGCGGTGGACCCCACCAGTCCCTTCACGGGCGGCGCGCTTCTCGGCGACCGCATCCGCATGGAATCCGTCGCGCTCGACGACGGCGTCTACATCCGCTCCATGGGGAGCCGGGGCTCCGTGGGTGGTCTCGCCACCACTACGCGCGAGGTCTGCGACCTGCTCGACGCCGCGAACTTCGACCGGATCCTCGTCGAGACCGTCGGCGTGGGCCAGTCGGAGCTCGACGTGGCCGGCATGACCGACTCCACCGTCCTGGTGCTCGTGCCGGAGTCGGGCGATGGCATCCAGACGCTCAAGTCCGGCGTCATCGAGGTCGCCGACCTGTTCGTCGTCAACAAGGCCGACCGCCCGGGGGCCGAGCAGTTGCGGCGCGACCTCGAGGTGACGCTGGGGCTCCGGCGGAGGGCGGGCCGGCAGGCGGACGCCGTGCTCTGGAAGCATCCTGTGCTCCTCACTGTCGCGACGAAGGGCGACGGGATCTCCGAGCTCATCGCGGCCCTTGACCGGCATCACGCCTGGCTGCTGGAGAGCGGCACGCTGCAGGAGCGGCGCACGCGCCGGCTGCTGCATCGCACGCGGGAAGTGGTGGACCGCGCCACCCGGCGCTGGGTCTGGGAAGAGGCGCGGGCCGACCAGCGGATCGCCGAGCGGCTCGAGGACATCTCGGCCGGCCGGGTGAGTCCCTACGAGGTCGCGGCGGAGGTGCTGGGCGGGCTCAAACAGGGTGAGCGAACATGACGGCCTGGGGCACGGATCGCGACGCGGAGACGGCGCAGCGGCTGGCGGCGCAGGAGCGCGAGCTCACCCGGCTCCGCGCCGAGGTGGCGGCCTGGCGCGCCGCCGCGGCCGCGCTCCCGACCCGGACCGACAGCGATTTCACCTCGGTCTCCGGCCGAACGGTCCAGCCGGTCTACACGGCGCTCGACCTGCCGCCCGATCTGCAGGCGGCAACGGGCCTGCCCGGCGATTTTCCGTTCACCCGGGGCATCCACCCCACCATGTACCGGGGCCGGCTCTGGACCATGCGCCAGTTTGCCGGCTTCGGCACCGCCGACGACACCAATCAGCGCTACAAGTTCCTGCTCGAGCGCGGGCAGACGGGGCTGTCGGTCGCGTTCGACTTTCCCACGCTCATGGGGTACGACTCCGACCATCCCCGCTCGGAGGGTGAGGTCGGGAAGTGCGGCGTCGCGATCTCCAGCCTGGCCGACATGGAGACGCTGTTCGACGGGATTCCGCTCGACCGGGTCTCCACCTCGATGACGATCAACGGTCCCGCGGCGATGCTGTTCTGCTTCTACGTCGCGGCTGCCGAGCGCCAGGGCGTTCCCATCTCGCAGCTCCAGGGCACCATCCAGAACGACATTCTCAAGGAGTACATGGCGCAGCACGCCTGGATCTATCCGGCGGAGCCCGCGCTCAAGATCATCGTCGATCTGTTCGAGTGGGCGGCGGAGCACACCCCGAACTGGAACACCATCTCGATCTCCGGGTACCACATCCGCGAGGCGGGGGCGACGGCGGCGCAGGAGCTCGCGTTCACGCTCGCCAACGGGTTCTGCTACGTGGAGCACGGGGTGGCCCGCGGCCTGGACGTGGACGCCTTCGCGCCGCGGCTGTCCTTCTTCTGGGACGTGCACAACGACTTCTTCGAGGAGATCGCCAAGCTCCGCGCGGCGCGCCGCATCTGGGCGCGCCACATGCGCGAGCGCTACGGGGCGCGGAACCCGCGGAGCTGGCGGATGCGGTTCCACTGCCAGACCGCCGGCGTGACCCTCACGGCGCAGCAGCCGCACAACAACGTGGTGCGGGTGGCCTATCAGGCGCTCGCGGCCGTGCTCGGCGGCACGCAGTCGCTCCACACCAACGCGCTCGACGAGACGCTTGCGCTCCCGACGGAGGAGTCGGTGCGCATCGCGCTGCGCACGCAGCAGATCCTGGCGTACGAGACCGGCGTGCCCAACGTGGCCGACCCGCTGGGCGGCTCGTACTACGTCGAGGCGCTCACCGACGGGCTCGAGCGCGAGGCGGAGGGGCTCTTCGCCGAGATCGAGGCGCAGGGCGGCGTCGTCCGGGCCATCGAGTCGGGATGGTTCCAGCGGCAGATCGCCTCCAGCTCGGCGCGGTTCCAGGCCGAGCTCGAGGAGGGACGCCGGACCATCGTAGGACTGAACGACTTCGTGGAGGAAGCGGAGGCGCCGGTCCGGATTCTCAAGGTGGGGGACGCGGCCGAGGCCACCCAGCGGGCCCGGCTCGCGCGGGTCCGGGCCCAGCGGGACTCGGCCCTCGTCGAGCGGCGCCTGGCCGACCTGCGGCGCGCCGCCGCGGAGGACCGCAACATCATTCCAGCCATGCTCGATTGCGCGCGTGCGTACTGCACGCTGTTCGAGATCCGGCATGTGCTCGAGGAGATTTATGGGAGCTATCGGGAGCCGGTCTTCTTCTGACGGACCGGGAACGGGCGCGGGCAGCGGGCGCGGCCCGGCCCGCAACGAAGTGCCGGAGGTGGCGGAGCGACTGGCTCGGCTCTCGGCGGTGGATCCGGGCCCGCACCGGGTGGTCACCTGCTATCTCAAGCTCGAGCCGCGGGACCGGAGCCGGGGGAAGTACCTCATCAAGCTCAAGAACCGCGTCCGGTCGGTCGCGCGCGCGCTGCCGCGTCTGGGACTCGCCCGCTCGGTCCAGGAGGAGGTCGCGCGCGACCTCGAGCGGATTCAGGAGTACCTCCGGAATCCGGCCAACCTCCCCTCCACGCAGGGACTCGCCATCTTCGCGTGCGAGGGGATCGGCCTGTTCGAAGCGATGCCGCTGCCGGTGGTGCACCGCTCGCGCCTGGGCCTCGACCGGGCGCCGCTGGTGCGCGAGCTCGCGTCGGTGGAAGACGAGTTCGGCCGCCTGCTCACCGTCGTGCTCGACCGCACCGGCGCCCGCTTCTTCGAGGTGACCGCCTACGGGTGCCGGGAGCTGCCCGGCCTCCGCGCCGACAGTACCCGCGGCAGCCGCTTCCACGGCGACCAGAGCGGCCCCGGCGGCTGGGGGGAGCACACCTACCACAACCGCATCCGTGAGGAGAAGCAGCGGCACTACGAGGCGATCGCCCGCGAGCTCTTCGCCATCGACCGGCGCCAGCCGGCGCATGGCATCGTGATCGGCGCCACCGGTCCCGACGCCGCCGCAGTCGAGCCGTTCCTCCACAGCTACCTGGTCGAGCGGGTGATCGGCACCACCCGGCTCAACCCGAAGGAGGCCACCCCGCCGCTGGTGCATGCGGCCACGCTCGTCGTCCGGCAGGCCTGGGAGCGCAACGAAGAGCGGGAAGTGGTGCACGAGATGCGCGAGGGCGTGGGCAGCGGCTGGGCCATCAACGGCATCGACCGCACGCTTCGCGCGCTGGCGCGCGGGCAGATCCGGACGCTGCTCGTGCACGCCGATGCGGGCGAGCCCGGCTTCCGCTGCGGCACGTCGGGGCGGCTGGCCCGCACCGAGCGGGAGTGCCGCCACGAAGGCGAGCCGATCCCGGTGCTCGACGTCGTGGACGATGCCATCGAGGAGGCGCTCCGCCAGGGCGTCGACGTCAACGTGGTGTACGAGCCCAAGGCCCGCGAGGAAGTCGACGGACTCGCGGGGCTGCTCCGCTTCCGCTGAGCGTGGCCGCCGCTCACCTGCCGCTACAGGCGGTGCTGTTCGATGCCGGGAACACGCTGCTGTTCCTCGATCACGCCCGCATGGCCACGGCGGTGGCGGCGGCGCTCGGCGTGCCGCTGACCGGCCCCCGGCTCGCGGCGGGCGCCCGCGCCGCTTCCCGCACGCTCGAACGAGGCGGGGCGACCGATCGCGAGCGGAGCGCGGCCTATCTGGAGGCGCTCTTCCTCGAGGCCGGTATCCCGGCCGATCGGCTCGGGGAGGTGCGGGCCTGCCTGGCGCGGCTGCACGGCGAGCGCCACCTGTGGAGCGGGATCGCGGAGGACGCGCACGACGCCCTCACACGGCTGCGCGACGCCGGCCTTCGCCTCGGCGTGGTCTCCAACAGCGATGGCCGGGTCGAGGAGGCGCTCGAGGTGGCCGGGCTCCGCCCATACTTCGAGGTCGTGATGGACTCCACGCTCGCCGGCGTGGAGAAGCCCGACCCCGCCATCTTCGTCTCCGCGCTCGAGGCGCTCGGCGTCGAGCCCGCCGCGGCGCTGTACGTGGGCGACCTGTACGAAGTCGATGTCCTGGGCGCCCGCGCGGCGGGGATGGACGCGGTGCTCCTGCTGCCGGCCGGGGCGCCGCCGCGCGTCGGGTGCGTCAGCGTCCACTCCCTCGGCGCGCTGGCCGACGACCTGCTCAAGGAGAGACTCGCGTCATGACGGCCGCGTCCCGCCCGATCCGGGTGCTCGTCGCCAAGCCCGGCCTCGACGGCCACGACCGCGGTGCCAAGGTGGTCGCCGCGGCGCTGCGCGACGCGGGCATGGAAGTGGTGTACACGGGCCTGCACCAGACGCCGGAGATGATCGCCACCGCCGCGGTGCAGGAGGACGTGGATGTCGTCGGGCTCTCGATCCTGTCGGGCGCGCATATGGCGCTCTTCCCGCGGGTACGGCAGATGCTGGACCAGATGGGCCGGCCCGACATCCTGATCACCGGCGGCGGCATCATCCCCGCGGAGGACATGGATCAGCTCCAGGCGCTGGGCATCGGCCGGCTCTTCGGGCCGGGCACGCCCACCGCCGAACTCATCTCCTACATCCAGTCGTGGGCGTCCGAGCACCTGGAGGCGTGAGCCGCCTGCGCGAGCTCACCGCCGAGTACCAAGAGCTCGCCGAGCGGCTGCGCGAGGGCGGCGGGGCCGAGCGCGCGGCCAGGATGCACCGCCAGGGAAAGCTCGCGCCGCGCGAGCGGGTCCAGCGGCTGCTCGACGATGGCGCGCCCTGGCTCGAGCTGGGCCTGCTCGTGGCCTACGACCAGTACGACGGGCAGGCGCCCGGCGCGGGCGTCATCACCGGCGTCGGCGTGGTCGAGGGGCGGGAGACCGTCGTGGTGGCCAACGACGCCACCGTCAAGGCCGGCTCCTGGTGGCCCGAAACGATCCGCAAGATCCTCCGCGCCCAGGAGGTCGCGATGCGGCAGCGGATCCCCATCGTGTATCTCGTGGACAGCGCGGGCGTGAACCTGCCGTACCAGGGCGGGGTCTTCCCGGGGCAGTACGGCGCGGCGCGCATCTTCTATTACAACTCGATCATGCGCCGCTATCTCCACGTGCCGCAGATCAGTGCCGTCATGGGAAGCTGTATCGCGGGGGGCGCCTATCTGCCGGCGCTGTCGGACGTGATCTTCATGGTCGAGGGCACCAGCTTCATGGGGCTCGGCGGCCCCAATCTCGTCAAGGGTGCCACCGGACAGACGATCGACGCCGAGAGCCTGGGCGGCGCGGTGACGCACACCGAGGTGAGCGCGGTGGCCCACTATCGCGCGCCCAACGATACCGCCTGCCTCGAGCGGATCCGCGAATACGTCGGCCGGCTGCCGCGGCTGGACGGCGTGCACCACCGGCTGCGGCCGCCGGTCGCTCCCGCGCGTCCCGCCGGTGAGCTGTACGAGCTCCTCCCCCGGGACCACCGGCTGTCGTACGACATGCGCCACGTGCTCGAGTGCCTCCTCGACGCCGGCGCGCTCGACGAGTTTCAACCCGGCGTCGCCCGCGAAATGCTCTGCGGTCACGCGCACATCGAGGGCCGGCCCGTGGCCGTGATCGCCAACCAGCGCGGCGTGATCAAGGGGCAGCCCGGCGAGCGGCCCCGCTTCGGCGGGATCGTCTACACCGGCAGCGCGGAGAAGGTGGCCTACTTCATCGAGACCGCCGGCCGCGAGCGGCTTCCCCTGCTGTTCGTGCAGGACGTGAGCGGCTTCATGGTCGGGCCCGAGGCGGAGCACAGCGGGATCATCCGCGCCGGGGCGCGTCTGGTCGAGGCCATGGCGACCGCGGTCGTGCCCAAGATCGTCCTCACTGTGAACCACGCGTCCGGGGCGGGCTACTACGCGATGGCGGGGCAGGGGTTCGATCCGGACTTCATCCTCTCCTGGCCTACCGGCCGGATGGGGGTGATGGAAGGCGAGTCGGCGGTGATGGCGGTGCACGGCCGCGAGCTCGAGCGCGCGCGGCAGGAGCGGCGCGAGCTCGCGGCCGACGTCCAGGCGTCCGTGGAGTCGATGCGGACCGACTACGAGGCCCAGCTCGACGCCCGCTATGCCGCGGCGCGCGGCCAGGTGGATGCCATCGTCACGCCCGAAGAGACCCGCGGTCAGCTCGCCTTCGCGCTGCGGGTCGCCGCCAACTACGCGGGGCCGCATCTGGGCCCCTTCGTGCTCCCGCCGCTCGATGCGGCCCCCGCCATCTAGGAACCGCATGCGCCCGTCGCGTCTCGCCACTGCCCTCGCCGTCACGCTCGCCTGCGCGCCCGCCCACCGCGAGGCATCGGCCCCGGTCCCCCGGCCGCCGGCCGATTCCGCCGTGGCGAAAGCGACGCCCGCCCCGGCCACGCCCGCCCCCACGCCGCCCGAGTCGGTGGAGCGTGTCGCGCCGCCCGAGTCGGCATACGCACACGGCTGGATGCCGCTCGCGAGCACCGGCGTGGACCGCTTTCTCCGCGCGCATCCGACCTACGACGGGCGCGGCGTGCTGATCGGCATTCTCGATACCGGGATCGACCCCGGGGTACCCGGGCTCGCGACCACCACCACCGGCGGTCCCAAGATCCTCGACCTCCGCGACTTCTCCGGCGAGGGCGCCGTGCCGCTCGCGCGCGTCACCCCCGCCGGCGATTCGGTGGCGGTGGCCGGCCGGCGCCTCGGCGGCTTCGGGCGCGTGGTGGCTCTCAGCACGGCCGGCCCGTACTACGCCGGCACGATCGCCGAGATCCCGCTCGGCCAGCCGCCGGCGGCGGATCTCAACGCGAACGGCGCCGTCCGCGACACGCTGCCCGTCGTAGTGGTGCACGCGCCCGATGGCTGGGTGCTTTTCGCGGACACCGACGGCGACGGCTCGCTCGCCAACGAGCGTCCGGTCCACGACTACCTCGTGGGCCGAGAGACGTTCGGCTGGGCGCGCCGCGGCGCCCGGCCGCGCGTGAACGTCGCCGCCAATTTCAGCGAGGACGCCGGCGCGCCCCGGCTCGATCTGGTATTCGACACCGGCGCGCACGGCACCCACGTCTCCGGCATCGCGGCGGCCCACGACCTCTACGGCGTCACCGGGTTCGACGGCGTGGCACCGGGGGCCCAGCTTCTCGGGCTCAAGATCGCCAACAGCGCCAACGGGGGGATCTCGACCACCGGCAGCATGCTCCGCGCGCTGGACTACGCCATTCGTTTCGCGACGGCACGCCGGCTGCCGCTGGTGCTCAACATGAGCTTCGGCGTGGGCAACGAGATCGAGGGCCAGGCGCGGATCGATGGGATCGTGGACTCCGTGCTCGCGGCGCACCCCGACGTCGTGATGGCCATCAGCGCGGGCAACGACGGGCCCGGGCTCTCGACGATCGGCTTCCCGGGCAGTGCCGCCCGCGCGATGAGCGTCGGCGCCACGCTGCCCGGTAGCCTCCTCCCGCCCGGCCCCGCCGGCGCGCCCTCCGCCGACCTGCTCGCGTACTTCAGCTCTCGCGGCGGCGAGGTGGCGCGCCCCGACCTGGTGACCCCCGGCGTGGCCTACAGCAGCGTGCCGCTCTGGAATGCGGGCGACGAGGTCGAACAGGGCACCAGCATGGCCTCGCCTCACGCGGCCGGCCTGGCCGCGCTGCTCGTATCGGCGATGGCGCAGGAGCATCGGCCGATCGTGGCGCGCGCCGTTCGCCAGGGATTGATGGTGACGGCTCAGCCCACGCCGGGTGCCACCTTCGTGGACGAGGGCGCGGGACTGCCGGACGTGGACAAGGCCTACCGCTGGCTCGGCGGCGGGTACGCCGTGCCCGACATCCAGGTGCGCGCGCTCGGCACCGGCGATGCCACCGCCGCCGTCCAGCGTGTGGCCGGCGCGGCCGCGGACACGACGCAGACGTTCGAGCTGCTGCGCGCCGCCGACGCGCCGGCCGCGAGCTACACGCTGCGGAGCGACTCGCCCTGGCTCACCGCGCCGGCCACCGTGGCGCTCCGCGGCCCGCGCACGCCGGTGCAACTGAAGGTGGCACGCCGCGGGCTCGCTGTCCCGGGTGCCTACGTGGGCACCATCACCGGATGGACCGCGGACACGATGGCCGGCCCGGCGTTCCGACTGGTCACGACGGTAGTGACCGCCGTGCCGGTCGCCGCGACCACGGCGACACTCCGGCAGGGCGCGGCCGTGCCCGGCGGGGGGACGCTCCGTACCTTCTTCGAGGCCGACAGCAGTCGGCCCTTCCAGTTGACGGTCGAGACCGGAGGCCGCGCCGAGCGGGGGCTGGCGTTCCTCCACGAGCCCGACGGCATGCCGTTCCGGGACGAGAGCGCGCGCGCCGCCGCCTACGGCCCGCAGGGTGCGGAGTACGAGGCCGATTCGCGGGACGTGGTGGCGGGGGCATACGAGTGCGTCGTCGTCGCCCCGCCGGGCCAGCCCCTCACCACGACGGTCCGGCTCACCCAGTCGCCCCTCATGCTGCACGCGACGCGACAGGGTGGCCTGGTCCACGCCACCTTCCACAACGTGACCGGCACACCGGTCGACGCCGAGGTCGGCCTGCACCTTGGCGGCGCCGCGCGGTCGGATTCCGTTTCCGCGAGCGGTTCTGCCGCCCGGCGCATCCCCTTCGTCGTGCCCGCCTGGTCCCGCGGCGTCGTCGTGGACGTGACGATGGATCGCGCGCAGTGGGGGAAGTTCACCGACTTCGGGCTCACCCTCTTCGACTCGCTCGGCCGGCAGCTCGGGAAGCAGCCGCTCAACTACGCGTTCGGCCGGCTGCAGGTGGAGCTGCCGGAGGGTCACGGTGACATGCCGGTCACCCTCGGATTCTTCCCCGGCTTCGCCGATCCGTCGGGCAATCAGCAGTGGTCGCTCCGCGCCGCGATCCGGGTGTACGCGGACACCACGGTCGTGCTCGCGCGGGCGGACAGCGGCGGCCGGACGATCCCCCCGCGGGGCAGCGTCACCGCCGACTTCACCCTGCCGAATAGCCCATGGCCGCTGGGCGAGAAGTTCGTACCTCTGGGCCTGCTGGTGGCGCGGACCGACGGCCGAAGCTGGACACGCGAGGTGGAGCTCGGGCCCGCGGCCGGGCCGCTCGTTCCATGACACCGGCCGCCGGGCGCACCGTTCGGGTCGCCGCCGGGCAGGGCTTCTGGGGCGACTGGCTCGAGGCGCCGGTGCGCCAGGTGCGGGGCGGGCCGATCGACTACCTGATGATGGATTATCTGGCCGAAGTCACCATGTCCATCATGCAGAAGCAGAAGTCCCGCGACCCCGCCGCGGGCTACGCGCGTGACTTCGTGCCGCTCATGGAGCGCATCCTGCCCGACCTGATCGAGCGCGGGGTGCGCGTCACCACCAACGCCGGCGGCGTGAACCCGCGCGGCTGCGCCGAGGCCGTGCTCGCCGTCGCGCGAAAGCTCGGCCTGCCAAGGCGGGTGCGTGTCGGCCTCGTCTCGGGCGACGACATCCTGGGCCGGCTAGACGAGCTGATGGCGCGCGGTCACGACCTGAGCGACATGGAGACCGGCCGCCCGCTGAGCGACATCCGCGACCGGGTCCTCTCCGCCAACGCCTATCTCGGGATGGGGCCGATCGTCGAGGCGCTCCGCGGCCGGGCCGACGTGGTGGTCACCGGGCGCGTCACCGATACGGGTCTCACGCTGGGTCCCATCGTCCACGAGTTCGGCTGGTCGGCGGACGACTGGGACAAGGTGGCGGCCGGCACGGTCGCGGGGCATATCATCGAATGTGGCGCGCAGGCTTCCGGCGGCAATCTGCTGAAGGGCTGGCGGTCGGTGAAGGGACTCGCCGACCCGGGCTTTCCGATCGTCGAGGCCTCGGCCGACGGGACGTTCGTCGTGACCAAGCATGCCGGTACCGGCGGCGTGGTCTCGGTCGCCTCGGTCACCGAGCAGCTCGTCTACGAGATGGGCGACCCGCGAGACTACATCACCCCGGATGGCGTGGCGGACTTCACCACCATCCGGCTACGGCAGGCCGGACGGAACCGGGTGCGCGTGAGCGGCATTCACGGCGGGCCGCGCACGCCGATGCTCAAGGTGTCGATCGCCTACTTCTGGGGCTACAAGGCGGTGGGCACGCTGGTCTACGCCTGGCCCGAGGCGTACGACAAAGCCCGCGCGGCCGATGCGGTGCTCCGCCACCGGCTCAGCGACCTCGGGCTCGAGTTCGACCAGATCCTGACGGAATTCGTCGGCGTGGACGCGACGCACGGGCGGCTCAGCGGCCCGCCGGACCCCGACATTCCCGAGGTGCAGCTCCGCGTGGGCGTGCGCGCACACGAGCGGGCGCCGGTCGAGCGGTTCACCCGGGAGATCGCGCCCCTGGTCCTTACCGGCCCGCCGAGCGTTACCGGCTTTGCCGGCGGCCGGCCGGCCGTCGAAGAGGTCGTGGCCTACTGGCCGGCGCTCATCGACCGCCGCGAGATCGAGCCGCACGTGCGGGTCGAGATTCTGGAGGCGTGAGCGTGCCCAGGACCACGAAGCGCCCGGCCACCCGGATGGTTCAGCTCCGGTATCTGGCGCATGCCCGCTCGGGCGACAAGGGCAACACCGCGAACGTCGGGCTCATCGCGCTCGAGCCCGAGTACTATCCGATTCTGGAGCGCGAGGTGACGGCGCCGCGGGTGGCGCGGCACTTCCGGGGCATGGTGAGCGGGGTGGAACGGTTCGAGCTGCCCAACCTCGCCGCGCTGAACTTCCTCTTGCACGACGCCCTGGACGGCGGCGGGACCATCTCGCTCAAGACCGACGCGCAGGGGAAGGTGTACTCGACGGCCCTCCTCCGGATGGCGATTCCGGTGCCCACGGCACTCGCGCGCCGGCTGGCGCGCGCGTGAGCGCCGGCGGCTCGCCGCTCCGGGTCGCGCTCGCGGACGGCGTCCTCGGGCTCACGCTCGATCGCCCCGAGAAGCGGAATGCCCTCGACGCGGGCCTGATCGAGGCGCTCCATGCCGCGCTCGACCGCGCCGATCTGGATGCCGACGTTCGCGTGGTCGTGCTCCGGGGCGCGGGCCGGGACTTCTGCGCGGGGGCGGATCTCGACGAGCTGCTGGCCTCCGCCGATCTCGAGCCCGCGCGGAACGAGGCCTCGGCGCTTCGGCTGGGGACGCTCTTCACGCGGATCCGGAGTCTTCCCAAGCCGGTCCTGGCGGGCGTTCGGGGCCGTGCCCTGGCCGGGGGCGCCGGGCTGGTCACCGCGTGCGACCTCGCCGTAGCCGGGGAGGGCGCACGGATTGGTTACCCCGAGATCCAGCGGGGCTTCGTCCCGGCCATGGTGCTGACCCTGCTCCAGCGTGCCACGGGCGAGAAGACCGCGCTCGACCTGGCGCTCACCGGCCGCGTGCTCACCGCCACGGAGGCGCGCGAGGCCGGGTTGCTGGCGCGGGTGGTGGCGGACGAGGCGCTGGAGCGGGAAGTCTCCACGCTCGCGGGGGCGCTGGCCGGCTCCAGCCCGTCCGCCATGGCACTCACCAAGCAGCTCTTCTACCGCCTCGACGGCTGCCCGCTGGACGAAGGGATAGCCCTCGGCGCCCGGGTGAATGCCCTGGCCCGCCAGACACCGGACTTCCGCGCCGCCATCGGGCGGTTCCTCAAGAAATGATCCTTCCCGCCCGAACGGTGGCGCTGCTGCGGATCGGCCTGGCGGCCGCGGGCTTCGCGGTGGCGCTCCTGGCCGTGGCACTCGGCGACCGGCAGATCGGCTGGGGCGCGATCGCGCTGCTCATCGGATCACTCATCGTTCGGCTGCTTCAGCGGGGCCGCGACAGCTCCGTGTGACGGCCCTCACATGGTGCGCGGACCTGCTCCGCTAGCTTGGGCCTCGACCCGTCCAGACGGCGGGTGGGCCGGCGGCTTCCGACGCGCCGCGCCTTTATGGGAACCACATTGAAGGAGGCGGTATGCGGGTACCGAAGGCGGTCACGATGCTGCTCGTTGGGTCACTGGCCGGCGCCCCTGCGCTGTACGCGCAAGGGGCCGAGTTTTCGCTGGGCGGCGGACTGAGCATACCGTCGAGCACGTTCAACGACGTCGCGAAGCTCGGCTGGCATGGTCTGGTGGGGGTGTCGTTCGTGCCGACGAACTGGCCGGTGGGCATCCAGGTCGACGGGCAGTACCACCAGTTCAAGCTCGACAACGACGTCGTGGGGCCAGGGAGCCTCAAGGACCGCATCATCATGGGCACCGGGGACATCGTCTACAAGTTCAAGACCTCGGAGACGACGAAGTTCCGTCCCTACATCCTCGGCGGCGGCGGTGTGTACAACCTGAAGACCACCGGCAGCAGTGATCTGGGCACGATCGCCAGCACGACTGGCTCGACCACCAAGTTCGGCTTGAACGCCGGGGCCGGTTTCGACTTCAAGGCGGGGAGCGCCGGTCTCTTCGTGGAGGGGCGCTTCCACGACGTCTTCACTACGGGCAAGGACCTGCAGTTCATTCCGATCACGATCGGCATCCGACTGGGCGGGCACTAGGTCCGGTTGGCCGGGCCAGCTGGTCCGGAGGCCGCCTCGTTACGGCGAGGCGGCCTCCACGCGTAAGCGGGATCATACGGGCGGCGGCTTGATGTCGGTCGGCCTCTGAGGCGTCCACATCCTGCCGAATGCCCGGGCCGCTCGACGAGGCGCGCCGCCTCCTCCACCACCACTTCGGTCACGCCGACTTCCGCCCAGCGCAGCTTCCGGTGCTCCAGTCCGTCCTGGCCGGCTCGGACACGCTGGCGGTGCTCCCCACCGGCGGTGGCAAGTCCGTCTGCTTTCAGGTGCCCGCCCTCGTGCTCGGCGGGTTCACGGTGGTGGTCTCCCCGCTCATCGCGCTCATGCAGGACCAGGTCACGGCGGCCGTGGCGCGCGGCATCGCCGCCGCCGCGCTCCACAGCGGCATCGAGGACGAGGAGCGGACCCGGATCTGGACGGCGCTCGAGTCCGGCGCGCTCCGGCTGCTCTATGCCTCGCCCGAACGGCTCACCCGGCTCGCGCCGGAGCTGCAGCAGCGTGGCCTCCGCCCCAGTCTCCTGGCGGTGGACGAGGCGCACTGCATCGCCGAGTGGGGCCACGACTTCCGGCCGAGCTACCGGACATTGGGCGCGGCGCGGTACCGGCTCGGGCGCCCGCCGGTGGTGGCGCTCACCGGCAGTGCCACGCCCGAGGTCCGGCAGGACATCGCCCGCACCCTCGGGTTCCGGCCGGGCCGGTTCGCCGAGCATCTGGGCTCCTTCGATCGGGCCAATCTCTGGTTCGGCGTGGTGCCGGTCCGGAGCGAGCGCGAGCGGCTCGAGGCGCTGGTGCGGCTGCTCGCCGACGACGATCGCATGGTCATCGTGTACGCGCCCACTCGCAGCGTCACGGAGGGGATAGCGCGGGCGCTCCACCACGCGGGCCACCGCGCCGCGCCGTACCATGCCGGGCTCTCGCGCGAGCGCCGCGGCCGCACGCTCGACGCCTTCCTCGAGGATCGGCTCGACGTCATCGTCGCCACCTGCGCGTTCGGGATGGGGATCGACAAGCCGCAGATCCGTCTCGTGGTGCACTGGACGCTTCCCGCGACGCCGGAGGCGTACTATCAGGAAGCCGGCCGCGCGGGCCGCGACGGCGAGTTCGCGCGCTGCGTGCTCCTCTGGCGTCCCGGTGACGCGGCGCTGCACCGCCGGCAGCTCGACGTCACCTTCCCGCCCCGCGACGTGCTCGAGCGCATCTGGCGCGATGGCGAGCGCTGCACCGGCGTGGCGGCCAACGTGCGGGCCTCCGCCGAGCGGCTCCGGCACGAGCTGCATCCGGAGCGCGGCCCGGTCGACTGGGCGCCGATCGCCGAGCGCCGGCGACGTGCCGAGGCACGCATCGCGGCCGTCGAGGCGTATGCGCGTGGCCGGGGCTGCCGGCGGAAGGCGCTGGTGGGCTACTTCGGCGAGCGGCTGGCGCGCTGCTCGGGGTGCGATCGCTGCCGCCACCGGCCAGTGTCCGCGCCGCGCGAGGGAGCCATCGCCACCCGGCTCGCGAGACTCCGGGCCGCGGTGGCCACGCGCTCGGGTCCCTGGGGTGGCGCGCTCCTCGAGCCGGAGGTGCTGCTCGCGCTTGCCCGGCATCCGCCCCGCGATCCCGCGGCACTGGCGGACGTGCCGGGGGTGGGCGGCGCGCTGGCCGCGCGATGGGGCGGCATCATCCTGCAGGCGCTCGGGCCCACGGCCGGAGCGCCACCGGAGCGACTCACCGGGCCGCGCCAGCGGGCGCTCGAGGACTGGCGCCGCCGCGTGGCCGCGGAGCTCGGCGTGCCGCCCTACATCGTGCTCGGCGACGCCACGCTCGGCCGCCTGGCGGCGGCCGGCGTGACGGACGCCGCCTCCCTCGCCGCCACGCCCGGGCTCGGCCCTCGCGTGCTCGCGAAGTTCGGCGCCGAGCTCCTTCGCCTGATCGCGGGCACCGGCGGCGACCGTTATCTTGGGCCCATGGATCAAGGCGATGCCGACATCCTCGAGCGCATCGACGCCGGAGAACGGGTCTTTCGTCCGGGCCCGAGTGGCGACCGCGCACGACAGACGTTCGAGGCGCTCGTGGGTCATCTGCGTGACCTTCGGCAGCGCGGCCTGATCGACATGCCCGAGCGGAGCGTGGCCTACGCCGAGCAAGAAACGGCGGGCGCCTACCTCATGGCCGGACCGTGCTACGTCACCGAGCTCGGCCGCGACGCGCTGCAGGAGTTCCGCCGGGGCGACCGGCGAACCACCGAGCGCCGGGGCGGCGAGCGCCGGACCGCGGCGCAGGCCCAGGCGGCTGTGCAGGAGCGCCGCCAGCGTGAGCGGCGCCGCGGCGACCGCCGCGGCTGACCGCCGGGGCTGAGCGCCGCCTATATTGCAGCCATTCCCCCTTCGCGGGCCCGCGCATGGACGACTCACTCTACTTCACCGAGCATCACCATCAAGTCCGGGAGATGGTGCGCGAGTTCTCCCGCACGCAGATCGCGCCCGTCGCCCGCGAGCTCGACCGCACCTCGACGTTCCCCTGGGAGAACATCAAGGCGATGGGCGAGCTCGGCCTGCTGGGCGTGCCCTGGAGCGAGGAGCTGGGCGGCGCCGGGATGGACCAGCTCTCGTACTACATCACCATCCACGAGATGGCCAAGGTGGACGCGAGCCACGCGCTCACCATCAGCGCCCACACCAATCTCGGCACCTCGCCGATCGTCGAGTTCGGCACCGCGGAGCAGAAGCGCCGGTACGTGCCGCTGCTCGCCTCGGGGCAGGTGCTGGGCGGCTTCGGACTCACGGAGCCGGGCGCCGGCAGCGACGCCGGCGGCACCGCAACCACCGCCGTGGACAAGGGCGACCACTATCTGCTCAACGGCTCCAAGATCTTCATCACCCACGCGGGCGTGGGCGAGATCTTCTCGGTCACGGCGCGTACCGAGCCCGGCCAGGGGAACAAGGGCATCACCAGCTTCATCGTCACCAAGGACACGGTGGACCTCGACAGCGCCCGCGCGCTCGGCGTGGGCCACGCCGCCGACCTCCCCAAGACACGCGGCGTGCGCGCGGGCAAGAAGGAGGACAAGATGGGCTGGCGCGCAAGCGACACGCGCGAGCTCATCTTCGAGGACGCGGTCGTGCCCAAGGAAAACCTTCTCGGCCGGCCGGGCTACGGGTTCATCAACTTCCTCAAGACGCTCGATGCCGGCCGCATCGGCATCGCGGCGCTCTCGCTCGGCATCGCCGAGGGGGCCTACGACGAGGCGCTCCGGTACGCTGGCGTGCGGAAACAGTTCGGCCGGCTGATCGGAAGCTTTCAGGGCGTCAACTTCCAGCTCGCCGACATGGCCTTGGAGCTCGAGGCCGGCACGCACCTGCTGTATCATGCCGCCTGGCTCAAGCAGCACGGCAAGCCGTTCAAGAAGGAGGCGGCGATGGCCAAGCTGTTCTGCTCGGAGCTGGCGATGCGGAACACCACCAAGGCGGTCCAGATTTTCGGCGGGTACGGGTATACAACAGACTACCCCGTCGAGCGGATGATGCGGGATGCCAAGGTGTGCGAGATCGGCGAGGGGACGAGCGAGATCCAGCGCCTGGTCATCGCCCGCCAGATTCTCGGGCAGGTGGTGGACTGAGTTGCTCTAAGCCTCATCGCGACATATAATTGGCGCGAGTGCGGACGCGCCGCGCCACGGGTCGAACGTGTGTTCCATGTCGGGCACGTTCCCGGGTCGGCGCGTTTCTGTGGTGCGGATTCTCATTCCAGCATGCTGCGGCAAGTCGGTGCGGGGGCGCGGGGTCGCGCTCCGCCCGTCGCGGCCGAGGTCATCCAGAACTTGAAGCGTGAGATCCTGATCAACGGGAGCCAGCGGGAAACCCGCCTGGCCATCCTGGAAGACGATCGCCTCGTCGAACTCCTCGTGGACCGGCCCGACCACCGCCGCACCGTCGGCGACATCTACCTGGGTCGGGTCGAGGCCGTGCTGCCCGGCATCCAGGCCGCGTTCGTGGACATCGGGCAGGAGAAGAGCGCATTCCTCCACGCCTCCGACCTGCTCGAACCGGACGAGGACGAGGATCCGGTCGAGGAGGCGGAAGCAGCCGAGGCGGAGGCCGCGGGCGATCCGGCCGAGGCGGCCGAAGCAGCTCCGGCCGCCGATCCGCCGGCCGAGCGGAAGGGGGGGTGGCGCAGCCGGGACCGTCGCCGGCGCGGACAGGGCAACGGCGGCGCGGCAGCCACCGAAAGGTCCGCCGCCGGCGGCGAAGCCCGGCAGCGCGAGATCTCGCCCCGCCGCGCGGTGCCGGACATCCAGGACATCCTCAAGAAGGGCCAGACCCTCCCGGTGCAGGTGACCAAGGAGCCGATCAGCACCAAGGGCTGCCGGGTCACCGCGCAGATCTCCCTGCCGGGCCGATTCCTCGTCTACATGCCGTACGCCTCGAAGGTCGGCGTCAGCCGGAAAATCGAGAGCCGGGAGCAGCGCGCCAAGCTGCGCGAGATGGTCACGAAGCTCCTGCCCAAGGATGCGGGCGGCGTCATCGTGCGGACGGTGGCCGAAGGGGTGACCGAGGAGCACTTCCGCCGCGAGATCGAGTCACTGCTCGCGCTCTGGAAGAAGATCAACCGCAAGAAGACGTTCGTCCGCCGCGCGCCGGCCCTGCTCCAGCGGGAGACGAGTCTCACCCGCGGCATCATCCGCGACCTGTTCAGCGCCAAGGTCGACGCGCTCTACGTGGACTCGCGCGAGCTCTACAACGAGATCGAGCAATATCTCACGCAGATCGATCCCGAGCTCATCAGCCGAGTGCATTTCTACGCCGAGCCGACGCCGCTGTTCGACAAGTTCGACATCGAGTCGGAGATCCGCGACCTGTTCAAGGCCCGCGTGGAGCTCCCCACCGGCGGCTCGCTGATCATCCAGCCCACCGAGGCGCTGGTCAGCATCGACGTCAATACCGGGCGCTACACCGGCAAGAAGGACCCGGAGAAGACCATCCTCCGGACCAACGTCGAAGCGGCCCGGGAGATCGCCCGGCAGATCCGGTTGCGGGACATCGGCGGGATCATCGTCTGCGATTTCATCGACATGGAGACCCGGTCCAACCGGGACAAGGTGCTCCAGGAGCTGCGCACCCATCTCGGTCGGGATCGCGCGCGAACCAAGGCGTTCGCGGTCTCCGAGCTCGGGCTGGTCGAGATGACCCGGCAGCGGGTGCGACCCTCGCTCTGGCACTCGATGACCACCGACTGCCCCACCTGCGCCGGCTCCGGCCGGGTGTTCACGCCCGAGGTGGTGGCCCGCCGGCTCGAGCGCGCGCTCAAGCGCGCCGGCCACGAGCACCGCGAGCGGCAGCTCACGGTGCGGTTGCACCCGGAAGTGGCGCTCTACCTGCTCGAGGAGGAGCCCAAGCTGCTCCAGACCCTGTCGAAGCTCACCAGTCTCGACCTCGAGCTCCGCGACGATCCGATGATGCGGCTCGATGAGTTCCGGCTGATGAGTCGGCCGGCGGGACGGGACGTGACGGAGCTGTACGCGGTGGCGTGAGGGAAGGGCGGAAAGACGGAAGGACGGAAGGACGGAAGGAGGGAAGGGGAAGGAGGGAAGGACGGAAGCGCGTGGGCACGGGCGCTGTCATTCCGACCCTGAGCGCAGCGAAGGGGAGGGATCTGGCCGGGCCGAGTTCGACCTCCCGGAGGGGTTCGATTCCAGGCGAGTAGATCCCGCGCGGCGCTCGGGCTTGCAGTTACCGGGGCCGCGCCACTGTACGCCCGACCGGCGGTGC
>JAICLE010000074.1 GCA_025927545.1 Gemmatimonadales bacterium
GCCGCGCTCCAGGCCGCCATGGCCACCCAGCGCGACGGCTGCAGCAGTGCCGTGCTCGCCCTCGGGCGCCAGCTCGGCGGCTGGGTGCTGGCCGCCGACTACGTCGGCTACCGTGACGCGGCCTTCGTCAGCTGGCTGCGCCAGCTCCGCACCCGCGAGATCGGCGGCCACAGCCGCTGGCACCAGCTCCGCTTCACGGCCGGCAACAGCGCGAACAACTGGGGCATCTGGGCCCTGGCCTCGGTCATCGCGGCCGACCGCTACCTGGGCGACGCCCCGGCGCTGGCGCAGGACTGGGCCATCTTCAAGGGGTACGGCGACGGGACCCACATCTTCCAGCCCACCTCCGACTACCTGCGAGGCTGGAACTGCACCACGTATTTCGCCATCGAGCCGGGCCACTGCGGGAAGCCTGATCACAACGGGGCACCAGTCGAGGACGCGTCGCGCTCGGGGAGCACCACGACGCCGGACGCCGGCTACGTCAACGAGGCCGTGAGCGGGCTCGCCGTGCAGGCCATGCTGCTGGGCAGGGCGGGCTACCCAGCGTGGAGCGTGAACGCAAACCAGCTCCGGCGCGTGGCCGACTTCCTGGTGCGCACCCGCACGTGGAACGCCGAGTCGGTGGCCTACTTCGCCGGCTACGTGATCAACGCCGCCTACCGCAGCAGCTACCCAACGAAGCCCGGTAACAGCGGACGCATGTTCGCGTACGCCGATTGGCTCTACAAGTCGTGAGCCGAACATCCTGCTGATTGCCGGGCTCCGGTCGAGCATTGCAAGGATGCTCGACCGGAGCCCGGCAGCTGTCGCTTACATGTTCTCAGGGGCCGGAGCTTGCCTTGAGCTCGATCCCCAGCGCCCCGCCCTTGAGGAACGGCCAGCTCGCCCCCACGGTCGGCTGGTTCACGGCCCACTCCGTCTGCAGGTCGCCCCGCGTGCCCTCGTTCGCCGGCAGCTCGTCGATCTCGGTGAATCCGGACGCCGGCGTGATCGCAGCCACCTGGCTGTTCACCCCGAACGCCCCCAGCGCCACGTTGGCCGGGCTCCCGAACGGCGCCAGCGCGACGCTCAGCCCGTTCACGGCATTGGCCCGGTTGGAGCCGGTCTGCACGATGGCGCCGGCCCCGTTCACCCCGCTGGTGTCCACCCCGGTCCACTGCGAGACGCTCCACTCGAGGTTGGAGACCTGGTTGGTGAACTTGAAGGTGATCGGCCCGCTCCCGGGCGCCGCGCTCATGGCACGGTACACGGAGAGTCGCCGGTGCGGCAGCGCCAGGGTGTCGAAGTCCACCGAGGCCACGAGGTCCCAGCTCGCCATCCCGCCGCCCGTGACGATCGGGCTGATGGTCGCGGTCGAGCGGTGGCTCAGCAGAGTAATCGTCACCAGCGTGTTGGGCGCGGGAGAGATGGAGGCTGTGGTGGTCGTATTCTGGTTCGTCAGCACAACTCCGGAGGTCAGCACTGTATGCGTGATGCCCTGCGGCGGGGTCGCGGTGACATCGAAGGCGGCGGACGTCGCGCCGGTCAGGCCCGCGCTGGTCGCGGCCAGGGTGTAGCCGGAGCCTACGTGGTCGATGCTGAGCCCGCTGAAAGTGGCCACCCCGTTCACCGCCGTCAGGGTGGTCGGGCCCGAGAGCGAGCCGCCGCCCGGGTTGGTTCCGATCGTCAGCGTGACGCTGTTGGTCGCCGTGGTGAGGCGGGCGCCGAATTGATCGCGAATCTCCACCTGCACGGCGGGCGTGATCGCCGCGCCGGCCACCACGCGGCTCGGCTGCATCGCGAAGCCGAGTGCCGTGGCGATCGGCGCCGCGGTGATGGTGAACGCGCCGGAGGTGGCCCCGCTCAACCCCGAGCTCGTGGCCGCCAGCGTGTAGCCCGCGGCCGCCCGATCGATGCTGAGGTCGCTGAACGTGGCCACGCCGTTGACCGCTGCCACGGCCGTGGTGCCGGCCAGCGTGCCGCCGGCTGGATTGGTGCCGATTGCCAGCGTGACGGTGTTGGTGGCGGTGGCGATCCTCGCGCCGAACTGGTCCCGGATCTCCACCATCACCGCCGGAGAGATCGCGGCCCCGACGCCCGCATTGCTCGGCTGGACGGCGAAGCCCAGGGCCGTTGGAACCGGGGCGGCCGTGATGTTGAACCCCGCCGACGTGGCGCCGGTGAGCCCGCTGCTGGAAGCGGTGAGCGTGTAGCCGGCACCGACCTGCCCAATGCTGAGCCCGTTGAACGTGGCGACGCCGTTCACCGCGGCCACGGTCCTGGTGCCGGAGAGGGTGCCGCCGGCCGGATTCGTCCCGATCGCTACCGTCACGCTGCCTGTGGCGGTGGTGAGCCGGGCGCCGAACTGATCCCGGATCTCCACCTGCACGGCAGGCGTGATCGCTACGCCGGCCACCGTGGCGCTTGGCTGCACCGCGAAGCCGAGCGCGGTGGCGACGGGCGGGTCTGACCCCGGCCGGGGATGGCAGGCGGTGCTGCCGGAGTCGCTGTACGTCTTGCCCGCCACCGGCACGAACTTCCAGGCGTAGCTGTCGTCGTACAGGTAGAGCTTGAGCACGCCGAAGGTGTTGCCGTTCCGCGCCTCGCTCAGGGGAAAGACGTTGGTCAGGCTCGAGCCGCCGATCCCGCCCATGCCCACGACCATCGTGCGGATGCCGTAGCTGGGGTCGCTCTTGCCGTCGGGCTTCATCGGGGCGATCCGCTCGTAGTTGTGCCGGTGCCCGTTGAGGACCAGGTCCACCCCATAGGCATACAGCGTATCCCAGAACGGTTGGACGCCCGTCCACACCTTGCCGCCCGAGCCGCTGCCGGCGTCCGAAGAGTAGAGCGGCTCGTGCCACAGCGCGGCGGTGCACAGGTTGGGGTGGGCGGCGAGATCGGCGCGGAGCCACTGCATCTGCGGCGAGCTGGCCGTCTTGGAGATCTCGGAATTGAGCGCGACGATGTGCCACTGCCCCAGATCGTAGCTGTAATACCCCTGGCCCGCGGTTCCCGCGGCCGAGCCGAAGTAGCTGAAGTACCCCGACCCTCCCGACGTGTTGTAGTCGTGATTCCCCGGCACCGGCCTGGTCCGCGCCTTGTGGCGGCCCCAGGTCGGCTGGTAGCAGTTGCTGAACTCGCTGCTCGTGCCGTTGGGGTAGACGTTGTCGCCGACGAGGAACACGGTGCCCGGGATGTTGTCGAGCAGCGCGGCGGTGGCCTCGTCGTTGTTGCTGCTGCAGCTCGAGATGTCCCCCGCGCCCACGAAGACCTGCGGCGGGTTGGGCGTGGCGAGCCCGGTGGGGGTGATGTAGAAGGTGGTGCGCTCGGCGTCGGGGCCGAGGTTGTCGGTGCAGGTGCTGAGGCCGAGCACCAGCAACAGCGCGGCCAGTCCGCGCAGGACACGGCGAGAACCCAGGGGGGTAGAGAGGGTCACGATAGCTCAACGTAGCGGGCGGTCAGCAGGCATGGATGGGCAGAATCGGCCCACCCGTCGGTGCGGATTTGTACAGCCCGGGACTCGGCCGCGCCGCGCCTCAGGGTCCGGTCCGGGCCTTGATCTCGACGCCCAGGCCGCCAGCCTTGAGATTGCTCCAGCTCGCCCCAATGGTGGGCCGATTCACGGCCCATTCGGCCTGCAGGTCGCCCCGGGTGCCCTCGGCTGCCGGCTGCTCGTCGATCTCGGTGAAGCCCGCCGCCGGTGCGATGCTGAGCACCTGGCTGTTTACCGCGAAGGCGCCGAGAGCCACGTTGGTGGTGCTGGCGAAGGCGCCGAGCGCCACGCTGAGCCCGTTCACCGCGTTGGCCCGGTTGGAGCCGGTCTGCACGATGGCTCCGTCCCCGTTCACCCCGCTGGTCTCCACGCCATCCCATTGCGAGACGATCCACTCCAGGTTGGATACCTGACTGGTGAACTTGAACGTGATCGGCCCGCTGCCCGGGGTGGCGCTCATGGCGCGATAGATCGAGAGCCGCCGGTGCGGCAGCGCCAGCGTGTCGAAGTCCACCGAGGCGACCAGATCCCAGCTCGCCATCCCGCCGCCCGTCACCGTCGGGCTGATCGTGGCGGACGCGCGGTGGCTCAGCACGGCGATCGTCACCAGCGTGTTGGCCGCGGGGGCGATCGAGGCCGTGGTGTAGGTGTTCAGGTTCGTCACCGAGTTGCCCGACGTGAGCAGCGTCTGGGTGATGCTCGGCGCGGCCGTGATGTCGAACCCGCTGGAGGTGGCGCCGGTGAGCCCGGTGCTGCTCGCGGCGAGCGTATAGCCGGTACCCGGCCGGTCGATGCCGAGATTGCTGAAGGTGGCCACCCCGTTCACGGCGGCCACCGACGTGGTGCCCGCGAGCGTGCCGCCGGCAGGATTGCTCCCGATCGCCATGCTGACGGTGTTGGTGGCCGTGCTGAGCGGAGCGCCGAACTGGTCGCGGATCTCCACCTGCACCGCCGGCGAAATGGCCGTGCCCGCTCCGGCATTGCTCGGCTGGACCACGAATGCCAGCGCCGTCGGAACCGGCGGAGCGGTGATATTGAACAGCCCCGAAGCGGCGCCGGTGAGTCCGGTGCTGCTGGCGGCCAGCCGGTAGCCGGTGCCCGCCTGATCGATGCTCAGATCACTGAACGTGGCCACACCGCTCACGGCCGCCACCGTCCTCGTGCCGGACAGTGTGCCGCCGCTCGGATTGGTACCGATCGCCATGGTGACGCTGTTGGTCGCGGTCGTGACCCGCACGCCGAACTGGTCCCGGATTTCCACCTGCACGGGCGGGCTGATCGCCACCCCCGCGGCGGTATTGCGGGGCTGCACGTTGAAGTGGAGCGAAGTGGGCGCGGATCCGGGCACGCCATGGCAGGTCGTGCTTCCCGAGTCGGTGGCGGTCTGGCCGGCCACCGGGACGAACTTCCACGCGTAGTCGTCGTCGTACAGGTAGAGCTTGAGCACGCCGCGGACGTTGCCGATGCGCACCTCGCTGCGTGGATAGATCGTCCCGTACGTGATCCCGCCCCCGCCGCCCGTGCCCGCGATGAGCGTTCGGATCCCGGCCTCCGCATCCGGCGCGCCGTTCGGCTTGATCGGCGCGAGGCGCTCGTAGCCGTGCCGGTGGCCGTTGAGGACCAGATCCACTCCATGCGCGTACAGCGTGTCCCAGAACGGCCGCACCGAGGCGTAGGTGGTCGAAGTGGTGCCGCTGACCGAGGAGTAGAGCGGGTGATGCCAGTACGCCAGGGTACACACGTTCGGGTGGGCCATGAGGTCGCCCCGAAGCCACTGCATCTGCGGCGAGGTGGCTGTCCTGGCGATGTTGCTGTTGAGCGCGATGATGTGCCACTGGCCGAGGTCGAAGCTGTAATACCCCTGCCCTGCCGCGCCCGCCACCGAGCCGAAATAATCGAAGTACGCCTGTGCGGTGGGCTCCGAGGCGGAGTAGTCGTGGTCGCCCGGCGTCGGGTGGGTCCGGAGCTTGTGCCGGCCCCAGGTCGGCTCGTAGCAATCGGTGAACTGCTGTGCCGTCCCGTCGGAGTAGGTGTTGTCACCCACCGTGAAGACCTGCGTGGTCGGATCCGCGGTCACGGCCGCGTCGAGCAGCAGCCCCGTCTTCGTATCGCCGTCCTTGCTGACGTCACAGCTCGCGATGTCCCCCGCACCCATGAAGACCTGCGGCGCGCCGGTGGCCGTGGCGACCACGGCACGCAGCGGCTCCCGCCCCGGGACCGGACCGGTGTTGTCCGTGCACGTGCTCACGGCCAGGGCCAGCAGCAGTCCGGCTGACCCACGGAGGAGGAAACGCGAAGCGACGCCGGTCGAATGCATCACAGTGTGCCATGGATGGGGTGGGGTAGGTGAACCTACCTCACTGCCACGGCCGCAACATGGGCAGAACCCTCCCATCATGGGTGGTCAATGGCACATGCCGGTGCCGCGGTCGGTAAACCGCCCCCCTGGCACGGGGACGAATTGCCAGTCGTAGGACTCGGGCCCCAGCGTCAGCCGCAGCACGCCGAACGTGGCGCCGTCGAACACCTGACTGTTGGCGATCGCGCGGTGCCCGGCATAGTGGCTCCCGCCTCCGGTGCCCACCACGAACTCCCGAATCCCCCGGGCTGAATCCGCCGAGCCGTCCGGTGCCTGCGGCGCGAAGCGCTCGTAGTTGTGCTCGTGGCCCGAGAGCACCAGGTCGGCCTTGTAGTCGTACAGCGCCTGCCAGATCGGCTGCGCGGCGGCGAAGCTGCCGTGCCTGGTACCGGAGCTGAAGCGCGGGTGGTGCCAGTACGCCAGGGTGCACCGCGCCGTAGTCCCCGCCAGATCGGCCCGGAGCCACCGCTCCTGGACCGATCCGGCGCTCATGTCGATGTTGCTGTTCAGCGAGACGACATGCCAGGCGCCCAGATCGTAGCTGTAGTATCCCCGGCCACTCGGGCCCGCACTGGCGCCGAAGTAGTCGTAGTACGCCCGGGCGCCCGACACGCGATAGTCGTGATTGCCGGGCGAGGGCCGGGTGCGCGCCTTGTGCCGGCCCCACGTGGGGTCATAGCAGTTCGCGAATTGGAGTGCCGAGCCGCCGGCGTAGACGTTGTCGCCCAGCGTGACCACCGCTCCCGGAAGCCCATCGAGCAGCGCCGCGGTGGCTTCGTCGCCACTCGAGGAGCACGAGGCGATGTCGCCGGCCGCCAGCAGCACCGCCGTGCCCGGCGGCGGCGGCGGCGTGACCGTGATGGCACTGGTGCCGCTCGTGCCGGGACCCGTGGCGGTGATCGTCGCCGACCCGGGCGCCACGGCGGTTACCACGCCCGTGACCGACACCGCGGCGACCGACGGGTCCGAGCTGGTCCAGCTAAGCGAGCTGCTCGTGCCCCGCCCGGCAGTGGCCGCGAGCCGCAGGCTGGCGCCGGGCTCCAGCGTGGCGCCCGCGGGGCGAACGACCACCGGGGCGGCTCCACGGGTGCAGCCGGCTGTCAGGCACGCCAGGAAAGTGGCGCGCAGAAAGTTGGCGCCAAGATTCATGCGGACCATGAGGACCTCCCGCCAATGTTCCAACCGGTGATGCAGGTGTCAAGCAGCGCATCCGTTGCTCTCGTTGTGCCCGGCGCGTAGCTTCTGCCCGATGCGCAGACATTGCTCTTCGCTCGCAATCGCGCTGCTGGGGCTTGGCGTGCTCGCCGGCTGCCGAGATGGTCCTGCCCCGCCTTCCCGGACGGAGGCCCTGCCCGCCCGCTTCGACGCGGTCTACGCCGCTCGTCTCGATTCGCTCGATCTCGCACTCGCCGCCCTGGCGGCGCTGCCGGCGCACCCTGACTCCGCTCTCGCCCGGCAGACCTTTCGCCGCGCCCGGGCAGCCTACAAGCGCATCGAGTATCTGCTCGAGTTCGAAGATCACATCCGGGCGACGGATCTGAACGCTCCGCCCGTCCCCATCGTCGACGAAGACGACTACACCAACGTCATTCCTCCCCACGGCCTGCAGGTCGTGGAGGCCGCCGTGTTCCCCCGCCCGGCCAGAAACTTCCAGCAAGTGACCCGTGGGCAGCTCCGCGACATGCGGCGGATCGTCGGATTCATCCGTCAGGACTCGAGCTATCGGGCCGCCCGGACGTGGCGAGTGCCGTTCGAGGCGGCACGCATGGAGCTCGCCCGCATTACGACGCTCGGGATTGCGGGGTTCGACGCGACGGTCTCGAAGGATGGGCTGCGGGAATCGGCCGAGGCACTGGAGGGCGTCCGCGAAGGGCTCGACGCCTATGCCGGGACCATGCTGCAGCGTGACTCGGCCGGATGGGCCGGGCTCCAGCGCTCGCTCGACGCGGCGATCGGCGCGCTCCAGAGCGCTCCCGACGTCGACGGGTTCGATCGCCTGGACTTCATCGTCCGGTTCGCCCGGCCGATCGCCGGCGGGCTCGCGCGGCTGCAGCGTGCGCTCGGACTGCCCGAGCTGCGGGAGCCCGATCCCTGGTCTCCCGGCGCGACGGACATCTACGCGGCCGGCGCGATCGATCCCGCCTGGTTCGCGCCCGACTATGCGCCGCCCTCGACGCCGGCGCTGGTCGCGCTGGGGCGCCAGCTCTTCTTCGATCCGAGGCTGTCCGCCGCGGGCCGTCGCTCCTGCGCCACCTGCCACCAGCCCGCGCTCGGGTTCACCGACCGGCGGCGGCTCGCGTCGGTGGATCCCGGCCACGGCACGGTGCGGAACACGCCGACCCTGCTCAACGCCGGGTTCCAGCGCGCGCAGTTCGCGGACCAGCGGGCGGGCTATCTGGAGTTTCAATTCGAAGCCGTGATGGCGAATCCGCGCGAGATGGCGCTGCGGCCCGACTCCGCCGCCCGGCGGCTCGCCTCGGACTCGGCGCTCACTGCCCGCTTCGCCGCGGTGTTCGGCAAGCCGCGCACGCAGTCATTGACCGGGCAGGCGATGTCGATCGCCGTTGCCGCCTACGTCCGCTCCCTCCAGGCGCTCGACTCACGATTCGACCGCGCCGTCCGGGGAGACACCGCCGCCATCGACGCCTCGGAGCGGCGCGGCTTCAACCTGTTCATGGGGAAGGCAGGCTGCGGAACGTGCCACTTCGCCCCGCTCTTCGGGGGCAGCTTCCCGCCGGCATACATCGAGTCGGAGCCCGAGGTGATCGGCGTGCCGGCCACGCCGGTGACGAGGGGAGCGGTGGTGGACGGCGATCCCGGCGTTTTCGACGTGGACCGCGCTCCGCTCCACCGGCACGCATTCAAGACGCCGACCGTGCGCAACGTCGCGTTGACCGCGCCCTACATGCACAACGGAGTGTTCCGGACGCTGGAGGAGGTCGTGGATTTCTACGATCGCGGCGGCGGCAACGGCCTCGGCATGAAGCTGCCGAATCAGACGCTCCCGTCCGACCGTCTGCACCTGTCCGCGCAGGAGAAGCGTGATCTGATCGCGTTTCTCCGCTCGCTCACGGACAGCTCCGCTAGCGCTCCTCTTCCTGCCGCAGCGACACCGGCGGCCCCAGGATCTCGCGCCACACCACCGCGTGCCGCAACTGCTCCGCCGTGAGCGCGCGCGTGGCCGTCTTGTCGGCAGGCTCCTGCCGGATGCGCTCCGCGAAGCGCCGGTGATCCGCCGCGGTGAGCGGCGTGGCGCGCGCCTCGGCCGCGGCGATGCGGCGCGCCACCAACTGCTCCGCATCGTCGTCCTGGTCCACTGTCGCGCGCTGGGGGCGGCGCGGTTCCGTCTCCAGACTCCGCACCTGGGGCGTGGTCTCCAGCGACTGCCGGTTCTCCACCTCCCGCGCGGGCGGCAGCCGGTGATCCGGTGGGCGGCCCGCCGGGCCGGCTCGCTCCAGTGTTCGTCCGAGATGCCGCAGCAGCTCGTCCAGCCGCTGGCCTTCGAGCTGCGTCGCGTCGGGGCCGCCCGCCGGCGCCGGCGGGCGCGGCGGAACGCGCCCGGCGGCGGGTGGCGTGCCGGCGGACTTGCGGATCGCGTTCACGACCAGCCAGCCGAGGCCCAGCAGCACGAGAGCGCCGGGATCCACGCTCAGGCCCCGTCGGCGGGAGCGCTGTCTCCGCCCGCGATGGCGGTGCGCATCGTCGTGTCGGCCTGGATGTTCCGGTAGCGCTGGTAGTCCATCACGCCGAGATTCCCGCCGCGGAACGCCTCGGCGATGGCGAGCGGGATCTGCGCCTCGGCCGCGATCACCTTGGCGCGCTGGTTCTGCGCCTCCGCCTTGTACTCCTGCTCCACGGCCACGGCGAGTGCGCGCCGCTCCTCGGCCTTGGCCTGCGCGATCCGCTTGTCGGCCTCGGCCTGGTCGGTCTGGAGCTCGGCGCCGATGTTCTTCCCCACGTCCACGTCGGCGATGTCGATGGACAGGATCTCGAACGCGGTGCCGGCATCGAGCCCCTTGGCCAGCACCGTCTTGGAAATCATGTCGGGATTCTCCAGCACCTTCTTGTGCGACTCCGCCGAGCCGATCGTGCTCACGATGCCCTCGCCCACCCGGGCCAGAATCGTCTCCTCGCCCGCCCCGCCGACGAGCCGGTTGATGTTCGCGCGCACCGTCACCCGCGCGAGCGCCAGAAGCTGGATGCCGTCCTTGGCCATGGCCGCGACCTTGGGCGTCGTGATGACCTTCGGGTTCACGCTCACCTGCACCGCCTCGAGCACGTCGCGGCCCGCGAGATCGATGGCGGTGGCCTGCTTGTAGGTGAGCGCGATCCCGGCCTTGTCGGCCGAGATGAGCGCGTTCACCACCCGGTTGACGTTGCCGCCCGCGAGGTAGTGGCCCTCGAGGTCGTTCACGTTGAGCTGGATCCCGGCCTTGTGCCCGCTGATGAGGGGAATCACGATGGCCCGCGGGTCCACCCGGCGGAAGCGCATGCCGAACAGGGTGAAGAACGAGATCCGCACGCCCGAGAAGAGCGCGGTGAGCCACAGCCCGAACGGGATGAACTGGAAGAACACCACCACGACGATGATGGCGATGAACGCCAGCGCCAGCACCACGCCGAGACTCAGCGTCGATTGATCCACGGCCATCTCCTCAGAGTGAAGGACGCGCCTCGAGCCCGCGCACCACGTGGCGGTAGCCCTCGCTGCGCACCACCCGCACCGCGCCGCCCTGCGGCACGTACTCGCCTTCGGTCACGACGTCCACCCGCTCGCCGGCCACCTGCGCCGTGCCGGCGGGCCGGAGGTCGGTGACCGCCACGCCTTCGAGCCCCACCAGGTCGGCCCGGGGCAGCGCCGCGATGTAGCCTTCCGATTGCATGGCGCCGCCGCGGTGGAACAGCCCGGCGAAGCGCCCGCTGTTGGGGAGGTGCCGTATCCAGGCGTAGGCCACCGCCGCGGTGATGGCCAGGCTGGCGAACAGCACGACGAACGCCTGCGTGAGGTCGGCGGTGGTGGGTGAAGAGCCCACCATCGCGAGCACCACCGCCGCGGCCAGCGCCACCAGCCCGAGCACGCCCGCCGCGCCGAAGCCGGGCAGCACGAAGATCTCCACCGCCAGCGCCAGCGCGCCGAGGCCGAGGAGGATGATCTCCTCCCAGCCCGCGAGCCCTACGAGCAGGCTGGAGCCGAAGAAGAGCCCGAGCGAGGCCAGACTGACCAGCCCGCCCACGCCGAAGCTCCCGGTCTTGATCTCGAGCACGAGCCCGAGGATACCGAGTGACAGGAGCAGCGGGGAGACGAGCGGATTGGTGAGGAAGCGGACGACCAGCTCCGCCCAGTTGGGTGCGAGCGAGATCACCCGCGCGCCGGGGACTCCGATGGCCCGCAGCAGCTCGGGCTCGCTCGCCACCGATGCCCTGGCGAAGCCCACCCGGAGCGCCTCGTTGGTGCTCAACGTGAGCAGCTCACCCGCCCGCACGATGCCGGGGATCTCGAGCGACTCGTCCACCATTGCCTCGGCGACGCGGGGGTCGAGCCCGTGCGCCTCCGCCAACGCGCGGAACTCGGCCCGCATGGCGGAGACCAGCTTCTCCGAGGCCTTCACCCCGCTGCCGTCCACCGGGGTGGCGGCGCCGAGCACTGCGCCGGGACGCATGTAGATGGCCTTGGTGGACAAGGCGATCAGCGCGCCCGCGCTGTACGCCCGCGGGTTGACCCACGCGTAGACGGGCACGCTCGAACCGCCGACCGCGTCGGCGATCCGCTCGGCCGCGTCCACCCTGCCGCCCGGCGTGTCGATGTCGAGGTAGACCGCGCTCGCGCCCGCGGCGGCGGCCTCCCGGAGACCGCGGGCGATGTAGGGCGCCAGCCCGTTCTCCACGACACCGGAGACGGCGAGGCGATAGACGACTGGAGACTGCGCCGACACCGGGGCACTCCCGGCGAGCAGCAGGGCGAGCGTCAACAGCAGACGACGGCGCATCGCGGACCCTTGTGGGGGGACGACGAAATCTACCCCCTTGGGGATCAGCGATCCATGCGACGCCGGTGGCGGAACTCCCGGGCCCGGTCGAGCAGCCGCTCGCGCATGACCAGCAGCCGCGCCCGCTGCACCGGATCGAGATAGGCAGCCATCTGCGCCTGCTCCGCCCGGAAACTTTCCACGTAGCGCACGCGGAGCGCGAGCAGCGAATCGGTGAGCCAGGCCACGCTGTCTCCGGACGCGGCGATCCCCGGCCGAAGCTGCGCGGCGAGCGCCTTGCGCAGCTGGGCCTGCCGCGATTCGAGCTGGCGCCGCTCGGTTCCGAACGTGCCGGCGGTGGCCCGGAGGCGCGTCATCTGGTCCGGATTGAGGTCCAGCTCCTGCTGCACCCGCTCGGCGAACCGTTCCCGCACCCGGCGGCGGAGCTCATCCGCGCGTGGGGCGGCCGGCGTCGAGTCCGGAGACGACTGCTGTGCCGCGAGCGGCAGCACCATGCCAAGCGTCAGCAGGGCAGTCGCCCAGATCATTCCATGTCGCATCAACCCTCCTTGTGGGCGACGGTCTGTTCGAGCACCTGGTCGCATGGGTCATCGAGATCGGGAAGCTCCCAGGCGCCTGCCCGGGCGAGCGGCTCATCCAGCACGCGCAGGACGGAGTCGAGCGCGTCGGCCGGCAGACTGTCGAGCTCGGGCAGGGGGAAGTCGGGAGGCGTTGAGCTGGCGGCCGGCATGGCTATCCGGGTGGCCGCCGGCGCGGCGGCGTGCGTCCCGCCGGCCGTATCGTGCCCGGTCCAGACCACCAGGACGGCGGCTGCGGCCGTGGCCAGACCCGCGGCGACCCAGGCGGGCCGGCGAGACCGCCGGCGCGCGCCCTCGGTACGGAGGCGCCGGAGCACGCCCGCCGCCGTGACCGATGGGTCCCCGAGAGCATGACTTCCTGCTCCCAGTCGCGCTACCGCAAGGATGAGCGCCCACTCGGCGCGGCAATCCGCGCACGCGGCCAGGTGGCGCTGCTCCTCGGAGGTCCACGGCGAACGTCCGAGCGCCACGCCCGGCATCCGATCGGAAAGCTGTGTACACACGCTCATCGGACCAGCTCCTTCAGTTTCTTCACCGCATGGTGGTAGTGCACGCGGGCGGCGCCTGGGGTGGTGCCGAGGGCCGCGGCGATCTGCCCGTAGTCACTTCCCTCGTTCACCCGGAGCAGAAACACCTCGCGCTGCAATCTGGGAAGTCGGCCGAGTCCGGCGCGAAGCCGCTCCTCCGTCTCGACCGCCGCCAGGTCGGCGTGGGGATCGGACCGGTCGGGGATGTCGCGATCCTCGAGGGAGAACATGCGGCGTCCCTTTCGCCGCCGGAACTCGTCGCGCAGCAGGTTCGAGCTGATGCCGAAGAGCCAGCTCCGGAAGGACGCCTGGCGGCCCCACTGGTCGAGCCTCCGAAAGGCACGGAAGAAGGTCTCCTGCAGCAGATCGTCCACGTCGCCGGCATCGGCGCCTGCGCTGTAGAGGAATCGGCCGACGGCCGCGGCATGCCGGTGCACCAGCTCGGCGGCCGCCTGCTCGTCTCCCCGCGTGTATGCCGCGGCGAGTGCCCCATCATCGGTCGAAGAATCGGTCGTCGCGCGGGCGGTCATTCAGAGGGTGGGGACGCTGGTTGGACGCGTCCGTTAAGCGGAGCTACCTTTGGGGCGATGCCACGACCGACCATCATAGCCCATCGGGGCGCCTCGGGGTACGAGTACGAGAACTCGCGGGCCGCGTTTCGCCGCGCGGTCATGCTCGACGCCGACGGCGTCGAGCTCGACGTCCACGCGACGCGGGACGGCGTGATCGTCGTGCACCACGACGCGGATGTTCCCGGATTCGGCCCCATCGCGCTCCTCTCGGCCGCGGAGGTGGGTCGGGTCCGGCTTCCCAATGGCGAGCCGCTGCCGTTGCTGGATGAGGTGCTGGCGCTCGTGGGCCAGCTCGATGTCTGGGTGGAGATCAAGCACCTGCCGGCGGCATTCGACGGAGCGCTGCTCCAGGCGCTCGACCGCGGGCCCGCGCCGATGCGTTACGCCGTGCACAGCTTCGACCACCGCATCATCCGCCGCCTCGGCGAGGCACGCCCGAGACTGCCGCGCGGCGTCCTGCTCACGGCCCATCTGGACGATCCGGTGGCGGCCCTTCGCTCGGTGGGCGCCACGACGCTGTGGCAGGAGTGGCAACTGGTGGATGACGAGCTCGTCCGGCGAGTACGCCAGAGCGGCGCGCGGATCATCGCCTGGACGGTCAACGAGATCGGTGATCTCGAGCGGCTGGTACGCCTCGGCGTCGACGGGCTCTGCAGCAACTATCCCGATCGGATTCGGGTGGCGCTCGCGGCCCGGGACATGTCGCCGGCCCGGGCCTGAGCGAGAGTTACACGGTGGCGCCCGGAGCCGCGATGTCCGGTTCGACCGGCGCGGGCGGCCGAGGCCGCCGCCGAGCCTCGGAGGCTTGCTGCTCCAGCCTCCCGATCTCCGCCTCGAGCTCGTCCAGCCGGACGAGCAGCGCGTCTGCCCGGCGCTGTTCCGCTTCTCCCCCCCGCTCCCGCCGATGGATCAGGAGCCCGAGATCGCGGGCGGTGTTGTCCCGCCGCCGCCGAACGCGCACCAGCTCGATCTGGAGCTTGCCCTCATCGAGCGCGGCCTGCGCTTTCTTTCCGAACGCCTCCAGTTCCTGGTTGAGGCGATCGAAGAGCGTGGACTTCGTCATGGCATCCTCCGGATAACGTCTGCCTGAATGATACACGCAAAAGCGGGGCGTGGTTTGCATCCACGCCCCGCTCGCTTCCCGGATCCGGGTGCCGCTAGGACGCGGCGCCCTCGACTGCTGGGTAGACCGAAACCTTCTTCCGGTCCTTATCCTTGAACTCGAACCTGACCACGCCGTCGGCGACCGCGAACAGGGTATCGTCGTTGGCGCGACGCACGTTCTTGCCTGGATGGAACTTGGTGCCGCGCTGGCGGACGAGGATGTTCCCAGCCACCACCTGCTCGCCGCCGAAGTGCTTGACGCCGAGGTACTGCGGGTTGCTGGTGCGCCCGTTGCGGCTGGAGCCTACGCCCTTTTTGTGTGCCATGTCTGCCTCAGCCGAGGGTGACGTCAGTGATGCGGACCTCGGTGTAGCGCTGCCGATGTCCGGTCTTGCGGCGGTAGTTCTTCCGCCGCTTGAACTTGAACACGTAGATCTTGGGCTCCTTCCCCTGGCCCACGACTTCCGCTTCGACCCGCGCGCCCGGAACGAGCGGCGTGCCGGCGCGGATGGTCTCGCCGTCGGACGAGAGGAGCACCTCGTCGAAGGTGACCTTCGCGCCCGCCTCCGCCTCCATAAGGGGAAGCCGAACAGTCTTGCCCTTCTCGGCCCGGAACTGCTTGCCCAGGGCCCGGAAAATCGCGTACATGGGGAACCCGATTGCTGGAGTACGGTTTGATGTCAGCCGCTAAACTTAGATGCGGGTAGGGGTTGGGGCAAGGGGGACGGAAAGACGGAAAGACGGAAGGGCGGAAAGAGGCGCGGGCACCGGTACTGTCATCCCGAGCGCAGCGAGGGATCTACTCGCCTGAAATCGAACCC
>JAICLE010000059.1 GCA_025927545.1 Gemmatimonadales bacterium
AGGGTAAAGCACACCGGAGCCGCGTGCCGTTCCCTTCCGTCCTTCCGTCCTTCCGTCCTTCCGTCCTTCCGTCCTTCCGTCTTTCCGTCTTTCCGTCTTTCCGCCCTTCCGCCCTACGATCCAGTCCGCGTCCGATACCCGATCTCCGCCCCCAGATATACCACCCGCCGCGGCGCCGGCTCGAACACCCGTCCGAACGTGCCGTTGATCGTCACCGACCCGATGTACCGCCGGTCCCACAGGTTGTTGATGCCGAGGAACGGCGCCACGTTCCAGTCGCCCACGTCACCCGACCAGCCCAGGCGCATGTTGGTGACGCCCGCGCCCCACGAGTCCGCGAACAGGGTGTTGGCATCGTCCGTGGCGACGGACGAGCTCAGCGTCTGGTCCACGTCGGCGTAGAAGTCGTAGGGCAGGGCGGTGCGCAGGCCCAGGCGCCAGAAGTGGTCGGGCACGCCGGGCAGCTTGTTGCCGTCGAGCAGGTTGCCGCTCTCGTCGGTGTAATCCGAGAAGCGGTAGTGGGCGTAGGTATAGGCCGCGCTCAGCGTCACCGCGTCGATCGGCGTCACCGAGAGCCCGACCTCGGCGCCGTCGTTGTGCGTCTTTCCCGCGTTCACGAAGAAGGCGCGGCCGCCGATTTCTTCCTGCTGCACGATGGCGTCCGTGATCCGCCCGAGGAACAGCGCCACCGAGTAGGTAACGTGCCGCGTCGGCTGGCCTCGGGCCCCAATCTCATAGTTCACCGCCCGCTGCGGCTTGAGCGACGTGTTGAAGCCGCCCGTCCCATTGGGCTGATTGACCAGCTCGGTGGTGGTCGGCGTCTCGAACGAGGTCGACACGTTGACGTAGGGGACGAACTGGTCGCCGAAGGTCCAGCTCGCGCCCACGTGCCCGCTCAAAGCCGAGTTGGTGCGGTCGCCGCTGTTGTCGACGCCATCGGCCAGGAAGTGGTCCGCTACGTCGAACTTCACCCAGTCATAGCGCAGGCCGCCGTTGAGCAGCAGCTCCTCGCGGGGCGACCACTGCAGCTGGGCGAACGGGCCGAACTCGGTGATCCTTTCCCGCTGGTCCAGCAGCAGGCTGTCGGTCGGCACCCCGGCTACGGCTCGCTTGTTCACGCGGTTGTCCCGCATCCGCTGGATGTCGGCCCCGAAGCTGAGCCGCGGGGCGGCGGGCGTGGAGCCAAGGCGCCGGGTGCCGGAGGCGCGGGCACCGCCCACCACCCGGCCGATGCTCACGAACGTGCCGATGGTGGGGCCCGCCGGGCCCAGCTCGCCCGGGGGCGGCGCCGCGAGCGGGTTCAGCAGATCCCGGAGCAGGCCGAAGACGGTGACGTTGTACTCGTTGCCCGCGGCGTCGAAGTGCTGGAGTCCCAGTGAGAGTTGCTGCTGGTTGACGTCCTTGTCGGCCTCGCGACGAATATTGTTGGCCGCGGCCGAGTCGGCATTGGCCCGGTACTCGGTGAGCGTGAGCGCGCCCGGGTTCTGCGCCTGCGGGTTGTCCGCCGCGCTGAAACGGAGGGTGCCGATCGTGGTGCCCGAGAAGACGTAATCGACGCCCGCGTTGAGCTGCCGGATGTCGGCGGCGCTGTGTTGCCGGAAGCCGTCGGCCTTGAACCGGCTGATGGAGAGGGTGCCGCTCGCGTCGCCCAGCCGTCCCGAGGTCCAGCTCTGCACCTTGTAGAATCCGTCGCCGTTCCGCTCGCCGCCGCCCGCCTGCGCGCGCACCCGCTGGGCGAACGGCGCCTGCGCCGCGGGCTCCGTCTGGAGCGCCACCACACCGCCCGCCGCGTTCCCGTAGAGCGACGAGCTGGACCCGCGCAGCACCTCCGCCCGGCCGATATCGCCGAAGTCCACATTGGTGAGCTGGCTCTGGCCGTCGGGCAGCGTCTGGGGGATCCCGTCGAGCAGGATCTTGACCCCGCGCACGCCGAAATTGGCCCGCGAGCCGAATCCGCGGATCGAGATCCGCTGGTCGAGCGAGAAGTTGTAGCGGTTGGAGACCACGACCCCGGGAATGTTGTTGAGCGCTTCGTCCAGCCCGATGGTCTGCTGCCCCCGCTGGATATCGGTCCGGTCGAGCACGCCCACCGCGTACGGCACCCGGGCCAGCGGCTCCGACGTGCGGGTGACCGATACTTCGATATCGGGAAGCGTCGTGACGCGGCTCGTGTCCCGGCGCGTCGTATCGGGGCGGGCAGGCACCTGCGCGGCGGCGGTGGCGGCCAGCAGGTGAGCGGCGAGAACTGCGAACAGGGGGGTGCGCATGACTTCTCCTCTCGGGTCACCAACCATCAGCACTTGTCCGCGTCCGGAGGCCGTCGGCGCGCCCGAATCTCACCGCGAAAGCGGCAGCCCAGGAAGTAGCGGACTGGCGGCGGGTGACATCACCCAATGGGGCACTGCGTACGCGTGGAACCTTCCAGCAGAGGCAGGGCCCGTGCCAGCGGGAGGTCTGCCTCGCCGGTCGGCATAAGTCGTTGCGAGGTTATGCGTTATTGCGCTCATCCTGGTCCCGCTCGCCCGGATCTGCTGCCTGGGATACTAACCCCGATTGGGTGTTCTCACCCACCTCGACCGAGGCTCCGCGGCTTGTATCCCCTGCCGCGGGCCTCTAGCTTCCTCCGCCGTATGCCAGACTCCCCCTCGACAATGCCCGATTTTTCGCTCCCGCCGTTCGCGGGCGCGCCCGACGCGCGCTTCGCGCCGCTCCCCGCCGATGGGGTCCTTCCGGAGGGATTCTTCTCCACGTCCAACCTGCCGACGTACGTCCGCGTCAGGGGAACGTGGATGGCGCCAAGCCGGCCCCGGATGGATTGCGTACTCGTTCGGCGCGACGGCACGCTCGAGGCGATCGAGCCGAGGCGGCTCCGCCGTGGCGAGCTGATCGCGATGGGCGAGGCGGAGGACGGTACGGAGGGGATCGTGGTCTACGCCCGGGGATTCCTCGGCGGGGGCCACGGTGCCAACGAGTTCCGCTTCATGTCCACCGAGGTGAGCCGCGAGCGCCCGGTGAACTATGAGGAGCTCGCCGCGCGGGTCGGAGAGGAGAAGCGGCGGGGCGGGTACCTCGTCTGGGTCGTCGGACCCGCCCTGGTGCACTCCAGGGCGCGCGCGGACTTCGAGTGGTTCATCCGGAATGGATACGTGCAGGCGGTGCTCGCCGGGAACGCCGTCGCCGTGCATGACATCGAGGCGGCCATCTTCGGCACGACGCTGGGCATGACCAACACCGGGCACCCCACGCAGGGCGGCCACGGCCTCCACATGCGCGCGATCAATCGGGTGCGCGCCGCGGGCTCGATCCCGCGGGCGGTCGAGACCGGCTTGCTCCAGAGCGGCATCATGCACGCACTGGTGACGAACGGCATCCCCTACGTCCTGGCCGGCTCCATCCGGGATGACGGCCCGCTCCCGGGCGTCTACACCGACACGCTCGACGCACAGGATGCGATGCGGGAGCACACCGTCAAGGCCACCGGCGCGGTCTTCGTGGCCACCGCGCTTCACGCCATCGCGGTGGGCAACATGCTCCCCGCGTTCTACCTGGATCACGGCGAGCCGGCGCCGCTGATGACGATCTGCGTGGATCAGACCGAGTTCGTAGTGAACAAGCTCAAGGACCGCGGCACCCACCAGGCCTACGGCGTGGTGACCAACGCCCAGGACTTCATGCACGTCCTCCGGTTCTACATCGAGCGCTGGGAGGAGGGCGCCGCGTGAGCGGCGTCGGCTGGAGCCGGCTGGCACAGGCCGTCGCGGAGCGGATGCCGGCGGTCGAGGTGGACGGGGTGTGGGTGTTCAGCACCCTTCGCCACGAGGGACGCGAGTGGGGGACGGCGGTGCTCTCCCGCCTGGACGGCGATCGCCGGCGCATCTACACCGCCCGCTACGTGCTTGCGGTCAAAGGGAAAGAGCGCGGCAAGTTCGAGAGCTGGGTCGAGGAAGTCGGCAGCGGCCCGGTCGAGGCGCTGACCCAGCTCCTGCAGGACGCGCAGCGCCGGATCGATGACGACCAGCCTCCCATCCCCGTGCCGCCCGAGGACTGGTTCGCCGCCGCGGCCGATGCCCAGCCTCGCTAACGGCGAGGGCGCCGCCCTCCTCGAGCGGTTCCGCCGGTACCTTCGCGATCACCGCCAGCCCGTCACCCGTCAGCGCGACCTCGTGGCCCGGACCGTCTTCCTGTCGGACGACCACCCCTCGGTCGAGGGAATCCGCCGCGCGCTGAAGGAGCGCGGCGAGCGCGTGGGGACGGCGACGGTGTACCGCACGCTGGAGGTGCTGGTCGAGAGCGGGCTGGTGCGCGCCCACGACTTCGGCGAGGGGTTCAAGCGGTACGAGCCGATGCCGGGCCAGGCCCACCACGAGCACCTCATCTGCGAGCGCTGCGGGCGCGTCGTGGAGTTTCAGAACGAGCCGCTCGAGCGCATGCTCCCCATCATCGCCGACGAGCACCGGTTCCAGCACCTGCGGCACCGGATCGAGATCTACGGGGTCTGTCGCGACTGCCGCCAGCGGGAGCTCGGGGGGCTGTGAACGAGCCCGCCACCCTCGGCCTCTTCGTCGCCTTTGCCGCCGGGCTCCTGAGCTTCCTCTCGCCCTGCGTGCTGCCGCTGGTGCCCTCCTACATCGGCTTTCTCACGGGGATGTCGCTGCCCGAGATGAGCGGGCGGCGTCGCGTGGCGCTGGGTCACGCGTTCCTCTTCGTCCTCGGCTTCTCGCTGGTCTTCATCCTGCTCGGCGCGAGCGCCACCGCCCTGGGGCGCGCGCTGAACTACTACCAGATCTGGCTGCAGCGGATCGGGGGCGTGCTCATCATCGGGTTCGGGCTGGTCTGCCTGGGCGTGATCCGGGTGGGGGCGCTCACCCGGGAGCGCCGGGTACAGGTGGACCGGAAGCCGGTGGGCTACCTCGGCTCGGCGCTGGTGGGGATGGCGTTCGCCGCCGGCTGGACGCCCTGCATCGGCCCCGTGCTCGGCGGCATCCTGGGGCTCGCGGCCACCTCGCACGACGTGAGCCGCGGGATGCTGCTGCTCGCCGTGTACTCCGCCGGGCTCGCCGTCCCGTTCCTGATCGCGGCGGTGGCACTGGAGTCGTTCCTCTCCTGGTTCCAGCGCTTCCGGCAGTTCCTGCCCTGGGTCATGCGGGTGAGCGGGGTGCTGCTCATCTTCGTGGGCGTGCTGATGGTGACCGGCGAGTTCACCCGGCTGGCGGGATGGCTGCAGCAGTTCACGCCTGGCTTCATTCGGGAACAGATCTAGCTGAGGCGCGGTTTGGGTTCACCACAGAGGCACAGCGGGCACAGAGGGAACACGGAGAAAAGCAAAAAGGCTGTTGTTGTCTCTGTGTACCTCTGTGCCCTCTGTGCCTCTGTGGTGAACCGAATCCAACCCGATCACGGCGCCGGCGTCGCCAGCCCCTCCTCCTCCAGCTCCTCCTCCAGCTGCTGCCGCCGGAGCAGCTCCCAGTAGCGCCCGCCGCGCGCGATCAGCTCGGCGTGCGTGCCCTGCTCGACCACCTGGCCATCGTCCAGCACGAGAATCCAGTCCGCCTCCCGCACGGCCGCGAGCCGGTGGGAGACGATGATGCTCGTGTGTCCCGCCAGGGCGCCGCGCAGCGCGCGCAGAATCTTCGCCTCGGTCTGCGCGTCCACGGCGCTCAGGGCGTCGTCGAGCACGAACACCGGCGGGTCCTGCGCCAGCGCCCGCGCGATGGCGCTCCGCTGCTTCTGGCCGCCGGAGAGGTTGATGCCGCGCTCACCCAGCATGGTGTCGTAGCCGGCCGGGAGAGCCGGCAACGCCTCGGTGAGCTGCGCCACCTCCGAGACCCGCTCGAGCCGGCCGTCGTCGGGTGCGCCGAGTAGGACGTTCTCCCGCAGGGTCTGACTGAAGAGGAACGTCTCCTGGGGCACGAACCCGATGGCCTGGCGCAGCTCCGCCAGCGTCAGCCGGCGGATGTCCACGCCGTCGAGCAGCACGGCCCCGCGGTCGGGGTCGTACGTGCGCACCAGCAGGTCCACCAGCGTCGACTTCCCCGAGCCCGTCGCGCCGACCACCGCGAGCGAGCGTCCGGGCTCGACCCGGAAGGAGATGTCCCGCAGCACGGCGCCCCGCTCGCGCGCGCCCGGATAGCTGAACCAGACGCCACGGAACTCCACCGCCCGTCCGCCGCGCGCGGGCGGCAGCGGCACCGGGGACGCCGGGTCGGTGATGACCGGCCGTTCGCGGAAGAGCTGATTGATCCGCCCCATGGACGCCGCGCCCCGCTGCACCAGGTTCACGGCCCAGCCCAGCGCGATCATCGGCCAGACCAGCATGCCGAGGTACACGCCGAACGCGACGAACTCCCCGACGGTCATGGTGCCGCCGATCATGAGACGGCCGCCCGCGTACAGCACGGTCAAGGCGCTGAGGCCGCCCAGAAACGTGAGCAGGGGAAAGAAGAGTCCCTGCACTCGCGCGAGCCTCAGATTGCGGCGCAGGTAGTCGTCGCTCAGGCTGTGAAACCGCTCCGTCTCCGCCCGCTCCTGCCGGTAGGCGCGCACCACCCGCACGCCGGAGAGGTTTTCATGGGCGTGGGTGGTGAGGTCGCTGAACTGCTCCTGGATGGCCTGGCTCCGCCGGTGGATGCGCTGGCCAAGCGAGACCATGACCACCGGCAGCCCGAGCAGGGGGACGAACGCGATGAGCGTGAGCCGCGGGCTGATCGCCACCATCGCGGGTGCAATTAGCAGCGCACGTATGGTAGTATCAACGAGATACATCATGGCCGGGCCGGCCACCATCCGGACGGCCAGGAGGTCATTGGTCGTGCGGGCCATCACATCGCCGGTGGGGAACCGGTCGTAGAATTCGGCCGACATCCGTTGCAAATGCCGGTAGAGATGGTCCCGGAGGTCGGTCTCGACCCGACGGCTGCCGCTGTTGAGCAGTTGCCGCATGCCGTACCGGGCGACCCCCCCCGCGGCCGCCGTGGCGAGCAGCAGCCCCACGGCGGTCCGGACGGCCGGAAACCCTGCCCCGTCGCGCAGGGCATCGATGCCGTGCTGGATGAACCTGGGGCCGAGGGTGGTGAAGAAGTTGGAGACGATCACCAGCGCCATCCCGATCGCGTAGTCGCGACGGTAGGGCCTGAGATAGGGCAGGAGGGGCCGCAACTCGTTCATGACCGGTGCAATGTCACCGCGTCGCGGAACCCCGGCAAGTCACATCACGAGGAGGAGACGATGTCGAGAACGATGCTCGCTGCGCTCACATTGCTGGCCGCCGCCGCGTGCGGCCGGGGCGACCGTCGGGATGTCGCGTCCGCCGACAGCCTGAACCGTGACCTGCAGCTCGCGCCGGTGGACACCACGGCGACGCTCAACGACCGCCCCGGTGCCGATACGGCCGCCATGACTCCGGCGCCGGCCCCGGCCACGCCGGCTCCCGCCCCGGCTGCCAGGCCGGCTGCGAAGCCCGCGCCCAGGCCCGCGCCGAAACCGGCGCCCACGCCGGCTCCGAAGCCGACCGCCTCGGCGACCGCGCCTACGCCGGCGCCCGCGCCGTCACCGTCAGCTTCCGCTTCGGCCGCCCTGGCGGCGGGCACCAGCTTCACGGCCACCACCGACGCCGAGATCCGCTCCAACAAGAACAAGGTGGGCGACGAGGTCACAGCCTCCGTCGCCAACGACGTGAAGGACGCGTCCGGCCGAGTCGTGATCCCGGCGGGCTCCAAGGTCACTCTGCAGGTGACGGCGATCCACGAGTCGGAAAACAAGAGCGATTCCACCGGCACCCTGACCTTGAAGCCGACCTCGATCGCGATCAACGGCGCGTCGCAGCCGCTGCCAGCCTCCATCTCGGGGGTCAAGACCCAGCTCCAGGGCCGGGGCACCGGCGCCGGTGACGTCGCCAAGGTGGGCGCCGGCACCGCCGCGGGCGCCATCGTGGGCCGCGTGCTCGGCGGCAGCACGAAGGGCGCGATCATCGGCGGCGTCATCGGCGGCGCCGTCGGCGCCCAGCGCGCCGTCGAAACCAAGGACCGCGACATCGTCGTCCCGCAAGGCTCCTCCGTCACGCTGAAGCTGGACGAGAAGCTGGTGGCGGGGAGCTGACGACGAGGGCGGAAGGACGGAAGGGCGGAAGGACGGAAGGAAGTGACTGCACCGGCGCTGTCATCCCGAGCGGAGCGAGGGATCTGCTCAGCCGTGGTTCGAACTCGGCCCGGCAAGATCCCTCGCATGCGCTCGGGATGGCAGCTCCGCCCGTGTGCAGCCTCCGTCCTTCCACCTTCCGTCTTTCCGTCCTTCCATCTTTCCGTCCTTCGGTCCTCGCCCCTACAATCCCGCCCCTCCACCCCCCCGCCGCGGGTCGCTCACGCCCTGCCAGCCGTCGGGTGTGCGGATGATCGCTTCGACGTCCCCCCAGTAGCCACCGACTCGGATGGCATGTCCGCGCGCCCGGAGGCTGTCGAGCGTGGCGGCCGGGAATGCGCCGCGCTCGATTTCGAGGCTGTCGGGCAAACCCTGGTGGTGCATCCGCGGGGCGCTGACCGCATCCGGCAGCGGCATGTGGTGGTCGATCACATTCGAGATCACGTGGTAGACCATGGTGATGATCCTCGGGCCGCCTGGGGTTCCCACCACCATCAGCAGGCGGCCCGCGGGGTCGAGCACGATGCTCGGCGTCATGGCCGACAGCATGCGCTTTCCCGGCGCGATCGCGTTCGCCTCGCCCTGGACCAGCCCGTACATGTTCGGCTTGCCCGGCGCGCTGGTGAAGTCGTCCATCTCGTCGTTCAGGAGAAAGCCGGCGCCCGCCACCGTGACGGCGCTGCCATAGCTGTTGTTGAGCGTCGTAGTGCAGCTCACCGCGTCGCCGTCGGCGTCCACCACCGAGTAATGGGTGGTGGACGAGCCGGTGCGCGCGCCGGGCGCGAACGCCGGGGTGGGTGAGGCGCGCGGGCCGATCTCCTGGCGCAACGTGGCGGCGTACGTCTTGGAGAGCAGCCGGTCGGTCGGATTCCGCACGAACGCGGGATCGCCCAGCAGGGTGTTGCGGTCGGTGAACGCGCGCCGCATGGCCTCCGCCTCGAGGTGGATCAGCCTGGGCGAGCCGAAGGGCGGCAGCGGGGCGTACCCTTCCATGATGTTGAGGATCTCGCCCATCGTGACGCCGCCCGAGGACGCGGGTGGCATCGAATAGATCGTATAACCGCGGTAGTCGATCGAGATCGGGTCCCGCCAGATCGCCCGGTAGCCGGCAAGGTCGTCCAGCGAGATGAGTCCGCCTCCGCGCGCCATTTCCGCGACGATCAGATCGGCCACGGGGCCGCGATAGAATCCGTCGGCGCCGTGGTCGCGGATCGCTTCCAGCGTGCGTGCCAGGTCGGGCTGACGGAGCGTGGTGCCGGGCGCCGGCGGGGCGCCACCGGGCAGGAAGCTCGCGCGGGAGGCGGGGAAGCCGGCCAGCCGGGTGCTGTCGTCGCGGATCGACTCGCTTCGGTACTCGTCCACCAGGAATCCGTCGCGCGCCAGATCGATCGCGGGCTGCACCACGGCGGCCAGCGGGAGCCGTCCGTAGCGCCGGTGCGCCTCCACCAGTCCCGCAACCGACCCCGGCACGCCCGCCGAGAGATGGCCGGTCACGCTCAGCTCCGTCGGGTTTCCCTGCTCGTCGAGGTACATGTCGCGCGTGGCCCGGGCGGGTGCCGTCTCGCGATAGTCGAGGGTCTGCACGGTCCCGTCACGCCGCCGGATCACCATGAAGCCGCCACCGCCGATGTTGCCGGCCTCGGGATGCACCACCGCGAGCGCGAAGCCGACGGCCACCGCGGCATCCACCGCGCCGCCGCCCTGCCGCAGGATCGTTCGGCCCACGTCGCTTGCGATGCCGCTGCCGGAGACGACCATTGCCCGCGGCCCTTCGGTGACTCGCGAGCGGCCGGTGAATTTCCAGTCGGCGGCGATGCCCGACGCCGGGGCGGGCGTGCCCGTGCCCGTGCCATGGCTGCATGCCGCGGCGGCGAGCACGGAGAGGACAGCGACCAAGCGGTGAAGGCGCACGGAAACCTCGGTTGTGGGGAGACGGCGCCCGCGGGAGTTGCCCCGGGCCGGGCACGGGATCTAATTTAGCCGTGCCTGACGACTACCTCGACCCGCGCCTGACCGAACGGCGCAACCCCCGCACCGCCACCATCGATACCGCCTCCGCCCTCGAGATCGTGGATCTCGTGGGCGCGGAGGACGCGATCGTCCCCGCCGCCGTGGCCGGCGCTCGGCAAGAGATCGCGCGCGCGATCGAGCTGATCGAGGCGGCGTTCCGCGCCGGCGGCCGGCTGGTCTATGTCGGCGCGGGTACCAGCGGCCGGCTCGGCGTGCTCGACGCCGCGGAGTGCCCGCCGACGTTCGGCACGCCGCCGGAGATGGTCGTGGGCATCATCGCGGGTGGGCTCCCGGCGCTGGTGCGCTCGGTCGAGGGAGCCGAAGATGACGTGAACGCCGGGATCGGGGAGATGGACGCGCGCCGCGTGAGCCCGAAGGACTGCGTGGTCGGCATCGCCGCGAGCGGCACGACCCCGTTCGTCCGCGCCGCGCTCTCCCGGGCCCAGACGCTGGGCGCGCGGACCGCGCTGGTCTCGATGTCCGAGCCGCCCAAGCTGCTGCGCGAGACCTGCGACGTGTGCATCGTGGTGCCGGTGGGCGCGGAGGTCGTGACCGGATCCACCCGCATGAAGTCGGGTACCGCCACCAAGCTCGTGCTCAACATGCTGACGACCGGGGCGATGATCCGGCTGGGAAAGACCTGGGGTAACCTGATGGTCGATCTGCGCGCCTGGAACGACAAGCTGGTGGACCGGAGCCGGAGGATCATCATGGAGACCACGGGACTCGACCGCGAGCAGGCGGGCGCGGTGCTCGATGCCGCCGGCGGCAGCGTGAAGACGGCCATCGTGATGGCGCGCTGCGGCGTGGATCGGGGGGCCGCCGAGCGGCTTGTGGACCAGCACGCGGGGCGGCTTCGCCCCATCGTGGGCGACCCGCCCCCGGTGCGGCCCGCATGAGCGAGCGGCCCACGCTTGCGGTGGGGCTCATGTCGGGCACGTCGCTCGACGGCATGGACGCGGCGCTCGTGCGCTTCACGGGCCCGACCCGAGCCGAGCTGGTCGATTTCCTCACCCGTCCGTACGACCGGGACGAACGGGCGGAGCTCACGGCCGCCCTCGCCGGCGGCGACGCGCCGTCGCTCGCGCGGCTCCACGTGCGCGTCGCGGAGTGGGCCGCGGAGGCCGTGGACATGCTGCTGGCGCAGGCGGGGACGCCGGCCTCGGAGGTGGCGCTCATCGCCTTTCACGGGCAGACCATCTGGCACGAGCCGCCGCTCGTGAGCTGGCAGCTGGGCGAGCCGGCGGTGCTGGCGGAGCGGTTCGGCGTGCGCGTCGTGAGCAACTTCCGCGCGCGGGACGTGGCCGCGGGCGGCCAGGGCGCGCCGCTGGTGCCCATGGCCGACGTGCTCCTCTTCGCGTCTGCAGAGGCCCCGCGCGCATTGCTCAACCTCGGCGGCATGGCCAACGTGACGTTCGTGCCGCACCTGGGCGAGGAGCAGGGCGTGCTGGCGTTCGACACCGGACCGGGTGTCGCCGTGCTCGACGGCGTGGCGCGGCTGGTGGATGCCCGGCGCTCGTACGACCGCGACGGCCGCCTCGCGGCGCAGGGCCACCCGGACGAGGCGGTGCTGGCGGAGCTGCTCGCCGATCCGTATTTCGAGCTTCCGCCGCCCAAGAGCACCGGCCGCGAACGGTTCGGCCGCGACTACGCCGCGGCGCTGCACCAGCGCGTGCCCGGTCCCGACGGCGTGGCCACCGCCGCGGAGCTCACGGCCCGGAGTGTGGCCCGCGCCGTCGCGCGCTGGACGCCGGCCGGCACCGAGGTCGTGGCCTCGGGCGGCGGCTGTCATCATCCGGGGCTGATGGCGGCGCTCGCGCGGCACCTGGCCGCGTCGGGCGGGCACCCGCTCAAACGCTTCGGCGATCTCTTCTGTCCCGGCGACGCCAAGGAGGCGGTCGCCTTCGCGCTGCTGGGCTATCTCACGCTGCACGGGCAGCCGGGCAACGTCCCCGCGGCCACCGGCGCGAGCGCGGCCCGCGTCCTCGGCACGGTGACCCCGGCATGAACGCCACCTCCGTCGCGCCCGATCCCGCCCGCCTGATCCTCCCCGCGCTTCGCGCCGATGCCGATGGCGGCTTCGGTCACGAGGCCGCGCGCATCGCCGATGCGCTCGACGTGGGCGTCGGCGGGTTCATCGTGTTCGGCGGCACGGCCGAGTCGGTCCGCCGCCTCACTGCCGACCTGCTGCGGCGCGCGGGCCGCCCGCTGCTCATCGCAGCGGACCTCGAGCGCGGGGCCGGGCAGCAGGTGGCGGGTCTCACGCAATTTCCGCCGCCGCTGGCGCTGGCGTCACTCGCCGACGCGGCGGTGGTGCGCTGGGCCGGCGCCGTCACGGCGCAGGAGGCGCGCGCCGTCGGGATCAACTGGGTCTTCGCGCCGGTCGCCGACCTCGACCTGCTGGCCGACAATCCCATCGTGCAGACCCGCGCTTTCGGCGACGATCCCGACCGGGTGGCCAGCCTGGTGCGGAGCTGGATCGAGGGGTGCCAGGCGGCGGGCGCGCTCGCCTGCGCCAAGCACTTCCCGGGACATGGCCGCACCACGGTAGACTCGCACATCGCGCTGCCGGTCGTGGACGAGGACGCGGCGCTGCTGCGCGACCGCGATCTGCACCCCTTCGCGATCGCCGTCGAGAGCAGTGTGGCGTCGGTCATGACGGCGCACGTCGCCTACCCGTCGCTCGACCCGTCGGGGCTCCCTGCCACGCTCTCGCGCCCGATCATGGGCGAGCTGCGCGACCGGCTCGGGTACGATGGGCTGGTGGTGACCGATGCGCTGATCATGGACGGGGCGCTGGTGGGACGCCGGGAATCGGACGCGGCGGTGGAGGCGGTCCAGGCCGGCGTCGATCTGCTCCTTTACCCCAACGACGCACGCCGCGTGCGCGACGCGCTGCGCCAGGCGCTCGCGAGCGGCAGCCTCGCGTCCGCCCGGCTGGCGGAGTCGCTCGCGCGCTACGAGCGGGCGCTGGTCACGGCCACCCGGCCCACGCCGCCCGTGACCCGTGGGCCCTTCGACTCATCCGAGGCGCTGGCCGACGCGCTGCTCGCGCAGGGGATGCTCCGGGGCGCGCCGCCGGTCCTGCAGGCGCCGCTCGACCTGGTGGTGGTGGACGACGACCTCGGCGGCCCCTATCCGCCCGGCCCGACGGACTGGACCCGGCAAGTGCTCGGCGATGCCCGGGTGGCACGCTACGGCGGCGGCTCGAGGGTGGTGCTGGCCTTCGCGGAGCCGCGGGCGTGGAAGGGACGCTCGGGGTTCGGGCCGGAGGCGCGGGCAGCGCTCGCGAGCGCCGCGCCGGAGGCGGAGCTGATCGTGCTCTTCGGGCATCCGCGGCTGCTCTCCGAGCTTCCCAGCGAGGCTCCGGTGCTGCTCGCATGGCACCGGCAGCGGCTCATGCAGGAGGCCGTGGGCAGGTGGCTCGCGGCACGGCTCGGGGAGCCGGCGGACGGCTGAGGCCGGCCAGGCTCATTCGTCCACCCCCGCGTGCCGGACCCGGGGGAGCAGGGCGAACGCCGGGATGCCCATGAGGAAGGTGAGCAGGAAATACGAGCCGAACCCCAGCCGCTCGGCCAGCACGCCCGAGAGCAGGCCCGCCACCCAGCGGCTCAGCGCGAAGATCGCGCTCAGCAGCGCGAACTGCGTGGCGGCGTAGCGGCGCTCGCAGACGGACATGAGGAACGCGAGGAACGCGGCCGTTCCCAGGCCGGCAGCGAAGTTCTCGAACAGGGCCGCGGCGGTGATGGGGGCCTTGCCGGCGGCCGCCGTCGCGGCGGCGGCGGCCGCGTAGCCCAGGCTCGACATGAGCTGCACCAGTCCGAGCGACCAGAGCGCGTGGAAGATGCCGATGCGCGTCGCGATCACCCCGCCCAGCGTGGCTCCCACCAGCGTTGCCAGCAGCCGCCCCGTGGTGAGCGCCGCGATCTGGTCCAGCGAAAAGCCGCTCGCCACCCAGAACGGCTTGGTCATCGGCTCCATCGCCGAAACGTCGAGCTTGAACAGCAGCGCGAAAGCCACCACCGCCCAGATCCCCGGCCGCGCGAGGAGCGAGCGGATCGGCTCGGCCAGGGTCGGCGGCTTCGAGTCGCGCCGCGGCGACGGCAGCACCAGCGTGGTCGCGGCGAGCAGGGCCAGCAGCGCGGCGCCCGCGAGGAACCCCGTGCGCCAGCCGTAGCGCGCCGCCACCCACACCAGCAGCGCGCTCGAGATGAAGCTCGCGCCGCGGTAGGCCCCGATCCGCACCGAGTTCGCCACGCCGAGCTCGCGCCCGTGCGTCGTCTCGATGGTGTAGGCATCGATCGCGATGTCCTGCGTGGCGGAGAGCGTGACGTAGAAGAGCAGCAGCAGCGTGAGCTGGCCGGCGTGCCGCGCGGGGTCCGCACCCGCCAGCACCGCGGTCGTGACGGCCAGGAGCCCGAGGCAGATCCGGATCCAGAGCCGCCGGCTCCCCAGCCGATCCACCAGCGGCGCCCACAGAAACTTGAGCACCCACGGGAGCGACGCGCCGGACGCGAGCCCGATCCCGGCCAGGCTCATCCCCGAGGCGGCGAGCCAGACCGGCACCGTTTCGGTGAAGAAGAAGTAGGGAATGCCCGACGCGAACGACAGCGCCGCCAGCCAGCCCAGCCGGGTGCCGAGCGGGGCCTGGGTGGGACCGTTCAGAGCCAGACCGCGAGTACGATGGCGATGAGGCAGAGCACCACGGCGATCACGAGCAGCGCGTGGCCGCGGCCGCCGATGCTCCGCGGGGGCGGCACCGCGGCCGGCGCGGGCGCCGGCGGCTCGGCGGGAGGAGCCGTGATCTCCGCGTCGGAATCCCGGTCCTGGAGATGATAGACCGAGTGCCCCACGTTCTCCGCCGTGCCGGGCTCCGGCAATCCCTCGCCGTCGAAGTGGGCGGCCACGGCGGTGATGTTGTCGGGACCGCCGCGCTCGTTGGCGAGGTCGATGAGCGCGGAGCAGAGCGCCGACAGGTCCGGGTGCTTCCGGGTGAGCGCGGAGAACTCCTCGCGCCGCACCAGCCCCGAGAGCCCATCGGAACAGATGATCAGGGTGTCGCCCCGGCGGAGCGGCTGGTGGGTGAGGTCGACCTTCACGCGCGAGTCGGGACCGAGCGCCTGGAGGATGATGTTGCGCCGCTCGCTCTGCTCGGCTTCCTCCTCGGTGAGCTCGCCGGCGTCCACCAGCCGCTGCATGAGCGACTGATCCTTGGTGAGCTGGATCGCCTCGCCGCTGCGCACCAGGTAGGCGCGGCTGTCGCCGACCTGCGCCAGATAGAGGTCGCCGTCGTTGACCCCGGCGGCCGTCACCGTCGTTCCCATGCCCCTGACGTCGGGGTGCTCGAAGGCGTAGGTGTGGATTTTCTGGTTGGCCAGCTCCACCGCTTCCTTCATCCGGAAGGCGAAGCGCGCCGGCGAGACATCCGCGTCCGTGGCCCAGGCGGTGGCCATGTGCTGGTAGATCAGGTCGGCCGCCATGGCGCTGGCCAGCTCGCCCGCGGCGGCGCCGCCCATGCCGTCGGCTACCATGAAGAGTGACCCGCGCGGCCCGACCTCGTGGCAGCGGACCTCGGGTTGGAGGCTCGCGTTGCCCGTGCTCAGATCGGCGACGAGGAACGTATCCTCGTTGTGGTCCCGGGCTCGACCAAGATCGGTCTTGCCGAACACCGAGACCCGGACCGGCCCGCGCGTCACACGTACTCCGATGGTCAGGGATGTCGAGAGTGTGACGAATCTAGGAGGGGTCAGAAGGAGCGTCAACGTCCGCTTGTCGTAAGTCTCAGTGAACGTGTACCTTGCAGCCATGCTCTCCAACCGGCCCGCGTCCCGGGCCGTCGCGGTCGTATTCGGCGTGCTCGCCGGCGGCTGCGCCCGCCATGCGGCGCCCCCTTCCATTCCGGAGCCCGAGACGCGTGCGCTTGGTGCTGCGCCCGCCATCGTGCCCGGGCTGCCGCCCGTGCCCCGGGTCCGCGGTCCGCTCGCGCTCGGCGTTGCGTACCCGCCGCCCGATGCCCTCGTGCAGGTGCGCGACTCGACCTTTCTGTTCGGCTCCGCCGGCACCGGCGATGCCCAGGTCACGGTGAACGGCCAGGCCGCCCGCGTATGGCCCAACGGCGCGTGGCTCGCGTGGGTGGGCCTGCCGCGGGACAGCCTGATGCAGCTCCGGATCGAGGCCCGCACCCCCACCGATTCCATCTCCCTCGACTACCCGCTCCGACGCGTCGTGCCCGATGCCGGCCGGCTCACCATGGGCTCGGTGTGGCTGGACTCGCTCTCGCTTGCGCCGACCGGCCGGGTGTGGCTCGGGCGCGATGAGTATCTCACCCTCACCGCCCGCGCCAGCGCCGGTGCGGAGGTGCGGCTCCGGCTCGCGGACGGCACCACCGTGCCGCTGATGGCCCAGCCGCAGCTTCTCGCCGTTCCCGAGGCCGTGCGAGCCTTCGACCGCGATACGGCGAGCCTGGTCACGCCCGTGGTCCGCGACCGCTACGTTGGGCTCCTCCGCGGCCGGGCCGTCGGGCCCGATCCCGGTCCGGTCCTGCCGCTCCCATTCAGCCTCGCCGCGCCGGACACCTCCTGGGCCATGCTCGAGGCAATCTCGGGCGCCGATACCGCGCGGGTCCGCTGGCCGCTCCAGGTGGCCGTCCTCGATACCCTTCCCGCCGTGGCCGAGCTCGACGATGACAGCGCCCACGCCGGCCTGACCGACAGCGTCACCGTGGGGCGCGCGCTCCCGGGGGGCACCTACGCCTGGTTCTTCCCCGCCGGCACCCGCGTAGCGGTAACCGGCCGGCGGAACGGCGAGCTCCGCCTCCGGCTCTCGCGGGGCGCGGAAGCGTGGGTCTCCGCCGCCGATGCCCGGCCGCTCGGCCCCGGCGATCCGGCGCCCCACGCCGTCGTGGGCTCGGTGACGCTCACGCCCGCACCGGATCGCGCGACCATCCGCATCCCGCTGAGCCAACGCGTCCCCTATCGCATCGAGGAAGGCGAACGGTCCGTCTCGATCCGGTTCTATGGCGCCGTGGGCGACGTGAACTGGATGCGCTACGGGCCGGCCGATTCGCTGGTGGAGCGGATGAGCTGGCGGCCGGAAGCGGCCGACGAGGTGAGCCTCACCTTCGACCTCCGCCTCCCGGTCTGGGGCTACCGCGCCCGGTGGGAGCGCACTGATCTCCTGCTCGAGATCCGCCGCCCGCCCGCCATCGACGCCCACAGTCCGCTCCGCGGCCGGTTCATCGCCGTGGATCCCGGCCATCCACCGGGGGGGGCCACCGGGCCCACCGGCCTCCGCGAAGCCGAGGCGAACCTGGCCGTGGGCCTGGAGCTCCGCCGTCTGCTCGAGCAGGCGGGCGCGCGAGTGCTGATGACGCGCACCTCGGACTCGGCGGTGGACCTTCGGCCGAGGGTGCTGGCGGCGGAGCGCGCGGGGGCGGAGGTGCTGATCTCGATCCACAACAACGCGCTGCCCGACGGGATCAATCCCTTCGTCAACAACGGGAGCAGCGTCTATTACAATCACCCGCGCGGCATCCCGCTGGCGGCGGCCATCCAGGCCGCGCTGCTCCGCCGGCTGGGCCTTCGCGACCTCGGCATCGGCCGGGGCGACCTGGCACTGGTGCGGGGCACGTGGATGCCCTCGGTGCTCACCGAAGGACTCTTCATGATGCTGCCCGACCAGGAGGCGGCACTCCGGAACGTGCAGGGCCAGCGGAGCTATGCACAGGCGGTGCTCGACGGGCTGCGGGCCTACCTCGCCGAGTATGCCCGGCACGAGTAGCCGGTGTGGTCTGCCGCCCCGCGACGACGTCTCCTAGGCCGTCCGCATGAGAGGGTTACGTTGATGGGTTCCCACGGCCCGCGTCTCGCGCCGTTCGCGGTCGCGCTGCTCCTCGCCGCCGTCCTTCCCGCCCGACTGCACGCGCAGGCCCCGCCCGACCGGGCAGAGCTGGAGCGCTTCCGCGACTCGCTGGCCGGCACCGCCGATTCGACCGGGCTCCTCGGGCTCGAGCGCCGGATGATCGAGGTGGCCAAGGCCGACCGCAACAACGCGCTCGTCCACCTCAAGCTCGGGTTCCTGTCGCTCCGGCTGGGCGATCTCGGCGGCCAGTCGCACTTTGACGACGCGGCCTCCGAGTTCCAGTGGGCCATCGATCTCCAGCCCGGCTGGCCCTACCCCTGGTACGGAATGGGGTTCGCCGAGTTCGGCGTCGGGGATTCGCAAATCTCGTTCGTCACCGGGCTCAAGACCATGCTGGGCAAGGACGCGCTCACCCGGTCGGCGATGGCCTTCGCCAAGTCGGCCGAGGTGGATGCGAGCTTCGTCCGCGGGCTGGTGGAGCTGGCCAACACGGCGCTCCGGCAACGGGTCAACCTCAAGCTCGGCGTCGCGCTCGACGCCATCC
>JAICLE010000150.1 GCA_025927545.1 Gemmatimonadales bacterium
CCAGCGACACGATCGCGATCGCCAGGGCCGCCGGCGGAGGGAGCGTGGCCGGGAGCGGTTTCGACCGGATGACCCGCCTCCCCGTCCAGACGAGGCCCAGCGCCACGAGCAGCAGGACCAGGAACGGCAGTCCGGGTCCGCCCCGGTCGCCGAGGATGATGCGGTACATGTCGTCGCCCCAGGCATTCACCCGGTAGTACGTCCGCAGGAGGCCGTACGTCAGGTGGACGCCCATGAACCGCATCACCTCGTTGTCGAGCTGGTCGAGCACCACGGTCACTACCAGCGCCCCGAGCTGCAGCCGGTGCACGCCGGCGGCCAGCCGCGCGGGGACGGGGCGGCTGCCCCAGGCGAGCCAGAGGACGAGCATCGGCGCCGAGACGAGCATGACGCCCAGCAGGTTGTAGGCGAGAGCGTAGGCGAAGTAGCCGTGCCAGAGCCGTACGTACGGCTCGCCGTAGGGATCCGGTCTCGCGTAGAGCAGGACCTCCTGCAACGCCATGGCGAGCCAGGCCAGCGCGGCCAGCCGAAGAGCCACCGTCACGTGGTGCGGGTTGCCGGTTTGGTCGCAGCAGGTCACAATTTCCTCCTTCCTGCCTCGACCCGGGCGGGGGCAAGATGCGTGCACGAGGCCGGGCACACTGTCCCGGCAAACCCAAGCCTGTTCCGGAGGTCCCATGCCGCTCCTGACGCTGCTTACCGGCGCCGCCCTGCTCGGCGCTCCCCCCGCGGCGCCGGCTCAGGCGACCGATACCGCCTGCCAGGTGCTCGAGCCTCGGAATGTCCCGATCCACGGGCGGAAGAGCCCGCTGGACTCGCTCACCTTCAGCGTGGCCGCCCGCGCGGTGAAGCTGTGCTACGGCCGTCCGTCCTCTCGCGGCCGGGTCATGTTGGGGGGCAAAGACGTCCCCTACGGGAAACTTTGGCGCACCGGTGCCAACGAGCCCACAATATTCTTCACACCGGTGGCGCTCACTGTTGCGGGGATCAAGGTGGCGCCGGGGGCGTATTCCCTCTACACCGTGCCAACGGCCACGGATTGGGAGATCATCGTGAACCGCTCCGTGAAGCAGTGGGGCGAGGAGAGCAATTACACGTCCGAGGTGAAGGCGCAGGAGGTGGGGCGCGCGAAGGTGAAGAGCGAGCGGGTCGTGAAGCCGGTCGAGACCTTCACCATCCGGAGCGAGGGCGCCGGCAGCGGTGCCACCCTCGTGTTGGAATGGGAGAAGACGCGGGTCAGGATCCCCATCAAGCCCGCCTGACCGCGGCTACCAGCCGGTCGATCTCCTCGGTGGTCGTGTAGCAGGCGCATCCGGCGCGCACGAGGCCGTGCGCCGCGAGGCCCAGCCGCTCGACCACCGTCGTTGCATAGAAGTCCCCGTTCGACACGAAGACGCCTTCTCCGGCCAGTGCCGCCGCCACGTCGTCCGTCGTCCGTCCCGCCACCGTGAAGCCGACGGTCGGCGTGCGCGGCTGCCCCGGCGCGGGCCCGAACAGCCGCACCCCCGGCGTGGCCTCCAGACCCTGCCACAGTCGTTCGACCAGCTCCTGCCCCCGGCGGTGGAGCGCCGCGAAGGTGCGGCCCAGTCGCTCGCGCCGGGTACCCGTTCCGCCGAGCGACGCCAGGAAATCCACCGCCGCGCCGGCGCCCACGATCCCCTCGTGATTGAGCGTTCCGGTCTCCATGCGCTCCGGCGCCGTATCGGGGGCCGGGGCGAGCTTGGGCACGTCGAGTGCCTCCAGCCGTTCCCGCCGCCCGTAGAGCACCCCCACGTGCGGCCCATAGAACTTGTACGCCGAGCAGGCGAGGAAGTCGCATCCGATCGCCCGCACGTCTACCAGGGCGTGCGGAGCGTAGTGCACCGCGTCCACGAACGTGAGCGCTCCGGCGCCGCGGGCCAAGGCGCAGGCACGCGTGACATCGGTGACGGTGCCGAGAGCGTTCGAGGCCGCACCGATGGCGAGGAGGCGGGTACGAGTAGAGAGGGCACGCTCCAGCGCGTTCCAGTCGAGCTGGCCGGTGGCGGGCACGAACGGCACGGGGCGGATGGTGACGCCGCGCTCCCGCTCGAGCGCCCGCCAGGGCGCCACGTTGGCCTGATGGTCGAGCTCGGTGACGACGATCTCGTCGCCCGCACCCCAGCCACGACCCAGGGCCCGCGCGAGGTGAAACGTCAGCGTCGTCATGTTGGCGCCGAAGGCGACCTCGGCAGGGTCCGCCCCCAGCAGGTCGGCGAGCGCCTGCCGCGACGCGGCGATCATGGCATCGGTCTCCGCGCTCGTCGGGTAGCGCCAGTGCGTGTTGGCGTTGTGGTGCAGGAGATATTCGCGCACCGCGTCGGCCACGGCGCCCGGCACCTGAGTGCCGCCGGGACCATCGAAATAGGCGACAGGGTGACCGCGGTGCCGGCGCTCCAGCGCGGGGAAGTGGCGGCGGATTTCCTCAACCGAGACGGCTTCGCGGGCATGGGTGGTGGCGGTCATGGTCTATCCGTCGGAGGATGGTGGCCTGTATATCAGGTTATCTGTGAGCTCGGAACGATATGTCCCTCAATGCCTTGCCAGGCAACGTAGAACTACCGTAAACACGATCGGGAGGGAGCGCCGTCCTGTCGTCCCGGGCCCAAACGAGACGGCGGGACCACCCGAGCTGGATGGTCCCGCCATGTGCTGATGGAGGCGCAGGGAATCGAACCCTGGTCCGAGTAAGGCTCCAGAACCGCGTCTACGTGCGTAGGCTCGTCTTCCTGCCGTCGCCTCGGGTCGGTGCCGAACCGACCTCCCCTCGGCCTAGCTCCTGAAAGATCTCACCGTTCGCGCCGGAGCGGCACGGTCGGCCAGCCCGGGTTTGCGATTCGGCTGGAGGCGCTCCGGGCGGGCTCCACCAGACGAAGGCGCGTCAAGCGAGCGTTAGCTCAGCTTACGCGGCCAGTGCCAGTTCAGTGTTGGCAGTTGAAGCGTTCCAGACGGTTTTACCAGGACTCTGGACCTGGGCACGCTGCCATTCCTTCATCAAACCCGTCGAAGCCAGTCGCCCCCGAGGGTGGTGCAAATATAGACGGAAGCAGGGAAGGACGGAAGGACGGAGGGGCGGAGGGGCGGAACGTCGCATCCGGGCGGCACTGTCATCCCGAGCGTAAGCGAGGGATCTGCTCACCCGTGGCTCGAGCTCGGCCCGGGAAGATGCCGCGCGTGCGCGGGGGATGACGGCGCGGCGCCCGCACCCCTACCCTCCGTCCGTCCTTCCGTCCTTCAGTCCGTCACCCCCCCGCCCGCTCGACCCGGTTCCGGCCGGCGCGCTTGGCCACGTACAGCGCCGCATCGGCCTGGGCGGGGAGATCCTCCAGCGTCAGGCTCGTCTCGGGACAGGCGGCCACGCCGAAAGACGCGCTGAGGGGCCAGTTCCGGCCATTCCAGTCCCACGGCGTGGTGCCGACCTTGATCCGGATCCGCTCCGCGATCCGGACACCGACGTCCAGACTGGTCTTGGGCAGCCAGATCGCGAATTCCTCGCCGCCGATTCGCGCGCCCACGTCTCCGCCCCGGATCTGGCCCTGGATGATCCGGGCGAAGTGGATCAGCGCGGCATCGCCCGCCGGATGCCCCAGGGTGTCGTTGACGAGCTTGAATTTGTCCAGGTCGGCGTAGACCATCGCGCCTTCGCGTGGGCCGCGCGGATCGGTCTGGGTCAGGATCCGCTCGAAAGCCCGCCGGTTCAGCAGGCCCGTCAGCCGGTCGGAGCTCGCGTCGGCCTGCCGTTTGTCGGCCTCGAGCGCGCGGGCCAGGCGGGGCCCGGCGTTGGTCAGCGCCTCGTTCAACTCCGCGAGCAGCGCGCCGATGGGCTCGCGGCCCCCGGGCAGCCAGATGGCGACCGCGCCGAACGGTTCGTCTCCCACCAGAACCGGCAGCAGCATCACGGCTCCTGACCGCTGCCGTCGGTCGGCCACCGCACCGCCCAGTGGATCGCCCGGCACGGTGATCTTCGGGAGCTCGCCCCGGGCCACGCGGGCCAGGTCGCTGTGCAGGGGCAGCAGCGTATCCAGCAGGCGCCGGTCGCCGCGGCCGGAGACGCCCACGACCCGCACCGGGGCCACGGCGGTGGACGCCTGCTGGCGCTCCGTTTCACTGAGCGTCTCGCGCGCCGCCACGACGACCTGCGCGTCGAGCGCCCGCTCGAGCTGGTAGGCGAGGCGGAGGCCTACGCTGCCGCTGGACTCGAGCGAGGCGTCGTGGCTCTGCGCCTGCGCCAAGGCGACCATATGCGGCCGCCGGCGCACGCCGTCGAGCAGCCGGCGAAGGTCCGCCTCGACGAGCCCGAGCCGGTGCGGCTCGAAGCCATCGGGCAGGAGCACGCCGACCGCCGTGCCCGCGCCCGCGCGGAACACGAGGGTGCCGCTGTCCATGCGCTCGGCGCCGCTCTGCTCCTGATCCCTCGCCCGTTCGAGCCGGCGGTCCACCGCCGAGATCTGAGCGACTGAAAGGCGCTCCGCGTCCACGATCCGCTCGGCGTGTGGTCCCTCCTCGCGCGGATCGAGCTCCGTCACCCACACGCCCAGGGCTCCGTAGATGCGGCGCAACCACTCCAGCGCCGGGTCGGGAAGCAGGTGTGGTCCCACGCCCGCGGCGAGCAGCGGCAGCCCCTCCCGCCGGCGGCCCAGCGCCCAGCCGGCGCCGGCGCCGAGGAGCGCCGCGAGTCCCACCGCCAGAAGGCTCATTCCCGCAGCCACCCGCGGCGGCGGAACCAGAGGTAGATGG
>JAICLE010000058.1 GCA_025927545.1 Gemmatimonadales bacterium
CATGCGTGCGAAGCACAGCTTCCCGATCCACGAGCGCCCATTTACCTTGTCACCCATGCGCCTCACGGCGACCCGATGAAGCTTCCGTCCCTGAATCTGATGACCTGGCTTCCCGCGAATGAAATCGCGGTGGATCTCGGCACGGCCAATACTCTCGTCTATGTGAAGGGCGAGGGCATCGTGCTGAACGAGCCGTCCGTGGTCGCGATCGAGAAGGCGACGGGCCGGATCAAGGGCATCGGGCTCGAGGCCAAGCGCATGCTCGGCCGGACGCCGGACGGCATCCTCGCGGTGCGGCCGCTCAAGGACGGCGTCATCGCCGACTTCGACGTGACCGAGAAGATGCTGCGGTACTTTCTCAAGACCATCATCGACAAGCACGTCTTCCGGGTGAAGCCCAAGGTCATCGTCTGCGTGCCGTCGGGCATCACCGAGGTCGAGCGCCGGGCGGTGCGCGATTCGGCCGAGACCGCCGGCGCCAAGCAGGTCCTGATGGTGGCCGAGCCGATGGCCGCGGCCATCGGCGTGGGCCTCCCGGTCGAGACGCCTACGGGCAACATGGTGATCGATATCGGCGGGGGCACCACGGAGATCGCGGTGATCGCGCTCTCCGGCATCGTGTCCGACACCTCCATCCGAACCGGCGGCGACGAGCTCGACCAGGCCATCGTCCAGTTCATGCGCAAGAATTACAACCTCCTGGTCGGCGAGCCGACCGCCGAGGCGATCAAGATCAAGATCGGCTCCGCCGCGCCCACCGGCGACGAGCGCGAGATGGAGGTCAAGGGACGCGACCTCGTCTCCGGCATCCCCAAGACGGTGCGGGTGCACTCCACCGAGATCCGTGAAGCGGTGCAGGAGCCCATCCAGCAGATCGTGGACGCGGTCCGCCGCGCGCTCGAGATCACGCCGCCCGAGCTGGCCAGCGATATCGTGGACCGCGGGATCGTGATGACCGGCGGCGGCGCGCTCATCCGCGGGCTCGACATCCTGCTGGCGCAGGAGACCGGGCTCCCGATCCATGTGGACGAGGACCCGCTCACCTGCGTGGTGCGCGGGACCGGCCGGATTCTCGACGACTACGAGAAATACCGCAGCGTCTTGTCTGTCTGAGCATGGCCAGCGCGTCGGAACGCTCGTACACGCGCCGGGACACCGTGATGTTCCTCGTCTGCCTCGGCCTGGCCCTCCTCGCACTCGTCTCGCCCGACAGTTGGGGGCTGGGCATCGCCGCCGCGCTCCGGGAGACCGTCCTCGCCCCGGTCGTGTGGCTCCAGGCCCGGGCCGAGGAGGGGCGGACCAGCCGGGACCGGCTCCGCATCATCACCGCCGAACGGGACTCGGCCGCCTACCGCGCCCAGGCACTGCCCTCGCTTCTCGCGGAGAACGAGCGGCTCCGCCAACTGCTCTCGCTCAGCCGCCGGACGTCCAGCCCCTACGTTGCCGCCGAGGTACTGCACCAGGCCCAAGCTACCGACGGGCGCACGCTCCTGCTGAGCGTGGGCACCCGCGACGGCGTGGCCGCCTTCGACCCGGTGCTCGCCCCCGAAGGGCTGATCGGGGTGGTGCTCAACGCCTCCGCGCGAACCAGCGTCGTCATGACCTGGGCGCATCCGGAATTCCGGGTCAGTGCGTTCACCGTCACGGGGAACGCGGCCGGGGTCGTGGCACCGTTCACGGGCGCCGACGGCGTGGACGGGGCGCTCGAATTTCGTGGCGTTCCCTATCGTGATTCGGTGCCGGCCGGCACGCTGGTGCTGTCGTCCGGCCTCGGCGGGGTGTACCCCAAAGGCATTCCGGTGGGCACCGTGACGGGCGTGATCCGCGAGCAAGCCGGATGGGAGCGGGTCTACCGGCTGCTGCCGGCGGCCAATCCCGGGTCCGCGGCGCACGTACTCGTGCTGGTCGCCCCGGGCGGGGACATGGCGCGGGCGTACCCCAGCGATTCCGCCGTCCGGGCACAGCCGGCCGATTCGGTCGAGCGGGTGCGGCTGGCGGATTCGTCGGCGCAGGCGGCCCCGCCCAAGCCCCGCCCGAGGCCTGCACCCGCGGTCGGGCCGGGAGACTCGGCCCGATGATCCACGCCCGTGCCAGCCGGCTCCAGCTCGCCGGCGTGCTCCTGCTGCTGGTGGTGCTGCACTTCTACGTCCGCCCGCGCCTCTGGGGCCCGCGGGTGAGCCCCGACTTCCTGTTCGTCGGGCTCATGCTGTACGCCATGCGAAGTGGCCCCGGCGCCGCCGCGCTGGCGGGGTTCCTCGTCGGACTGGCTGCCGACGCGTTGACGCCGGCTCGCTTCGGGGCGGGCGCCCTGGCGCACACGGTGGTGGCGTATCTCGCATCCTGGGGCCGGGCGGTATTCTTTGCGGACAACCTGCTGGTCAACGCCGCGTTCGTCGCGGTGGGACTCTGGATCCGTGACCTGCTGGTGCTCGCGGTGAGCGGGACCGGCGACCGGCCCCTGCTGGCCGAGCTCGCCGTCTACAGCCCGCTCCAGGCGCTCACCTCGGCGCTGTTCGCGCTGCTCGTACTAGTGGTCTTCCGGGAATGGTTCTCGATCCGGCTGGACGCGTGACGTGAACGGTTTCGATTCGTACCGGGTGCGGGAGCGCGCCGACGTGGCGCGCTGGATCCTGATCGGCGCCTTCCTGGTGCTGTCCGGCGCCTTCTTCCGGACCCAGATCCTTCAGCACGACAAATTCCAGCTCAAGGCGGAGACCAACCGGCTCCGCCCGATTCCGCTGACGCCGCCGCGCGGGGCCATCTTCGATCGCCACGGCGAGATCATCGCCGAGAACGTTCCGGGCTACTCGGTCAAGCTGCTGGCGCCGAACCGGGATTCGCTCCGGGCCGTGCTGGCGACCGTGGGCCACTTCGTCCCGCTGGATACCTCCGACGTCACCGAGATCGTCCGGCGCTACGCGGCGGCGCGCTACCAGCCGGTGGTGGTGTTCGGCGACGCGACGTTCGAGACCGTGGCCCGGCTGGAGGAGCACCGCGCCGTGCTGCCGGGACTGGTCATCCAGTCGGAGCCCAAGCGGCTTTACCCGTCGGGCAGGGCGGTGGCGCACCTGGTCGGCTACGTCTCGGAGGTCACGGAGTCCGATCTCAGCGCCGGCCGGTATCCCGGCGCCGGGCTGGGCTCGATCGTCGGCAAGGCGGGACTCGAGCGCGAGTACGACGACACCCTGCGCGGCGGCGAGGGCGTGCGCTACATCGAGGTGAACGCCCGCGGACGCCTGGTGCGCGAGGAGGCGAGCGCCGCGACGCTCCCGCCGACGCCCGGCCGGCCGATCACGACCACGATCGACCTCGACCTGCAGAAGTACATCGACAGCATGTGGCCCGCGGGCATCCGCGGCGCGATGGTGGCCATGACCCCGTCCGGCCAGGTGCGGGCGCTCTACTCCGCGCCGACCTACGATCCGAACGCGTTCGTCGGCGGGATCTCAGCCGCGCTCTGGCGCGCGCTCAACCAGGACGAGGCCCGCCCGCTCCTCAACCGCGCCATCCAGACCCGCTACCCGCCGGCCTCGCCCTTCAAGCTGGCCATTGCCGCGATGGCGCTCAAGCGCGGGCTCATCGGGCTCGACACCCACATGCCGGCCCCGTGCCGGGGCGGCATGCGGCTCGGGAACCGGGTATTCCGCTGCTGGAAGAAAGAGGGCCACGGCTCGCTCGATCTGGTCGGCGCGGTGGCCTCGAGCTGCGACGTGTACTTCTACCAGCTCGGCCTGCGCCTGGGCCTGGACGCCATCGTCGAGGACGGCGTGCTGATGGGTTTCCGGGACAAGAGCGGCATCGACCTGGAGAACGAGGTCGATCCGATCTATCCGGCCACCACCGCCTACTTCGACCGGCTCTATGGCCCGCGCCACTGGAGCCCGCCGGCCACGACGCTCAATTTCTCGATCGGGCAGGGGGAAAACACCCAGACGGTCATCAACATGATGCGGTTCTACGAGGGACTGGCCGGCGATGGCAACGCCGCCGCACCCTACCTCGTGCACCCGGCCGGCGCCAAGCCGCGGTCGCTGGGGCTCACCCCCGAGCAGTTGGACGGGCTCCGGCGCGCGCTCATCGCCGTGGTCGAGCACGGCACCGCTTCGGCCAGCCGGCACGCCGACCTCGCGGTGGCGGGCAAGACGGGAACCGCCCAGAACCCCCACGGCGAGGACCACGGCTGGTTCATCGGCTTCGCGCCGGCCGACAAGCCCGAGCTGGTGGTCGGCGGAATCATGGAGTTCGCCAAGCACGGCACGACCGTGGCGCCGTACGTGGTGCGCGCGCTCCGGCGCTACATCCTCGGACCCGACGTCGCCGGACCCATCAAGGTGAAGGTGCTGCTGGACGAGACGGCCAGCCCGCAGGACACCGCCCCGCGGCCGGTCGAGCTCGATCCCGACTCCGCCGCCGCACAGGCCCAGGCCGACAGCGCCCGTCGGGCGGCGGCTCCGCGGTGAGAAGCGCGGCGCTCGACCGCCGGCTGCTCTGGGTCAGCCTCGGGCTCATGCTCTTCGGCCTGCTCACGCTCTACTCGGCGGGGCAGACCGACGTGCCGACCCATGCCGCGGGCGTGTGGTACCGGCAGTTCATCTGGTTTCTCGTCGGGGTCGCGGCGGGGTGGGTCGTGTTCCATGTGTCGCTGCGCCTCCTCGAGTGGCTCGCGCCCGCTCTCTACGCATTCAGCCTGGCTCTCCTGGGCGTCGTGCTGGTGGTCGGGACCGGCGCGGGAACCGCGCAGAGCAGCCACAGCTGGCTGTCGGTCGGGGGCCACCAGATCGGCCAGCCGTCCGAGCTCGCCAAGGTGGCGACCGTACTGATGCTGGCGCGCTACCTCTCGGGCCGGAAGGAGCCGCCCCGCTCGCTCCGCGACCTGCTCGTGCCCGGACTCATCGTCGGCGTGCCGTTCCTGCTGGTGCTCAAACAGCCGGATCTCGGTAGCGCCATCGTCTTCATCGGGATTGCGTTCGCCATGCTGTTCTGGGCCGGCGTGCGGCCGCGGCTGTTGTTCATGGTCGCCTCGCCCGGGCTCAGCCTGCTGCTGGCGTTCAACAACTGGGCATGGGGCGCGTGGATGGTGGGCTTCACCACCCTGCTGGTGCTCTGGCGGCCGTACATCTACGACGCCACGGTGGTCTGGTGCCTCAACGTGGCGATGGGCGCCGTCGCTCTGCCGCTCTGGAAGCGCCTGGAGCCGTACCAGCAGAACCGCCTGCTCACCTTTCTCAACCCCGAGGCCGATCCCCGCGCGGCCGGCTATCACGCCATCCAGTCGCGAGTGGCGATCGGCTCCGGCGGCTGGTTCGGCACCGGCTACACCCAGGGTCCCCAGAAGCGACTCGCGTTCCTGCCGGAGCAGCACACCGACTTCGTCTTCCCGATCGTGGGCGAAGAGCTTGGCTTCCTCGGCGTCATGATCGCGCTGTCGCTCTTTCTCGCGCTCTTTCTCGCGCTGCTCCGCATCGCCCGGCGGGCCACCGACAGCTTCAGCAGCCTGGTGACGTTCGGCATCCTCGGCCTGTTCTTCACCCACGTCTTCGAGAATGTCGGCATGACCGTCAACCTGATGCCGATCACCGGGATCCCGCTGCCATTCTTCTCCTACGGCGGATCCTTCTTCATCATCTGCTCCCTCTGCCTGGGGCTGGCCTTCCGGGTGGCGTGGGATTCCCGCCAGTCAGGCTATCCTGATATTTGACAGCCACTTAACTGTCAAGGCCTAGCGTTTGGGGCAGGGATGCCCGAGATTCCATGCTCGCTCGTCGCCCCTTGCATCCTTCACCCCGGCGATACCACATCTATGGCCGTCATGGCATGGTTCAAGAAGGAACGCAAGCCGCGTACGTCCCAGCGCGAACGCCTCGAGATCCCACCGGACGCGTGGGAAAAGTGCGACGGCTGCGGACACATCGACATCCGGGAAAAATTCGAGAAAGCATTGAACGTCTGCCCGGAATGCGGGCGGCACCGGCGGATCGGCGCGGAGGAGTACGTCGGGCTGCTGACCGATCCGGGGACGTGGCGCGAGCTCTGGGCGGGGCTCCGGTCCGTCGATCCGCTGGAGTTCGAGAGCTACCCCGAACGGCTGGCCGCCGCCCGGAAGAAGGGCGGCGAGGCCGACGCCATCCTCACCGGCACCGCGCGGCTCGACGGCCTCCCGTTCAACCTGGGGGTGATGAACTTCGCCTTCATGGGGGGATCGATGGGGTCGGTGGTGGGCGAGAAGATCGCCCGGCTGGCGCGGCGGTCGCACGAGCGGAAGATTCCGCTGGTCATCGTCTCCGCCTCGGGCGGGGCACGGATGCAGGAAGGCGTGCTCTCCCTCATGCAGATGGCCAAGACCTCCGCGGTCATCGCCCAGCTCTATCGCGACTGCGTCCCGTACATCTCCATTCTCACCGATCCGACGACCGGCGGCGTGTCGGCGTCGTTCGCCATGCAGGGTGACGTGATCCTGGCCGAGCCCGGGGCACTGATCGGCTTCGCCGGCCAGCGGGTAATCAAGCAGACCATCGGTCAGGACCTTCCGGAAGGGTTCCAGACGGCGGAGTTTCTGCTCGAGCACGGCCAGATCGACGACGTGGTCCCGCGCGGGTCCCTCCGCGACACCACCGCCCGGCTGCTGCGGCACATGCAGGGCCAGCGGCCGCAGTTGGAATACGCCGAGCTGAGCTGACGGCGGAAGGTTGGAAGGACGGAAGGACGGAAGGTGCCTTCGGGCGGCACTGTCATCCCGAGCGGAGCGAGGGATCTTGCCGGGCCGCGTTCGAACTGCGGCAGAGTAGATCCCACCCCATAGCAGCGCTCAGGGTCGGGATGACAGCGCCGCTCGGGGTGCCGGTGCCCGCGCTCCCTTCCGTCCTTCCAACCTTCCGTCCTTCCCCCGCGATGACCTACGCCGAAGCCGTCGCCTTCCTCTTCCCCCGAACAACCACCATCAAGTTCGGCCTCGCCACCACGCGGGCGCTGCTGAAGGAGCTGGGCAGCCCCCACGAGCTGATGGCGTCGATCCATATCGGCGGGACCAACGGCAAGGGAAGCGTCTCCACGCTCGTTGCCTCGGCGCTCCGGGAGGCGGGGTGGCGGGTGGGACTCTACACCTCGCCGCATCTCTCCTCGTTCCGCGAGCGCATCCGGGTGGACGGCGTACCGATCTCGGAAGCCGCGATGGCAATGTGGACCGACCGGCTCCGGCCGCTCATTCTGGAGCGCAAGGCAACTTTCTTCGAGGCGAGCACCGCCATCGCGTTCGCCGATTTCGCGGCACGGGGGGCCGAGGTCGTGGTGGCCGAGGTGGGCCTTGGAGGGCGGCTCGACAGCACGAACGTGCTGCGGCCCCTGGTGAGTGCCGTGACGAAGATCGAGCGCGATCACATGAAGTACCTGGGTGACACGCTGGAGCTGATCGCGGCCGAGAAGGCGGGAATCGCCAAGCCGGGGCGGCCGTTCGTGATCGGCGAGCGTGACCCGTCGCTCGTTAACGTGCTCCGGCGCGAGGCCCGGAAGGCGGTGGCACGGCTGGACCCGCGGGGTTGCGCCGACATTCGGGTGCTCCCGCCCGATTACGAGTGGTCCGGGCCGCTGAGCCTGGCCGGCGAGCACCAGCGGCGGAACGCGGGCGTCGCGTACGGAGTGCTGATGGCTCTCCCCGAGCCGTATCGGCCTCCGCGCGCGGCCATCGAGGCCGGGTTCGCCGGGGCACACGTTCCCGGCCGCCTCGACCGGCGCGGCAAGTGGCTGTTCGACGTTGCCCACAACCCCGACGGGATTCGTGCGCTGGTGCGGGCCCTCGAGCTCCTGCCGCCGCCTCGGCCAATTCACGCCCTCGTCTCCATTCTGGGCGACAAGGAGTGGCCAGAGATGCTGGTTCAGCTCGATCGCGTGATCGATCGGGGGATCCTCACCGTGGCACCCACCGCCGCGAGCCGCGGGTGGAACGCCGTCTGGCTGCGCCGCTGGTTGAGAAACCGGGGCCGCCCGCCGGCACGGGCGTCCTGGACGCTCGTGCCCGACTTCGGTCAGGCGCTGGACACGGTGCAGGACGGCGCCGGGACGGTCCTGGTGACCGGCTCCTTTCACACCGTCGGTGACGTGATGACCGCCCTCGGGATGGAGGTGGTGTAGCTCTCGGGACCCCACTATGTTCTCCCCATGCAAACCAAGGCCCTGCCGGGCTTTCGGGAGTTTTACCCCGCCGATCTCGCGCTCCGCACCCATATCTTCCGGACCTGGCGGACCGTCGCCATGCGGTACGGGTTCGAGGAGTACGACGGGCCGCCGCTCGAGCCGCTCGAGCTCTACACCGCCAAGAGCGGCGACGAGATCGTGGGCCAGCTCTACAATTTCACCGACAAGGGCGGGCGAGAGGTGGCACTCCGCCCGGAGATGACGCCCACCCTGGCGCGCATGGTGGCCGCCCGCGCCAACGGACTCAAGAAGCCGATCCGCTGGTTCTCCATCCCCCAGCTCTTCCGCTACGAGCGGCAGCAACGGGGGCGTCTTCGAGAGCATTTCCAGCTCAACTGCGACCTGATCGGCGAGCCCGGTCCGCTCGGCGATGCCGAGATCATCGCGCTCGCCCTGGACGTGGTGCGAGCCTTCGGGCTCGGGCCGTCGGACGTGCGGGTCCGCCTGTCCGATCGGCGGGTGCTGCACGCGCTGCTTCTGGGCGCCGGCGTGACGGAGCCGCAGCTCCCCGACGCGTACGAGGCGGTAGACAAGATCGAACGGATGGAACGCGGTGCGCTCGCCCAGCGACTGATTGCCGCCGGAGTTTCAACCGAAGCGGCGGAGGGGGTGTTTGCGGTGGCGGCGCTCCGGGGGCTGGCCGCGGTCGAGGCGGCGCTGGCGAAGGTCCCGGGCGGGCCCGCGGCCGGCGCCTCGCTCCGGCGGGTGGTGGATGCGCTCGCGGCCATGGGCCTGGCGGACTTCGTCGAGGTGGACCTTACGATCGTTCGCGGCCTGGCGTACTACACCGGCACCGTGTTCGAGCTGTTCGACGCCGGCCGGACGCTTCGCGCCATCTGCGGCGGCGGGCGCTACGACGATCTCCTCGAGGCCCTGGGCGGAGTGGCCCTGCCCGCGCTCGGCTTCGGCATGGGCGACGTCGTGCTCGCCGAGCTGCTGCGCGAGCGCGGGCTGGTGCCCGCCGATACGTCGAGCATCGACGTCTTTCTGGCCGCCATTACGGAAGCGGACCTGCCGCACGTCCTGGCGCTGGCGCACGAGCTGCGCGACGCGGGGTTCCGGGCCGAGTACGCGCTCGGCGCGCAGGCCGTCGGCAAGCAGCTCAAACTCGCGGACGCCCGGAACGCGCGGTTCGCGGTGGTCATCGGGCCGGACGACCGGGCGCGGGGAGAAGTTGTGATCAAGGACCTCGCGGGAAAGGGCCAGGCCGGCGTCCCTCGGGATCGGGCCCTCGAGCGGTTGTCGGAGATGGTCAGGAACTGATTCACCACGGAGGCACAGAGGGCACGGAGGAACACCGAGGGATTGGGAAACGGAGCGCATCGGGACGGGGAGCCACCACCAGGTTGTTGGTGTCGTCGGATCCACGGTGCCTTCCCGTATTGGGAACCTTCCGTGTCCTCTGTGCCTCCGTGGTGAATACCCCACTCCGGTCAGCCCGGAACAGTAGAGGAGCAGCAATGGCGGACACGAAGGCCCTCACGACGCGCGCTGCGGACTTCAGCGCCTGGTACAACGAGCTCATCGCGCGCGCCGAGCTGGCCGACTACAGCCCGGTGCGCGGGTGCATGGTCATCCGGCCCAATGGCTACGCCATCTGGGAGCAGATGCAGCGCGCCCTCGACCAGATGTTCAAGGACACCGGCCACCAGAACGCCTATTTCCCGCTGTTCATCCCGCAGAGCTTCCTCGCCCGCGAGGCCGAGCACGTCGAGGGGTTCGCTCCCGAAACGGCGGTGGTCACGCACGGTGGGGGCAAGGAGCTGGAGGAGCCGCTCGTCGTCCGGCCGACCTCCGAGACGATCATCTACTCGATGTACGCCAAGTGGATCCAGAGCTACCGCGACCTGCCGGTGCTCATCAACCAGTGGGCCAACGTGGTGCGCTGGGAGATGCGGACTCGACTGTTTCTCCGCACCACGGAGTTTCTCTGGCAGGAGGGCCACACCGCCCACGCCACCGAGGCCGAGGCCGAGGAGGAAGCGCGGCGCATGCTCGGCGTCTACCGTACGTTCATGGAAGAGTGGATGGCGATGCCGGTGGTGACGGGGCGGAAGACCGACAGCGAGCGCTTCGCCGGCGCGGTGCGGACCTACAGCTGCGAATCGCTGATGCAGGACAACAAGGCGCTGCAGGCCGGGACCAGCCACAATCTGGGCCAGAACTTCGCGCGCGCGTTCGAGGTCACCTTCCAGACGGCTTCGGGCGACCTGGACCACGTGTGGAACACGTCATGGGGCGTCTCCACCCGCCTGGTCGGCGCACTCATCATGACGCACGGCGACGATGCCGGCCTGGTGACGCCGCCGCGGCTGGCGCAGTACCAGGTGGTGATCGTCCCGATCTACCGCACCGACGACGAGCGCGCCACGGTGCTCGAGGCCGCGGAGCGGGTCAAGCGCGAGCTGGCCGGCGCGGGCGTCCGGGTCCACCTCGACGCGCGCACCGGGATGAAGCCAGGGGCCAAGTACTACGAATGGGAGGGCCGCGGTGTCCCGCTCCGGCTGGAGATCGGGCCCCGCGACGTGGCGGCGGGCGCGGTGGTGCTCGTCCGGCGGACCGGAGGAAAGAAGGAGACGCTGCCGGTGGAGGGAATCGCGGCCCGGATCCCCCAGGAGATGGAGCGCATGCAGACGGCGCTGCTCGAGACGGCGCGCGCCCGGGTGGAAGCCGCCACCATACGCGGCGCCACAAAGGAGCAGTTCCTCCAACACATCGACGGGAGCGGCGGCTTCGTCTACGCCGGCTTCTGCGGCCGCGCCGAGTGCGAAGCGGAGATCAAGGAGCAGACCAAGGCGACGATCCGCGTCCTCCCGGATCCGGAGTACCGCTCGCCCGAGCCTCCGGCCACCTGCATGTGGTGCGGTCTGCCGAGCGTCGCCGAGGCCGTGTGGGCCAGGGCGTACTGACCGACACCCGTTTCGCCGACGCCGGGCTGGCGCGCCAGGGCGGCGCGCTGCACCTGGGCGGCGTACCGCTCTCGGCCATCGCCGCCGAGGTGGGAACGCCGGTCTTCGTCTATAACGCCGAGGCCATCCGCGAGCGGTACCGATCGCTCGATCAGGCACTCCAGCCGCTGTCGCGCCGGATCTGCTACGCCGTCAAGGCCAACAGCACGCTGGCGGTGCTGGGCATACTGCGCGAGCTCGGCGCGGGCGCCGACATCGTCTCCGGGGGCGAGCTGGCGCGCGCGCTGGCGGCCGGATTCGCGCCGGAGCGGATCGTGTTCAGCGGGGTGGGGAAGTCGGACGCGGAGCTCCGGCAGGCGGTGCGCACGGGGCTGGGCCACCTGAACGTCGAGTCGGTCGAGGAGCTGCACCGGCTGGGCCGCATCGCCGAGGGGGCGGGGAGCGACGTCGCGGTCGGGATCCGGGTCAATCCGGACGTCACCACCGACACCCACCCCTACATCTCCACCGGCAAGAGCGGCATCAAATTCGGCGTGCCGGTGGATCAGGTGGGCGCGGCCGCGGCGTTCATCGCGCGCCACCCGCGGCTCGAGCTCACGACGCTCGCGATGCACCTCGGCAGCCAGCTCTCCGACGTCGCGCCCTTCCGGCAGGGCATCGAGCGCCTGCTCGAGCTGGCGGCGCGCCTGCGTGCCGAGGGTCGGCACCCGATCGGGGTCCTGGACATCGGCGGCGGGCTCGGAATCCGCTACGGCAACGAGCCCGCGATGGACCCCGAGCGCTTCGCCCAGGCGGTGGTTCCACTCCTGGCGCCCAGCGGGTACACCGTCTACCTCGAGCCCGGCCGGTTCCTGGTGGGCAGCGCCGGCGTGCTGCTCACCGAAGTGCTCTACCGGAAGCACTCGGGCGGCAAGGAATTCGTGGTGGTAGACGCGGGGATGAACGATCTGGTGCGGCCGAGCCATTATCACGCCTACCACGAGATCGTCGAGCTCGAGGCAGGGGGGCGCCCGCCTGTGCGCGCGGACGTGGTGGGGCCGGTCTGCGAGACGGGCGACTTCCTGGCGCTCGACCGGGTGCTCCCGGACGTCGTCGCCGGCGACCGGCTCGCCGTGCTCGGCGCCGGCGCGTACGGGTTCGTGATGGCGTCCAACTACAACTCGCGCCCGCGACCGGCGGAAGTGGTCGTGGACGGGAGTGACTGGTGGGTGGCGCGGCAGCGGGAAAGTGTAGAGGATCTCTACCGCAGCGAGCGGATGTCGCCGTGAACGGGACTGTCGTCGCGCGCGGCGCCCGGATGGTCGTTGACGGCGCCCGCGCTCGGGATATCAGTTCGGGCCCGATCTAGTCCACAGGAGCAAACACGTACCGTGCCCCAGCACCACGACGGCGTCCTCATCATCGACTTCGGCTCCCAGTACACCCAGCTCATCGCGCGCCGGGTGCGCGAGGCGCACGTCTACTGCGAGATCCATCCTCCCACACGCAGCGTGAGCTGGATTCGCGACTGGAAGCCGAAGGGCATCATCCTCTCCGGCGGCCCCAACTCGGTCTACGGCGAAAGCGTGCCCACCGCCGATCCCGCCCTCCTCGAGCTGGGCACGCCCGTGCTCGGCCTCTGCTACGGCATGCAGCTCCTGGCCCAGCTCTCCGGCGGCAACGTCACCCGCGCCTCCCGCCGCGAGTACGGCCGCGCCAATGTGACCGTCGAGGGCGGACGGCTCTTCCGCGGCTTCGGCCGGGGCGAAGAGACGCCGGTCTGGATGAGTCACGGCGACCACGTGGACGTGCCGCCGCCCGGCTATCGCGTCACCGCCTCGAGCGACAACTCGCCGGTGGCCGCGTTCGAGCACACCGTGCGCCCGCTGTTCGGCGTGCAGTTCCATCCCGAGGTGGCCCACACGCCGCGGGGTGGCGAGATCCTCAACAATTTTCTATTCGAGGTCTGCGGCGTCACGCCGGACTGGACGCCGGGGCATTTCGTCGAGACCGAGATCGAGCGGATCCGCCAGCTCGTGGGTCCCGACCAGCGGGTCATCTGCGGGCTCTCGGGCGGGGTGGACTCGTCGGTCGCGGCGGTGCTGGTGCACCGGGCCGTGGGTGACCGGCTCACCTGCATCTTCGTGGATCATGGACTCCTGCGCTTGCACGAGCGCGACCAGGTGGAAGCCACCTTCCGGCGGCACCTGGGCATCGACCTCCGGGTGGTGGATGCGGGCGCGCTGTTCCTCGAGCGGCTGGCCGGCGTGGCAGACCCGGAGGAGAAGCGGCGGCGGATCGGCCACACCTTCATCGAGGTGTTCGAGACCGAGGCCCGGGCGGTGGGAAACGACGTGGGCTTCCTGGTGCAGGGGACGCTCTATCCCGACGTGATCGAGTCGTTCTCGCCGACGGGCGGCCCGTCGGTGACGATCAAGACCCACCACAACGTGGGCGGCCTGCCCGAGCGGCTGCCGTTCAGGTTGCTCGAGCCCCTGCGCGAACTGTTCAAGGACGAGGTGCGGCAAGTGGGCCGCGAGCTGGGGCTGCCGGAAGAGATGGTGGGCCGACACCCGTTCCCGGGGCCGGGGCTCGCCATCCGGATTCTCGGCGAGGTCACCGCCGAGGGGCTGGAGATGCTTCGGCTCGCGGACCACATCTACACCGAGGAGATCCGCGCGGCGGGACTCTATGACGACATCTGGCAGGCCTTCGCCGCGCTGCTGCCCATCCGGTCGGTCGGCGTCCAGGGCGACTTCCGGAGTTACGATCAGGTGATCGCGCTCCGCGCCGTGACCAGCCGCGACGGGATGACCGCCGACTGGTTCCCATTCCCGCCCGAGGTGCTCGCCCGGATCTCGAACCGCATCGCCAATGAGGTGGACGGAGTGAATCGCGTGGTGTACGACGTGAGCTCCAAGCCGCCCGCCACCATCGAGTGGGAATGAACCGCCCGCGCGCCATCACCCTGCGCTTCCTGGCCGAGCCCGCGCACGTCAACTTCGGCGGCAAGGTGCACGGTGGCGCGGTGATGAAGTGGATCGATCAGGCCGGCTACACCTGCGCGGCGGGGTGGACCGGCGGGTACTGCGTCACCATCTACGTCGGCGGGCTCCGCTTCCTCCGGCCGATTCACGTCGGAGAGGTGGTCGAGCTCCGCGCGCTCGTGATCCGCACCGGCCGCACCAGCCTGCACGTGGCCGTGGACATCTACGCGCGGGATCCCAAGCAGCCCGAGCTCACTCGGACCGGCCACTGCGTGATCGTGTTCGTCGCCCTGGACGAGCAGGGAAGGCCACGGTCGGTGCCGCCCTGGACACCGGAGACCGACACCGACCGCGCGCTCCAGGCTTACGCGCTGCGGCTGATCGAGCTGCGGAGGCTGATGGACGCGGAGATGGATGCGCACCTGGGGCAGCTCGAGGACTCGGCGGCGGGGTGAGTGGGGAGGGCCGGGCCGTCAACGTGTGGGCGGCGCTGTCATCCCCGAGGCAGCACTGGCATCCCGAGCGGAGCGAGGGCTCCGGCTCGCCTTTCCGGAAACCCGCCGAGCAGATCCCTCGGTCGCATTCGCTCCCTCGGGATGACAGTTCCGCTCCGACAGTTACAATCCCCCTCGGCTATGACAGTCTCGGGCGGCATGCCAGCGGCGCCCACTCCCCTCACCGCGCCCGCTTCACCACCCGGATCTCCCGCCGCCGCGCTGCGACCTGTCCGTCCGGCCCCGTAAGCTTCACCTCGACGACGTACCGACCGGGCTTGAGCCGAGTCAGTTGCAGCGTTCGGTGCGTGCGGATCACGCTGCCCGCCGAGCGCTCCTCCACCCGCAGCCTCACCACTGGCCGGTCCTCGGCGCGATCGTCCCCTCGCACCCGGAACACGCCGATCTCGTGGCGGTAGGCTTCGCCGGGACGGGCGCCGCCGGCCTCGTAGTACAGCTCCACCTGGCTGCCCTCGGGGAACAGCTCGAACGGCGTGAGCAGCACCGTGTCGGCGGGGGTCGCAAGCCAGCGCGCGCTGGCCGGCCGGAAGCCGAGTGCCAGATCGCTGAGCGCGAGCGCCGGTCCCGGTGGTGACAGGGTGACGCTGTCCCGCGGCAGCACCACGCCCGCGCTGTCGCCCTGCTGGAGGGCGGCGCGCCAGCTCCACGCGCCCGGCGGCAGCGGCAGCTCCACGCGACCGATCAGGTACTGACCTCTCAGGAGCGGTCGCCTGAGGGCGAGGCCGAGCGCGGTGTCGGCATGCGCCACCGCGTGGCCGGCGGCGTCGAGCGCCACGAGCCGCACGCGCACCGGGTAGCTCACGCCGCCCGCATCCCGCTGGGGCGTGGTCTCCGCCGGCCCGATGGCGAACACGAAGTGCGCGAGCGGCACTCCGCCTCGGCTTCCCACGGCCACGAGATCGGCGTAGGCAGTGAGCCGCCTCGCGAACCGTAGCTCGTAGCTGTCCGTGGTAGTGCCGTACTCGACGCTGGCGGCGCCGATCCCGCGCTCCTGACCGCGGGCGCGTGCGGCGCCATACTGCCCCCAGTTGAGCATGCGCCCGTACACCGGTGACAGCGGCTGCCGCGAGAGGAGGAGCTGGTCCCTCGGCGCGTCCGATGCGCCGCGCAGGTCGAGCACGCTCTCGACCAGCCGGTAGTCGTAGAGGTCGCCGCCGCCCGACTCGTCGTAGCCGGCGCTGAAGTGGAGCAGCAGATCGCCGTCGGCGCGGCCGTAGCGCCAGGTCTCGTTGGGCATGAGGCCGAAGACGAACGGCCGAAGCCGGGTCTCGGGCTCCCCGTGGCGGACGTAGATGAGGCCGCGGTCGTCCAACTCCTCGCTGCCGGAGCGCCAGGCGTCGGCGCCGCCGTAGTAGCGGCGGGTGGTGGTGAGGGCGAAGTGGCGGCGGGCGTAGAGCAGCCGGCGGTAGTGCTCGCGCAGCCGCTCGCCGTCCTGGCGGAGCTCGGCGCGGTCGCGGTCGGTCCAGAAGCGGCGCAAAAATGCCGGGCGCGCGGACCCGCGCGCGTCATCGAGCGCGTGGAGCTCCGCGTCCGTGGCGATCGGGGCCAGGTCCGCCCGGAAGCCCGCGACCACCGACGAGTCGTCGTCGGCGGCCGCGGCGTAGTAGTCGAACTCGGCGCGGGCCGAGGTGGCGTCGCGCCGGGCGCCGGAGGCGAGCAGCGTGCGCGCCAACTCGAGGCGGGCGAGCGAGGCGAGCGGCGCAGCGGCGGCGCTCGCCACCGCGCGCGCGAACGCCGCCACGGCCGAGTCGGTCTCGCCCGACGCGCGCTCCAGGCGGCCGCGCGCCAGCAGGAGCTCGGCGGCAGCGACGACGGGAGCAGGAGCGGGGCCGGTTTCGGACGCGGGCGCATCGCCGGGAGCGGAAGCCGGCCCCGGAGCTGCTGCCGATTCCCGAGCGGCTGTGTGCGACCGCGCCGCGTCCGTCCGCCGGAGCTCGTCGCGCGCGCCCGCGTAGAACGCGGTGTCGCGGAGGCCGAGCGCGAGATCGGCGAGCGTGAGCGCGGCGGGCACGTAGGCTGGGTCCGCCGCGAGCGCGCGGCGCTCGTCGTCCAGCGCGCGCTCCAGGGTCCCCGCCCCCACGCGGCTGCCCAGCTCGAGCTTGTTGGCGCGGTCGTGGGCGGCTCGCCGGCTCTCGGCCAGGGCGAGCGCGTGCCACGCGTAGGGCCAATCGGGCTCGCGCTTCGTGAGGCGCGCCAGCTCCGCGCGCGCGTCGCCCGCGTCGGGATCGGCGCCGAGCTCGGCCATTCGCAGGGCGACGTACCCGGCGCGAAGGGAGGAGATCGCGTCGTTGGCGTGCCGGCGCGCCAGCTCGTGCCGGAGGGAGCGGAGGGCCGCAGTGTCGTGCACGGCGGCGAGCGAATCGTGGAACCGGTCGAGGGCGGGGCGGTCGGACGGGGCCTGGCCCGGGAGGCGGGCGAGCGGCGCCGCGAGCAGCGGCAGGGCCAGGAGCCAGCGGGTCACCGGCTACACTCCCTTCTCCCCCAGCAGCCGGAAGAACTCCTCGGGCGAGCGGAGCGCGGCGAGGCGCTCGGGCACGTCGGGCTCCTTGGCGAACTGCGCGATCTTGCCGAGCACCGGGAGGTACTGGTTGGACACTTCGAGCGGCGGGGCCACGATGAGGAAGAAGTCGTGGGCGGGGAGGGCGTCCATGGTCTGGAACTCCACGCCGTCGCGCCGGTGCCCGTAGGCCAGGCGGAGCCGCCCCACCACGGGCGAGCGGCAGTGCGGGATCGCGATGCCGCGGCCGACGCCAGTGGAGCCGAGTGCCTCGCGGCGGAGCAGCATGCGGAGCAGGGAGTCGCGCGCAACGTCGTCCAGCCCGAGCAGCCCGACGAGCTCCGCGAGGATCTCGTCCTTGTTGCTGCCGCGGAGCTCAAGGGAAATCGCGCCCGGTGCGAAGAAGTCGGAGAGCTGCATGGCGTGGCGGCAAGGTAATTCGGGCTCGGGAGGGAGTCAAAGCGGTGATGTGGTGTCAGCGGGACTGGCATCCCGAGCGGGACTGGCATCCCGAGCGGAGCGAGGGATCTGCTCCACCAGTGTCCGAGCCCTGCGAAGCGGAGGTAGTCTCACCTGGTGAACGCAACAGGGTAGGCTTCCTGCTCGGCACCGGAGGAGACGATGGCGCGGGCGACGGGGCGGCGGCGGCTGACGGCGGCGGAGCAGGCGGTGGTCTGGCAGCACGGGCGGCGGTCGTGCTCACCGGCGACCTCGGCGTGGCAAGCGGTGTCATCCCGAACGAATTGGAGGCCTCCTGTCCGGGAAGGGCCCGAGTACGGCGGAGCAGGTCCCGCTCCCTCGGGATGACCATCGTTATCCCCTCCATTGCCCCCCGCCAAGCCGCCAAGTATTTTCTCCCCATGCAGTTGCCTTATCCCTCCGCGCACGCCTTCCCGCTGCTCCTCGCCCCCATGGCTGGAGTGTCGGAGGCCCCGTTCCGCCAGATCTGTCGGCGGATGGGGGCCGACGTGGTGCTGTCCGAGTTCCTCTCCTCCGAGGCCATCCGACGCCGCATCCGGAACACGCTCGAGGGCGCGGAGTTCGAGGCGGTCGAGCGCCCGATCGGCATCCAGATCTACGGCGCCGACCCGAACGCGATGGCCGAGGCCGCGGGGCTCATCACCGAGCACTACGGTCCCGAGTTCATCGACATCAACTTCGGCTGCCCCGTCAAGAAGGTGGTGCAGCGGAATGGCGGCTCGGGCTGCCTGCGCGACCTGGACCTGGTGGAGCGGATCATCCGCGCGGTCATCGGGGCCGCCCATCTCCCCGTCACGGTCAAGACCCGGAGCGGCTGGAACGACGAGCTGCGCGATCCGGTGGGCATCGCGCTGCGGATGCAGGACGCGGGCGCGCGCGCGTTCACGCTGCACGCGCGCACACGGACGCAGATGTTCTCGGGCAAGGCCGACTGGGACGACATCGCGCGCGTGGTGGAGGCGCTCGACATCCCCGTAATCGGGAACGGCGACGTTCAGACTGCGGAGGACCTGGTGCGGATGCGCGCCCACACCGGGTGCGCCGGGATCATGATCGGCCGCGGGGCGTTCGGGA